>NZ_JBHTKK010000008.1:0-138391 GCF_042675985.1 Oceanobacillus locisalsi
GCAGCTTGCATACCACTAGCTTTCCAAGCATCATATCTTGCTTTCCATTCTGTTCTTTTTTCTGCATTTGTCATCGCATAACCTCCGTATGATTTTCTATGGAGATTATCTCATGCGTGGTTTATAAAGAGTAGGTGGGAATTATTTGACGCTTACATTTAAAGTAACTGTAATAACAGAGCCAGACGCAAAGACGCAGAGCCAATAATTTGAGGTTTTTATATCTCATTTTATCGGCTCTTTCTGTTATGTATTATTCTTCGATGTATCTAACTTCTTTGATATTGTTCACCAATGCTTCTATGATCATTAACTCTTTATCCATAAAACTATCCATTTGCTTTTCCTCTTGTATACTTCTGGTACTTATTTGACAGACCGTTTGTAGGTAAGAAAAACTCATCTACAGACACATTGAGTAACGATACAAGATAATAAAGAACCTGTATACTTGGGTGCTGCCCCTTATTTTCTTACTGAATTAGGCGAATCCATTATCCCTATTTATTAATGGAATGTATGAGTGGAGAGAGAACAGAATGAAACAATTAAAAATTAAAGCTAATTTTAATATTAATACGTCTAAAAATAGATTTTAATATCAATTAATAATTAAGGAGTACTCTCACATATAAAATGTGAACTCACGGAATTGTAATACAGTAAAATCCATTAAGTTACAATGATGAAAATGATGCCTATCGATTAACTATTTAGAAGGGGACAATCGAATACTGTAAAATAAGGGCCTGTTATCATAACAAGTGCCTTATTTTTTGTGTAGATTTAATTGTTAGAGAGTCGTAGTAATGAAACGGCTGAGAATATAATAAATTATAGTTGATTTGTTTATTACTTTTCTTGTTTTTGGATTAGGGCTTCATCACGTACTTCAAAATGAATTGCATCGATAGAGATAATTCCATTTGCGATAAACCGTTTCTGTGATGGCTGCCAGCGTTACATGTTTGAAGAATTTTTCTAAAGTATCCATTTCGTTACCAGTCAGGGATAGAGAACCTCTGATAGCGGAGAATCAGATACAAGAAATTCGCGGTTCAATTAAAAAATAAATCCATTATTAGGGTAGAAATTATTGCATGTAAATAAAATTTATATTGTCTATTACTTTGAATGGTTTCTTAAATTTATCATAAATTAATATATTCTTATTTCTTAAAAGATTGAGGAATTAAAATGAATGATAATATTATAGATGTATTAGGTGAAGAATTAGTATAAGGAAACTATTTTTGTTTAACATTATCTGGTAAATTTGACAAATAATTATTTACTTTAAAATTATTCATTTTTCGAATTATTTAGAATATAAGAAGCTTAGTAATCAACGATATTAATGGAGGCTAAAGTATGAATCTAACTATAAAAGTTTTGATTGCTCTTGGTCTTGGTGCCGTAGTGGGCATAACATTATACCATTACATTATTTATCTCCGAATCTGTTTGCTACACTTGAAAATTACCTGTTTGGTCCGCTTAGGGAAATATTTCACAATTTAATTCAAATGATAATTATACCTCTAATATTTTTTCTCTTGTCTTAGGTGTATCTTCTTTAGGTGATCCGAAAAAATTAGGAAGAATTGGAGTGAAAACAGTCACTTTTTTCTTGGTACAACTATTTTTGCGATTGTGGTAGGAATAAGTTTAGCATCTATTTTTCGGCCGGGAAATGTGGATGTTGATACTTCTGCATTAAGTTTCAGCGGGGAAACCACTAATCTAAAAAGTAACTATTTAGATTTAATCCCATCTAATCCAATACAAGCGATGTCTGAAGGAAATATATTACAAGTTCTAATGTTCTCCATTTTTATTGGGCTTGCAGTGGCACTGCTAGGGAAAAAAGTGGAAGGACTAAGAAATTTAATGGAACAAGGGAACGAAATTGTAATGACTTTGGTTAATCTGATTATGCGATTTGCTCCGTATGGTGCCTTTGGTTTGCTAACTTCATCGATAGGTCAGATGGGTTTAGATGGTGCAAGAGCTATGGTTTCTTATATGCTGGTTGTTATACTAGGTTTACTTTTGCATGCTCTTGTTTTCTATGGGGCAATTATATATTTTCTGGGTAAAATGAATCCGATACGGTTCTACAAGAGTTTTTTACCTGCAATACTAATTGGGTTTAGTACGGTAAGCAGTGTTGCGGCACTTCCTGTCTCTCTAAAAATGGCCCAAGAAAAAATAGAGATTCCTAAACAAATCAGTAGGTTTGTTCAAACCTTAGGGGCAACGATGAATATGGATGGAACTGCTATTATGCAAGGGACGGCAACAATATTTATAGCCCAAGTGTATGGAAGTAATTTAACTTTCTTTTAGTTATCCATGATTGTTATATTTGCAGTATTAGCCAGTATTGGTACGACAAGTGTTCCGTATTCTGGATTAATTATGTTAACCATGATTCTTAGTCAGGTTTCTTTGCCAGTAGTAGGTATTGCACTTATTATTGGGATTGATCGCCTTCTTGACATGATGCGTGTTTCCGTAAATATTTCTGGTGATACAGTATGTGCCCTGGTAGTTTCGGAATCCGAAAAGAGACGTCAATTAAAAAAATCTGCAAAAGTAGGTTAAAGCTTTTATTTTTAAATTATGAATCATGTGGCTATACGTAAAAATGTATCAAATTTTATATTTTAAGCACAATCCAAGAAGCTTAATTTCGAACAGTTTTATGCAAGGTATCGAAATAAATGATACCAAATATTAAGTAGAAGGACTTCTAATAGTAAAATAATGCATTATAAAATGAAACGGTAATAATAAAAAATAACATTAATTAAGACAACATTAATCAGCAAAAAATATCAAAAAGACTAAAAAACAGCCATTGCTATTTTTTAATATTTATTGTAACATAAGTCCAAACGGGACTAAGTCCTAAAAATGTTCGTATGAAGTTCAAACACATGTTTTACGTTTCCTGTTTGAAATTCTAAATGTTCAGAAGTGATTAATAGCGACTTTAATAAGGAGGTGTTCAGAAAGTTGATAATACACTTTTCGTAGCAGCCATCTGTAGAGTTTATTACAAATTCATATTTAAATGAATATACGGCGGAATTAGTTTCAAATCTAAACCAGATGTTGTAATTAATTGGACAACGTGCCAAGTCTGGCATTAGATTATTTCGAATCATTAAAAATAACAAGTATGAAAGATGAAGTTTGACTATTTGGACACATAACAGAAGTGTCAATAATATTTATTATCTTTTTATGAAAACGCTTAAATAAATGAATGAGTGAAATCTTGTTTCTAGTCGTTTTAAATGTATTATTTTGTTTGAAAATCAGGTTGCATCACAGAGTTGATGACCAATGAGGTCCTGTTATAAGTCTATAAATCTGAAAGGTGATGGTATAAAAATATGAATTAGAAGGTAGTAACAAAATATGATTATTACAGTATTTCATGGGAAAGAAGGTATTTGTGATTCTGTGTGTACTACTAATTTTTATAGGAGGCTTTTATAATGGCAAACGTTAATAGTGAGAAAAAAACAGACTTTAAAAGCTTATTTAGCACACTAGATATTGGTAATCGCACTGTGAAAAACCGAATTGTAGTTTCTGCACATGCAACAGGATTTGAAACGGATGGGATACTGAGTGATCGACATGTTCGTTATTTGAAAAGAATGGCAGTAGGAGGGGCAGGGTTAATCATGACTTTTGGGTCGGCGAGCGTTTATAAAGAATCGTCAGCTTCATATGGCTCTATAGATTTGTGGAACCCCAAAAATGAACCGAGGTTAAGGGAACTTGCGGAACATGCTCACGAACATGGAGCGCTTATTATGTCTCAGGCTACACACATGGGAAGACGTGGTGATTCAGCATTAAGTGGAAGGCCCTTACAGGCTCCATCTGCAGTTCCTGAAGGAGTTCATCGTGAGATTCCGCATGTATTGCGTACGGAAGATATACCACCTATAGTTGATGCTTTTGCAGAAGCGGCCGCACGTTTAGAGAGATGCGGATGGGATGGAATTGAAATTACGTCCTTTGGAGGACACTTGATTGAACAATTTTGGAGTCCAACCATTAATGACCGCACGGATCGTTATGGAGGAGATTTGGAAGGCAGGATGCGCTTTTCTGTTGAGGTTGTTGAGGCAGTAGCTAAAGCGGTTTCTGATGATTTTATCATAGGCTTTCGGATGACTGGAAATCCGCTGACTGATAAATTAGGTCTTGATAAAGACGATATGATTGAAATAGCAAAGGAACTTGATGAATTAGGACATATCGACATGTTTAATATTGCTGGAGGAACCAAGGTTGACATGATTGTTCAAGCAGCAGGAGTACCAGGGGATACTTTCAAACGAGGCACTTATGTTGAGGACGCCCGTAGAATGAAAGAACACCTTTCTGTGCCTGTATTAGTAGCAGGAAGGATCTTGGATCCAGACCAGGCTGATGAAGCTTTGAATCAAGGTAACAGCGACCTTGTAGCTATGACTCGGGCAATCATGGCTGATCCAGAATTACCACGAAAAGCAGAGGAAGGGAGAGTTTCTCAAATTCGTCCAGATATCGCATTAACTGAAGACAGTATTGGGAGACTTTATTCAGGGAGGCCGATTGTTTGTGCTGTTAATCCAGCTGTTGCAGATGACTCATTAGCCCATTTTGAGAAGGCGAAAAATAAACGTAGAGTAGTTGTTATTGGAGGAGGACCTGCAGGAATGGAAGCAGCGCGTGTGGCTGCTGAACGTGGACATGAAGTTATTTTGTTGGAAGCTGCCGAACATCTCGGAGGACAGGTTGCAACTGGAACAGCTGCATCTGAACGTCCACACTTTGGAAGGCATATAAAGTGGCTTGAACGAGAATTAAAAAGATTCCATGTTGATGTACAATTAAATGAGAAAGCTGGAGTAGAAGAAATATTGAATCTTAATCCAGATGCAGTAATTCTGGCAACAGGGTCAAATGCAGAAATTCCACCTGAAGTGAAAGGTATAACAGCCCGTTGTACGACAGATGTTGAACTTCTTGATGGGCAGATTTCTATTTCGCCTGACTCTCGTGTTTTGGTGTACGATCGTGAAGGCAAATTCCGTGGGGCAAGCATCGCTAAATTTGCAGCCGAAGCAGGAGCGTCACAAGTAGAAATTGTTACCCCATTATGGTCGGTTAGTGAGGATCTAGATCAGATGCAAAAGCCGCGATTATATCTTTTATTGGCGAAAAATAATGTGATATTGACGCCAAACCAGACACTTGTTGGTCAAAAAAATCAAAATTTTCTGTTGGAAGAAGTATGGTCCGGGCGTGAGCGAGTTGTAGAGGATGTAGATGTTATTGTTTTTGTCGGTTACCAAAAAGCCCAAGATGAACTTTATGAACAACTTTTGAAGGCTTCCCCCAATTTAGATGTTCACCTTATTGGCGATTCGATTGCTCCAAGAAAACTTAGTGACGCAGTTGCTGAAGGGGTTCGTATTGGGAGCATTCTATAGTTTTATTTGCGACAGATTGTCTATATCAACTCTATAAATGATTAGCCTTATTGAATCAGAGAACTGCAAAATAAAACATCAATCTTAATTAGTTAAAATGATTCAACTGTTAAAAGATTAGACTGCGATTTTAAAATAAGGTAATAATTAACTAGCCTAAAATGAGGCTGCTAATATCATTTAAATTTACAAAAGAGGTGGAAAATAATGAGCAAAATCAACTTGGAAATTGCAAAAGAAGTTATTAGTGGAGCAGAGGATGAAGCTTCAAAAGTCGGTGTCCAGATGGTGATTTCTATTTTAGATGAAGGTGGAAATCTCATTGCAACGCATCGTATGGATGATGCATGGCTAGCGAGTATTGATATCGCACAAAATAAGGCATGGACCTCTGTAGCTTTAAAAATGCCTACTTCTAATCTTGCTGAAGCGACTGTACCTAACGCCGAACTATACGGTTTAAACACAACAAATCAAGGACGTTTAGTTGTTTTTGGAGGTGGTATTCCTCTCGAAAAAGACGGCAGGGTAGTGGGCGCTATTGGTGTGAGTGGAAGTAGTGTTCCTAATGATGTACGAGTAGCCGAAGCAGGAGTTAAAGCATTCGAAGAACTTGATTTAGAAAAGGTTAAATAGGTACTACCATATCTAAGAAAATATAGTAACTGGAAATAGAGAATGGCAATAAGCGGATTCGGTGTTTATATAAGTTGTAATGCTTAAACATGTGCTGCATATTTATGTAACTGTGGCAGAAAGATTTATGCTCATTCATAAAGTGAATCATAAAAAAGAAGAGATTGTCTCCAATGAAATCGTAAAACAAATTTCATTGGAGACATTCAATAAATTTCATTTGTGGTAATTTTATAAGATTACATATTGCAAAGAGTATTATTTGATACATATTAATTCCTTGTTTATAACAGTTATTGCAGATTCTAATTTTATTTTAATGAATTTTCAAACCATTTACAAATTTAAAAAAATATGGTTGACGTTTCTGGATGATTATAGTAATATTTTAAAAAATGGGACTATGTACTAATATTTTGAAGTTTGATTAAACTTAGTGTTTTACAAGAAATATTTGATGGGAGAGGGTTTATATGTTCCTTAAATTTACTCAAAAAATATTTAATTAATAAAGACTATTTGAGTAATTTTGAAAGCGGTTACTTTTGTAGGTACCAAACTATTTCCAGTATATGAGTATTAATTATAGTAGGGTTATTACTACAGAAAACAGAATTGAAATTATTAATGAAAATATGAGGGAGGAAGTTTGTATGAAAGGAAAAATAGCAGTAATGAATCAACCGGGAGAGTTAACAGTTAAGGAGTATACTTTGCCAAAAGCAGAAGAAGGGTCTGTTTTAGCAAAAATTCTGCGTACTAATGTTTGTGGATCTGAAGTGCATATTTGGAAAGGAACCGATCCATCAGAAACATCAGGTTTATTAGGTCATGAAATGGTTGGTGAAATTATGGATTTGGGAACTGATGTCTATACTGATAATGCAGGCACTCCAATAAAGGTTGGTGACCGCATATCCGCTCTTTATTATTTGACATGTGGCAGATGTTATTACTGTACGAATCATCAGGCGCATCTCTGTGAAAACGCTCATAATTTTTATTCTAAGTTACCGGATGAATATCCACATTTCCATAAAACATTTGCTACTCATTATTATATTCATCCTGATCAGCATTTTTACAAAGTACCAGATAATATTCCGGATTCCGTTGCTGCAAGTGCAAACTGTGCTATATCACAAGTATATTTTGGAATTGAAAAAGCAAATCTTAAGTATGGTAATTCAATAGTCATACAAGGAGCCGGTGGTTTAGGACTAAATGCTTCAGCTCTCGCTAAAGAATTTGGTGCCAAGACGATAGTAATTGACAGCGTGCAAAATCGTTTAGAAATGGCAAAAAGATTTGGCGCGGACTATGTCATAGATATGAATGAGTACGATACAGTTGAAAAACGTTCAGCCTTGGTTTATGAATTGACAAATGGTAGAGGTGCAGATATAGCAATGGAATTAACCGGTGTAGCTCCTGCTTTTAATGAGGGCCTTCATTTAATTAGAATAGGGGGTCAATATGTCAGTATTGGAAATCTGGCAGAAGGATCGATTCCTTTTGATCCAAGTTTGCCTATAAAAAAATCAATCCAGATAATATCACTTTCTCGTTATGATCCTCAGTATTTAAATAAATCCTTGCAGTTTTTATCTGAAAATATTGACAAATATCCATTTGAGGAGATAGTTGGTAAGCCATTCAAATTTGAAGAATTGGAAACAGCTCTTAATAAGTCTGTGTCCAGAGAAATAACAAGAGCTTCTATAATTATGAATTAAATACATTTTTACGTGTTTTCAAGAAAGTTCTCTATTCAAGAAGTAGTAAGTGATAAATAGTTCGCTAGCTAGTATTATTTTATTTTTCTTGATAAAAATTTTAAACAGATAGAGGGAGGCATATACAAAGATGAATATTACAACAGAAACAAAGTTAGAGAAGTTATTTAGTCCTTTGACAATCGGTAAAAAAGAGTTGAAGAATCGAATTGTTTCTGCTGCACATGCAGTAGGGTGGGAAGCAGATGGATTGTTATATGAAGAACATACCCGTTATCTCGAAAGGAAAGCGGAAGGAGGAACAGGGCTTATTATTGCATTTGGATCCGCTTCTGTACAAAAAGATTCTTCAGCTTCTTACGGTTCAATAAGTCTTTGGGATGAACGAAATGAACCAGCGTTTAAAGATCTTGCCGATCGTGTACACAATCATGGTGCGCTACTTATCTCTCAAGCAACTCATATGGGAAGACGTGGAACATCTGTTATTGACGGAAAACCCATTTCCGCTCCCTCATCAGTTCCAGAAGGAGTTCACAATGAGATCCCACATGTTATGCGTACGGATGAAATTCCTTCTTTGATTCAAGATTTCGCAAACGCAGCCAAACGTTTAGAATCGTGTGGATGGGATGGTATTGAAGTTACTTCTTTCGGAGGACATCTGATTGAACAGTTTTGGAGTCCAAAATTAAATAATCGTACCGATCGTTATGGTGGGGACTTCGAAGGAAGAATGCGATTTAGTATTGAAGTAGTTGAAACTGTGAGATCTGCGGTTTCTGAAGATTTTATTATTTGTTTTCGTATGACTGGAGATCCTATGACTGATGCATTGGGCCTTGATCGAGAAGATATGCTAAAAATTGCCACAAGGCTGGATCAATTAGGATGTATCGATTTGTTTAATATTGGCAGAAGTACAAACGCAAATTATAAAACACAGGCTGCAACAGTGCCTGGAGATACTTTTGAACGAGGACTTAATAATGAACTTGCTGAAATGATGAAAGAGCATCTTTCCGTTCCTGTAATGGTAGCTGGAAGGATTCTTGATCCGTACCAAGCAGAAGAGGCATTGCTACAAGAAAAATGTGATTTAGTCGGAATAACACGAGCAATCATCGCAGACCCAGACATGCCAAAATTAGCAGAACAAGGAGAGTTTTCCCGAATACGCCCATGTATTGCTTGTAGTGAAGGATGTATTGGAAGGTTATATTCAGGAATGCCTATGATTTGCACAGTGAACCCTGCTATTGCAGATGATTCTCTCGAAATTAAAAAGACATCTGCGCAAAAGCAAAAAGTAATAATTATTGGTGGAGGACCTGCAGGTATGGAAGCCGCACGTATTTCAGCTGAAAAAGACAATGAAGTTATCCTCTTAGAGAGTTCTGATCAGTTAGGTGGAAAAGTATTATTGACTTCCGTTTCTAAAGAGAGACCGCATTATGGATTACATGTAAATTGGTTGAAGGAAGAACTAGTCAGACTAGGAGTTCAAGTAAAAACAAATTTTAATGGAACAACAAAATCTATCCTTGATTATAATCCAGACGTGGTAATATTGGCAATTGGTTCAATACAATTTAATCCATTCCAGAAAAACACTAATGTTGTGACAGAAACAGAAATATTAAGTAGAAAAATTCCTATTTCTTCTGATAAGAAGGTAATTGTTTATGATCGTGAAGGGGTTTATCGAGGTTCGAGTGCAGCACTTTTTGCAGCAGAAGAAGGGGCTAAAAAAGTAGAAATTGTTACACCACATTGGTCTATTAGCGATAAATTAGATGATATGCGAAAAGCTGAGATGTATAGTCTTTTAGGGAAGAATAAAATTATGCATCTTCCGAATAAGGAATTAACTGTTGATCAAAATGATCAGCTTGTGATAAAAGATATATTTTCGAATGAGGACAGAATAGTAGAAGATAATGCACTCGTTGTTTTAGTTGGTTTTGAAGAAGGAGATAATATCCTGTATGAAAATATAAAATCTTCTTTACCTGAAGTGAAATTACACCAAATTGGAGACAGTGTTGCTCCGAGGCGATTACACGATGCTATTAGTGAGGGAGCGCATGTTGCTGCAAATTTATGATAAATTTGTTGTAATGGATATTCAAGTATGATAACCAATAATCTCAAGTGAATCATTCAAATACAATTTTTAATCAATGGTAAATAAAGTAAAATAATACGGATGGTTTCGAATTCACAAAATATTATTTTCTGTTTTGATTAAATAATAATGAAATTTCGTTCTCATGGCTTGGGGATTGAGCTGTTACCTACAAGAAACAAGGGAAGATTGATATGTAAATTATTGATTTCCTCATAAATCTCCGAGCCTTTATAAATTATAGAATTAAGAATATTCTATTCAATTTTACTTAAACGGTTTATTTTCTATGAATCAATATTTTATATAGTAACTTTTTCCTTTCTGTTTCATAAGACTATTGGACTTTGGTAAGTATCTTGAAACCTAGATTTCGAATGATAAATAAGAGGAGAGAAGATTTAATAAATTAGTTTACTCCCTGTGTGTTGAATATGTAAATCTAAATGTGGTTTGACAATTACCTGTCAGTACCAATAATAACTAATACTGTCACATACTAAAAGTCAAAAGCTGGAGGCTTTCGATGAATAAAAAAGTAGATGTAAGAAGTAGAAAAGGGATATCAGACTATAGGATTCTTGTACCTTCTATTTTAATTATTTCTATTGTAAGTATACTTTTTTCAATATTTGAATCTAAATCTCTTAACATATTAAATAGTATTTTTGATTATATTGTACAAGTATTTTCTTGGGGTTATATTTGGTACGCAGTTATATTATTCATTGCTACTTTATTCTTTTCATTTTCTAAATATGGAAATGTTGTTTTAGGTAAACCTCAGGATAAGCCGAGATTTACCCTCTTTCAATATGCTTCTATATTAATAGCCACTGGTTTGGGGTCTACCGTCATGCGTACGGGTATAATTCAATGGACGGATGTGACATTGGATCCGCCAGCAGGGGTTACCCCCGAGTCAACAGAAGCACTCTTGTGGGGAAGTTCATACAGTATGTTTATTTGGAGTCCTTTAATCTTTTCTATCTTTGTAGTGGCTGCGCCAGCCATAGCCTATGTATTACATGTTCGTAAGAAGCCCCTATTGAGAATTTCTGAAGCTTGCCGTCCTGTTTTAGGAGATAAAATTATTGACGGAATAGGAGGAAAAATTCTTGATATAATTTTTCTTTTGAGTATTTTATCCGGAGCTTCTGTTACTTTAGGGTTTTCGACTCCACTTGTTACTTACAGCTTGGCTTCACTTTTTGATGTGGAAGTAACATTTGGATTAACGTTACTGGTAATTATTGTATGGGTCCTATTGTTTACTATAAGCGCTTATTTGGGGATTGATAAAGGAATTAAAAAATTAAGTACTTTTAATATGTATCTGGCTGGTGTTTTTGCATTGTGTATCATGATTGTAGGTCCTGGCATTTTCATTATCAATTATTTTACAGAAAACATCAGTTTTTTATTTAAACATTACATTGATATGTCTCTATATACAAATTCATTAAATTTAGGAGAAACTTCTTTTATGGAAAGAAATACAGTGTTTTGGATTGCTTACAATTCAACATGGGGGATGTTAGGGAGTGTATTTATAGCGAAAATATCCCGAGGCAGGACAATTAAAGAGATGATTTTAACGTATTTATTAGCACCAACTCTTGTTTCTTGGGTTGTTACTGGAGTGCTTGGAGGCCTTGGTGTTCATAGATATATAAATGGAGATATCCCCGTCTTAGATATTGCCAAAGAGGATCCAATGTTAGCTATTCCAGAAATCTTATCTTCTTTACCATTAGGAATAATAGCTATTATTGTCTTTATTTTTATAACAACCATTTTTTTAGCTACAACTTTAGATTCTACAACCTATACAATCGCATCGTACACAAGTACTAAAAATATGAGTGAAGAAGAACCTTCGAAAACATTAACCATTATCGTAGCGATCATTTTAACAATGGTTACGTTAATTCTTATGAGAATAGGTGGTTTAGCTCCGCTTGAAGTTCTATCAGGTCTAATGGGAATCCCGATTATCTTTGTACAGTTTTTAACTATTTATTCTGTAAAAAAAATGATGGATGAAGATAAAGCTTGGAAATATAACATAAGAGATAAACAATAGGTCGGTGGAAAAATATAAATTAAAATAAGGGAATTTTTTGTGATTTTTTAGAATTAGTATTGTAAGTTAAACAATCAGTTATAAAATATATGCTTGAATATTTGAGAATAAAAAACATAGGCAGGTGTAATAAACATGAAGTCACCTAAAAAAGAGGCACGTATACCAAACGGTTTAGAAATCATCGGAATGTTATTGGTTTTTACCGCCATAATGCTTTTATCGATAATGGTTTTTGAAATCCCGGTAGCAATGGCTTTGATACTCGTTTGGACATTTATGATACTGTTTGGGTTATATCTCGGAAATAATTATGATTCATTACAGGAAGGGATACAAGAAGGAATTTCAAAAGGTCTCCAAGGTGTTTTGATATTAATAACCGTTGGGGCTTTAATTGGAACTTGGATTATTGGTGGTATAGTGCCTACTCTCATTTATTACGGAACCAATTTCATTCATCCATCAATATTTCTTTTCGCGGCGATGATATTATGTATGGTTACCAGTATTGCTACTGGTACGTCTTGGGGGACGTTAGGTACTGCTGGTATCGCAATGATGGGAGTTGCCCAAAGTTTCGGGATCCCTCTTCCACTTGCTGCTGGGGCACTGATATCGGGTGCTTTTATGGGGGATAAAATCTCTCCGTTATCTGATACAACCGTTTTAACATCCAGTTTAAGTAATGTAGATATCATAAAACATATTAAGTCAATGTTTTATGTTACCATTCCTGCATTCGTTATAACTAGTATTCTATTTATAATCGTCGGCTTTTTTTATGTCGACGGATCGGTGAGTATGGTACAAGCTGAAGAAACTCAAGCGGCTCTTCAGGAGTTTTTTAACATTCAATGGTATATGTTAATACCTGCGCTGATTGTTATCGTTTTGTTAATGATGAAAAAACCATCAGTTCCAACAATCGCTTTTGGTGCATTATTAGGATCCATATGGGCTGTACTGTTTCAAGAGAAATCAATAAATGAATCATTCATGGCTATCTATGAAGGCTATTCAGCAGAATCTAATTATTTAATCATTAATGAGCTTTTAAACCGAGGTGGGATTATGTTCATGCTTGATGTAATATTAATTATCTTATTAGCACTTGGGTTAGGAGGGTTAATGGACAAGATAGGTATTCTTCAAGTGCTTACTAATATTATGTCATCATGGATTAACAAGCGTAAAGGAAGGCTAACAACAGCAACTATGAGTACTGCATTATTCGGAACTGCTTTCGGAGGATCTACTTATGTGGGAATAATAACTGGCAGTAAGATTACAGAAAAAAATTATGAAGAAATGAAAATAGATAAGACCGTGTTGTCTAGAAATACAGAAGCAGGAGCTACAGTTACATCTCCACTATTTCCATGGGTGGACGGAGGGGTATTTGTATCGGCTGTACTAGGTGTTAGTACTTTATCTTACTTGCCTTTTGCCTGGTACAATCTTTTAGTTATCTTTATTTCCATTGTATATGGGTATACAGGTTTGTTCATGTGGAATACAAATGAAGTAAATCAAACAGATAATGAAATGCAGAATGTGACAGAAGAAACTGAAAAAGTAAATATTAATTAACAGAAATAAATAAAAGACTTGCTATTTTCGGAAAATTATTGTAGTATAAAATAAAAATAGGACGCTGTCCTAAAAATAAATGGAGGTTAAAAAATGAGTAAAGTAATGCTTTTTGGATTGGGAGAAGTTGGAACTCACATACTGGAATTTTTAGTAAGAGATCCCAAATGCCCAGAATTAGTAGTTTGTGATGTTAATAAGGAAGTTAGTGAAAGGAGAGTCAACAATGCTGTAATTGGAGCGGCAGTATTTAAGCTATATCCTAAAGTAACATTTAAACAAGTGGACTTAGTAAATGTTGATACTACTGCTGAATTGATTAAAGAAGAAAAGCCAGATCTTATTATTAATTGTGCTGTTTTACAGACGTGGCATGTAATCAGAAAACTTCCAGAAGAGCAATATAAAAAACTTAGTTCAGCAAGTCTTGGTGCATGGCTGCCTGCTCAACTCGGTTTAATTCATCAATTAATGAAAGCGGTTAAAAAATCTGGTGTAAACCCTCATGTTATCAATACAGCTTTGTCCGATATGACAAACCCTGCTTTAGATAAAGTAGGTTTGGCGCCTACTATTGGTATAGGGAACGTTGATGTAATTGAAGCTGCCGTACGTACAAAAGTATCTCGTGATTTAAATGTATCCATTGATGTTGTAAAAGTATATCTGGTAGCTCATCATGTTTGGTGGGTTTATCCAAGAGAAGCTGGATATAAAAAAGGTCCTTATTATGTAAAAGTACTTGTACAGGATAATGATGTTACAGAGCAATTTGATACAGATCAGTTATTATGGGATGCCGTGAAGTTATATCCTCCTTACACGGAATTTACAACTGTATCTGCAAATTCAACAATAAGAAATATGTATGCGTTACTTAATCCAACACCGACATTTATGCATGCACCCGCACCACATGGACTTCCAGGCGGTTATCCAGTTATGTTAAGTAAAGAAGGTGCAGAATTGGCACTGCCTGATGATATTACAGTTGATGAAGCAATAAAAATTAATGAAGACTGTAATAAAATTGATGGAATTGAACGTATCGAGGATGATGGAACAGTCGTTTATCCGGAATACACACAAAAAATTTTAAAAGAGATGTTAGGTTTTGATCGTGCCTCTTTTAATGTGGAAGATAGTTTAGAAGTAGCGTTTGAACTGATGGGTAAATATAAAGAATTCTCGAAAGGACTCATTGTAACTTGATGGAATAAAAGGCTAAAACAATGTAAATAGATTATTATATTCTGAAGGAGTGATCTTATGGTTGCCCCATATACTGCGGAACCTTCAACAGACTTTCAAGATGCCAAAAATATAGAAGCATTTGAAAATGCATTGACTTATGTAGCGAGTGAGTTAGGTAAGGATTATCCATTGATTATTGGAGGAGAGCGCATTACAACAACTGATAAAATTACATCCGTCAATCCAGCTAAACATGATGAAGTGATTGGTACAGTATCCAAAGCTACGCAAAATCATGTAGACCAGGCGATGGAAGAAGCAGAGCGTGCATTTAAAAAATGGAGTGCATGGGATCCGGGCGCTCGAGCCAATGTATTGTTTCGTGCAGCAGCAATCACCCGTCGTCGTAAACATGAAATTTCTGCATGGATTGTCTATGAGTTAGGAAAACCTTGGAAAGAAGCAGATGGTGAAGTATCGGAAGCCATTGATTTTATGGAGTATTATGGACGGCAAATGATTCAATATAAAGATGGAGTAGATGTTAAAAATCGGCCGATTGAAAATAATCAGTTTACTTATTTGCCTATGGGAGTAGGCGTTACAGTTTCTCCATGGAATTTTCCTTATGCCATCCTTGCGGGAACAACCGTTGGCCCGATGGTAGCTGGAAATACAATCCTTTTAAAACCAGCTAGCTTAACTCCGATTACAGGGTTTAAATTTATCGAAATACTTGAAGAAGCAGGCATGCCGCCGGGTGTTGTAAACTTTCTTCCTGGCAGTGGAGGAGAGATTGGAGATTATCTTGTTGAACATCCTAAAACTCATTTTGTTAACTTTACCGGTTCAAAAGAGGTGGGCATAAGTATATATGAAAAAGCGGCAAAGGTTCAACCGGGACAAAATTTCTTGAAAAAAACAGCAATTGAAATGGGCGGAAAAGATACAATCATAGTAGATCGTGAAGCTGATTTAGATCTTGCTGCTGAATCAATTGTTCAATCTGCATTTGGATTCAGCGGCCAGAAATGTGCTTCTTGCTCAAGGGTTGTTGCTCACGAGGATGTTTATGATACAGTACTTGAGAAAGTAAGAATATTGACAGAAGAGTTGACGGTCGGTGTCCCTGAAAGTGTTGATATTTATATGGGACCTGTATGTGATGTTGGAGCTTTTGATAAAATCAGTAATTATCTTGAAGTTGGAAAGCAAGAATCCCGCCTTGTATTTGGGGGAACCAGCGATAAAGAAAAAGGATATTTTATTAAACCAACAATCTTTGCAGATGCAGATCCTGAATCACGTATTATGCAAGAAGAAATATTTGGACCAGTAGTCGCTTTTACAAAAGGGACTTCTATCGATGAGCTTATTGACATTGCAAACAATACAGATTATGGATTGACAGGGTCTATTATATCTAATAATCGCACCAATCTTGAAAAAGCACGCAAAGAATTCCATGTAGGAAATCTATATTTTAACCGTGGATGTACAGCAGCAATAGTAGGCTATCATCCATTTGGCGGGTTCAAATTATCTGGTACGGATTCAAAAGCAGGTGGACCAGGTTACATTCTTCATTTTATGGAGCCTAAAACAGTCTCTGAACAGTTTTAAAGCATTATAGAATATAAATTTGTGTGAATAATGTAGATATCAGGAAAAATCACAAAAGATTAAAATTTAAAGTTTTATAAAAAGGCGGGGTGTAAAATTGAAATTACTCGTAATTAACCCATTTGCTACGGATGCTTATGATGAGAAAATATCTAATGTTATAGAGAGTGTTACACGTGAAGACACTTCCATTGTTGTTGAACATTTAGATAGGGGTCTTCCTTTTATCCGGCATGCATACTTTCAATCATTAATAGTACCTGATATTGTAGAAAGAATTTATCAAGCAGAAAAAGAAGGTTTTGATGGAGTATTTGTTTCCTGCATTTTTGAACCTGGGGTAAAAGAAGCTAAAGAACTTGTTGATATACCAGTTATAGGCGGTTCCGTCCCTAATATATTTTTGGCCAGGCAATTGGGGCAACGCTTTGCATTCTTAACAGATACACCACGAGCTGATGCAATAACGTATGATTTATTTAAACAAAATAAATTAGATACGGAATGTGTTGGAATAAAATCTGTTGATATGGGAGTAGAAGATATTAAAAAATACCCAGAGAAAAGTCAAGAACGTATTATAGAGCATATTAAAGAATTCAGGAGTCAAGGAGCAGATGTAATCATCAATGGATGCACGGTTTTAGCAGCATTTTTTGAAAAAGAAAATATACCAAGTGAATTGCAAAATATACCTATCATCGATACAAATGTTGGGTCAATTAAAACATTAGAAATGATGGTTGATTTACATCAGAAATATAATTTGACAGTAAGCAGAGATGTTTCTTATCAAAAACCGCAAGATTTGGAACCGTCAGCATTTGAACAAGTAAGAAAGACTTATGGCTATTAGTATAAAGAGGAAACTTAATGCTACTTTCTAAACTTGCTTAATTGAGTTTATACACTGTATACTAACCCTTATAAGGAGTGGTGTTTCACTGCTTAGAGTTTCCCTTGGTAATTCTTTTCTTGATGATATTTATAAAGATGGGCCAAGGGAAACCGTGGGGGAGTATGTTTTGAAAAGGGTGATAATCTATGAGTGTAAAAAAAGAAAAACAAACAACTGTATCCTCCGTAGATAAGGCGATAGATATATTAATAGCATTAGGTCAGTCAGATATTAAAACAATAAGAGAGTTAGGTCAGCAATTAGATATTACAAAAAGTACATTACATCGATTATTACAAACCTTAGAAAGCCGTGGTTTGGTAAAGAAAGATATTACTACAGATAAGTATTCATTGGGCTATAAGATTCTTGAGTTAAGTTCTAATTTGAAAAAAGAGAATGAAATAAGAGAACTTGCGATAGGACAAATGGAAGAGTTAAGCAGACTTACAGGAGATACGGTTCAGCTAGCTATTTTAGAAAATAATGAAATTATAATTATTGAAACAGTAGAAGGGACAAATACGTTGAGAGTATTTGCTCAGCCTGGGCAAAAATACCCGATAACATATGGTAATTTCGGAAAAGTTTTCTTAGCTTATCAATCTACATCAAATATTGTTAATCATATTAACGCTACCCCGTTATTGAAGTATGCTTCAGCCACGATAACTGATCAAGAAAAATTCATAGATGAAGTAAATGAAGTCAAAAAAAATAATATTTCAGTTGGAATAGACGATCCGATAGAAGGTGCTATAAGTATGGCAGCACCAATAACAGATTCAAATAACAATATCGTAGCTTCATTATCTATAGCAGGCGTTAAAACCCAACAAAAAATAAGTGAAATTGAAAAGTTTAAAATGTATATAATGGATTATGCAGATAAAATTTCAAACGAATTAAAATAATGTTGGCTACCCTATTCAATATTTTGAGTTGTGTATAATAGATGTATCGATGAATATCCGTATAAATTGTTTGTCCATATCGTGTTCAACAATTCTCGTTTACCAAAAAACTACAATTTAAATATAATAATTCGGTATTTTCTGGAGGATCATCCGCATGATTTTAATCACAGGAGCGATCGGGCAAATTGGCAGTTTAGTTGTTGAACATCTCTTAAACATGAATGTGCCTGTACGAGTTTTTGTGCGAGATAAAAATGCTTTTAAAGATTTTCACAATTCATCACTAGAGATGACAGAAGGTACATTTGAAGATAGGAAAACTTTGAAAAAGGCAGTTAAAGGTGTGGAACTTCTTTTTTAGCTGGCCGGGATAATCCTGACCAAGTTGAACAACATGAAAACGTAATAAAAATCGCTGAGTTATCTGGCGTCAAGCATATAGTGAAATTGTCAGCTTTTACTGCCTCTGAAGATTCGCCAATCAGTTTAATGTGCTGGCACGCAAATATAGAAAAAAATTAAGAAATTCAAAGATGGATTGTACATCCCTTCGTCCGCAACTGTATATGCAAAATTTGTTGCGTTCAAGTGATTCAGTTGCAAAAAAGGTGCTTTTTCAGCTCTTATGAGTTCTGATAAATATGTTTTAGTTGACATACGTGATATTGCAGAAATAGCTGCTAAAGTTTTAACGGAAGACGGTCATATTTCAAAAATATATACATTAACAGGATCTGATGCAGTTTGTTATGAGGAAATTGCAAAATATTTATCGGATATTCTAAATCAGTCAATTTATTATAATCAAGTCCCACAAAAAGAATATTATGAAATTCTTCTGGAAAGAGGGACCCCATCATGGCGAGCATATGACCTTGCTAATATTGCAGGTGCATACCTAGAGGACAGCAATAAGCTTGTAACAAACGATATTAAAAACTTGTTAAATCGTTCCGCTCTTAGCGTTCAAGTTTTTTTAAATGATTATCAAGCAAACTTTGAAGGAGATATCTAAATTCTCTAAAGTAACCAAAGAGAACTGCACAGTAACTGTTTTAAAAATAAATAAGTTCATCATTAAGCATCGTAAGAGTATTAGGAGGCTATTTTGGAAATAAAATTTAAAAATAATACCTGCTATCGAAATTATTACGATTGAGCATTTTTTTATAGTTACTTATTATGGAATGGATTTACAATAGACATTTTGAGGCATTTTGTAATGAATCTTAAAATCTTATGGTTAGTATTTTCAACAAAAGTATACAGAGGACATCAAAAAGTAAAGAATTATTTTATATTTGATTTTTACTATGCAGTAATTAGTCATATAATATTTAATTGAAGCGGGAGTATTAAATAAGAGGTACTGTCGCTTTTCTTTGTTGTACGGGCACTCTGTGATAAAATAAAGAAGATGATATTAGTTTACATATAGGGTGATGTTCGATGGATTGGGGAAAAACGTTGGCGCCGTATAAACAGGCGGTCGAAGAATTAAAAGTGAAGTTAAAAGGAATTCGATCAGAATATGAGAGAGAATCCAGTAATTCACCAATTGAATTTGTTACAGGAAGAGTCAAGCCGATACCGAGCATTATTGAAAAAGCGCGTGAACGGCAAATTCCTCTTGAGAATTTAGATACATTACAAGATATCGCAGGAATTAGAGTGGTATGTCAATTCGTTGATGATATTTATCCCATCGTCGAAATGCTCAGAAAGCGTAATGACTTTCAGATTATTGATGAGAAAGATTATATTTTTCATAAAAAGGAAAGTGGCTACAGGTCTTATCATATGATTATTGAATATCCGGTAGAAACAGTAACCGGAAGAATTATTGTTCTAGCAGAAATACAAATACGTACACTTGCGATGAATTTTTGGGCAACCAATGAACACTCATTAAATTATAAATATGAAGGGAATTTACCTTCAGAGGTTAAGCTGCGGCTGCAAAAAGCTGCTGAAGCTGCATTTAAGCTGGATGAAGAAATGTCAAAAATCAGAAGTGAAATCCATGAAGCGCAACGTGTTTTTCATCGGAAATCATAGATAAAGGACGGGAAAATATAATGAAGTTTAAAATTGTTGCCAGAGGAGACAAGCGGTCCAATAAATTAAAAAATATGATGCGCCATTATTTGGAGTCTTTCGGATTGGAGTATCATAAAGAAGAACCTGACCTGGTTATTTCTGTGGGCGGTGACGGTACCTTTTTGGAGGCTTTCCATCGCTATCTCCATCGTTTGCAAGAGACGGCTTTTATCGGTGTGCACACCGGGCATTTAGGATTCTATACAGATTGGACGCAGGAAGAAGTAGAGAAGCTCTTGGTTGAAGTTGCCAATACGCCATTCCAAACAGTGGAATATCCATTAATGGAAGTCATTATCCGTGATGATTTAGGCAAAAAAGAAGACAGGCACCTTGCTCTGAATGAAGCAATGATTAAAACAGCAGATGGTTCTTCTGTTGTCTTGGATGTGGAATTAAAGGGAGAACATTTCGAAACGTTCCGGGGAGATGGTATATGTATATCCACGCCATCTGGAAGTACTGCTTATAATAAGGCCCTTGGAGGAGCGATTATTCACCCGTCTTTGGAGGCAATTCAAATAACGGAAAACGCTTCTATTAATAACCGTGTTTTCCGTACAATCGGTTCGCCGTTAGTTTTGCCGAAACATCATACATGTTTTCTAAAACCGATGGTGGACAATTCCTTTTTAATTCAAATTGACCATTTCACGAAAAATTATCATGAAGTAAAATCCATACAATGCCGTGTAGCAGATGAAAAAATCCGTTTTGCCCGTTTTAGACAGTTTCCTTTCTGGCATCGTGTGAGAGATTCCTTTGTGACCGAGGTAGAATAAATAATGACAGCAAATATACAAAAAAGCTGGGTGATTGATGATGCAGGCGCCCAGATGACAATGAAGAATTTTTTACACAAGAAACTGCATTTTTCAAGAAGATTGCTGACTGCTATAAGAAAACAGGGCGGCAAATGTTTGCTCAATGAAAAAGAAGCGCATATGAAAGAAATACTTCATTTACATGATCAATTGACGGTCATTTTTCCGGATGAAACTTCCGGCCATATTGAAGCAACGGAGATGGAGTTGACTATTGTTTACGAGGATGACGACTATTTAGTTATTGACAAACCTGCCGGTCAGGCTTGTATGCCAGGTATGAATGACCGTTATACTTCTTTAGCAAATGGTATTCAAAGCTACTACAATGCTTCAGGTCATCCAGCCACTGTACACATCGTGACAAGGTTGGACAAAAACACGTCTGGTCTTGTTCTGGTTGCAAAAAATCGCTATGCCCATGCTTTATTATCAGAAGCGCAGAAAAAGCACCAGATTCATCGTGTCTATGAAGCAATGATAACAGGAAAAATAGAGCCTTCTGCCGGAACAATCCAAGCACCGATTGCCCGCAAGGAAGCTTCCATTATTGAACGGGAAGTGAATAAGGAGAAGGGCAAGGAGGCCATCACCCATTACCGAACCGTTTCTTCACATACAAGGGCTTCTTCCTTACGTGTGCAGCTGGAAACTGGAAGAACACATCAAATCCGTGTTCATTTCAGTCATCTTGGTCATCCGCTTCTCGGAGACGACCTCTATGGGGGCAAAACAGATGACATACAGCGGCAAGCTCTCCATTGTGCAGCATTGGAATGGGTACATCCATTTACGAAAAAAAGAATGCGTTTTGATTGTCCACTCCCATTAGATATGGTCAACTGTATGAAAAAACTGACTGTTCCTCCTACGTAAAATCCGTAAAACGATCAGACTGAAACGGCTGTTTAGAAGGTACGGAAACAATGTTTTGTTTTGGAAATTGAAAAGCGGTCAGCCTATTTCCAAAGACACAGCCTGTATCTATATTGATGGTCTGGTTGATTTGACGCGGTTCTAAAACAGGTGTATGCCCATAAATAATCCAGAATTCTCCATGATAATGCTTAGCCCAGTCCCGGCGAACCGGTTTCCCGTGATGATCCGTTTTACCGGTAACGTCTCCATAGAGAACAAATGACTTTACGCGGGAATTGTTCTGTCCGATAAAGCCTTCTTTTATTCCAGCATGGGCAACGATAAACTTCATATCTTTACAATATAAATATAACGGTGCTTTTTCATAAAGGGTCATAAACTTCTCCTGGACATCTTCTTTTTGATTTATATCCAATTTCTCCCATTCAGCGACGGTTGTTTCCAGCCCATGTTTTTTCTGCACTTGATTTCCTAAAAAATAACGGTATAGTTTATTACAATGATTTCCCGGTACATAATAAGCTATTTTTTGTTCGATGACTAACTGATAGACAAGCTGGATAACTGCGATGGAGTTTGGTCCGCGGTCTGTCAGATCTCCTAAAAATACAAGCTTATTTCCTTCCGGATGAGAATATTGCCCATTTTTCTGCTGATAGCAAAGCTGCTTGAGCAGATCCAAAAGTTCATCGTAACACCCATGTATATCACCGATTATATCAAATTGCATCGTAGATCCTCCTTCATTTTGTGTGTAAGTAACAGTATAACGTATTCTTTTTCATATTGCTTGGACTTGCTATTTGTTTCGCATCTTGTAAAATAGGGTAGGATGTGTAAGAATAAACAAACCGTTGAAAGAAAGGAGGATTTGCGATGAGAACCGATCAATACGATGCTCAATATAAAGAGCAATTTCAGGAACATATTGATAAAGTGCAAGAAGCACTGGATATGGAGAACTTGGAGGAGTTTCGGACAGAATTTCTGGAAATTCATCCATATGATCAGGCTGTATTTTTCCAGCAGCAGGAGGCAGAATATAGAGCGCAGATATACACGTATTTATCTCCTGAAGAAATGTCAGAGATATTAATTAATATTGATTTAGATGATGTAACGGCGTTTTTTGAGGAGATGGATCCGAGATATGCTGCGATGATTTTTGCAGAGATGCCTGTCGATGATGCCGTCGATATTTTAAATGAATTGGATAAAGAAAAAGTGGTCAGTTATTTAACCATCATGGATAAAGAATCTGCGGATGATATTAAACAGCTGCTGCATTACGAAGAAAAAACTGCCGGCAGTATCATGACCACAGAATATGTTGTCCTTTTTGAAAAGCAGACCGTTGCTGAGACAATGGGGCAGTTGAAAAAAGAAGCGCCAGATGCAGAAACCATTTATTATTTGTTTGTCCTCGATGATGATAAACATTTAGTCGGTGTTTTATCTATCCGGGATTTGATTATTGCGGATAGCGATACACAGATTAAAGAAATCATGAGTACAAAAGTGGTTGCTGTATCTGTTGCAAAAGACCAGGAAGATGTTGCACAGATGTTTAGAGATTATGATTTTCTTGCACTTCCAGTAGTTGATTTTCAAGACCATCTTCTTGGTATTATTACTGTCGATGATATTTTAGACGTTATGGAAGAAGAGGCAAGTGAGGACTATTCCAAATTGGCGGCGGTATCTAACACGGATATTAAAGACGACACAGCGATTCGTTCTGCAAGAAAAAGATTGCCTTGGCTGGTTATCTTGTTATTCTTAGGTATGTTAACGGCTACTTTGATTGCCAGTTTTGAAGAAACCTTAGAACAAGTAGCTATTTTAGCTGCTTTTATACCTTTGATTGGAGGAACAGCTGGTAATTCAGGAACACAGGCACTTGCTGTAGCTGTACGCGGAATGGCAACTGGTGAGTTTGAAAACACAGGTAAATGGAAACTTTTGGGCAGGGAAGCTTTAACAGGGTTAATCAATGGATTATTCTGTGGACTTATTCTTGCTGCTATTATTTTTATCTGGCAAGGCAATATTTATTTAGGCATTCTTTTAGGTTTATCTATTACGGGTTCTCTTTTAGTAGCAACATTGGCAGGTGCAGTGATTCCGATGATAATGAATCGGTTGCATATTGACCCTGCGGTAGCGTCAGGACCTTTTATCACAACTATTAATGATCTTATCTCAACCCTGATTTACTTTGGAATGGCAACAGCATTTATGAGCTATTTAATTTAAACGTTTCGTTGAAAAGGATTGTCCTGTATTGGGCAGTCCTTTTTCTCTGGAAAAAAGAGCAATGACGCGTTTGACACAAAACAAATTATAGGTTCATACACTATACAAGATAAGCTGAGAAAGGGTGTCAGGACCGATGACCAATAAAAATAAAGCGCAATCTCCTTTACTTTATATTAGTCAACCTCAATTGAAAGAATCTGCAGCACCAATGCAGGAGCATTATTTTGGTGATTCCGGAAGAGAAAGAAAAACAGATTCAAGTCATGTACCGCCTGTAAAAAAAGCTCCTTCCAAACCTAATAGAAGCCATGTTGATAACGCTAAACCAAAAGAGGAACAACAATCAAGTAAGAAGAAATTTATGGAAATGACAATCAGCGAAAAAATTGATTATTTAACAAACCGCTCTGAGTTTGCTCCGCCAATAAAATGTGAAGTCACTGTAAATTCTAAGAAGAAATATCGGGGAATTATCCGAGAAAAAGAAAAAGATATTTTGCTTTTGCAATTAAGTACCCGGAAAAACAGCATTAAAATCCCGATGCAAGATATTGAAAATATTCAATTATTGGGTTTTTAAAAGACACCGTCCAGGCTGCTATTACCTGGATGGTGTCTTTTTCGTTTTACTATTGTCTGTTACAAACATGTTTCCTTGTGTTTAGTGAAATGCTCTGATTGCCGGCAAGCAGGTAACATGGCAGAAACAGTTTAGATCGACAGTAATACAAATACCTGTTGCTTCCAAATCCTCTGTATTTTGCTCTGTCGGATCCTTCATTTGGTCATAACCGCAGCTTTCCCCATCACTGAGTAATAATTCAAGAATAGCACAATTATCTTTATCTACTTTCTTTACTCTGAAAATAAAGCTGGATAAGATTGGATTCATTTTGTTGTGATGGTTTTTTGTTGTGCCGAAACCTTTAAAAGGTTTACAATCCTTGCAGTATAAAATAACAGGTACGGTGTCTAAATCATTGGTTACCTCATTGGTACATAAAAGGTCGTTAATTGATTGTTCGCAGCTCGTATCACAGCAATTTTCTACAATGTCATTTTGAGCATCAACAATATCTTTTAAAATATCTACAACACAACTTCCGGTATCGTAACTTTTTCCACAACCCATGAGAAATTGCTCCTTTCACAATTTGAATTTACTTTCCTTACAGGATATGTGTCTTTACTATGTTGGTGTGGGCGTGTGTAGCCAAGGTGAATAACTAAATCAATTAAAATAAAATTCTGACTATACAAACGGAAAATATTTGTATATAATATATAAAAAACGGTTTCAATTTTCTGAGAAAGGGTATATATAGGTGACTACACGAAGGAGGTGGAGAGGATGGGATATATACTTCCGGTCCAGACTTCACAGTATGTTGATTATCATCAGAGAATACAGCCGGCCCAGAAAAAAGCTGATCATGTGGAAGCTCCTTTTAAAGTTCAACTTGAACGGAGACATCAAGAATTAAATGCAACTTACGACCGTTTTTACCGCAATCGGCCTGAGCCTCAGAAACCTTTGAATGTACCATTGGATGCATCATTGCTTACCGGAAAAGGAAAACATGTTAATAAATATGTATGATAGAAGCACTCCTTTATAGAGGAATGCTTCTTTTTTAGCAAAAAACCACATCAGTCAAGATCGTCATACTTGAGGTGGTTTCGATTATAGAAAGGAACAATGTATAAGGGTTCTCCTTTTGCGTATTCCGCATAAAAAATTTCCGAAATATCATTGTATCCCTGTTCACGAATCGTTTCTTCCAGCCAGGATACAGGCAGGTTTTTCTCTTCCAGATTGTCTTTAATGATTTCTCCGTCATTGATAAGCGTGATTGGTAAAGTGACATCGGTAGGAGATAATTTTAAATCTTTACGTGTAGGGGTTTGATAATCTGCTTTTTTCAGAACCGATACTGTTCCATTTGCTTCCAGGACGGCAAATTCGACCTCACTGATAGAGAAGACTTCTTTTTCTCTCAACAGATGCTGCAGCTGGTTAATGTCCAATTTGGTTTTTTTCATCATGTCACGAACCAACTTTCCACGATGAATAACAATGGTTGGACTTCCTTCAAGCATATGACGGGTTCGTTTATATTTTTGGGAAATAATTTCAATCACATATAAGAAAAAGCCGTAAATGACTACAACAAATGCTATTTCCGGTATACCGGCATTGGGGTCAAATAGCGCATTCCCGACTAATTCTCCCAACAGCAGGGCAGAAATAAAATCAAATGGGGTGATTTGTGAGATTTGTGTTTTCCCTAATATCTTTGTGATGATAAATAAAGCAAATAAGCCGAAAATTAGTTCTGCAAACATACTTAAGTAACTAGACATATGATACGCTCCTTTTTCATTTCAACTATATTCTATATTGTGTACAGAAGGAGCGGAAAAATGTAAAAAGGACGCTTATCCTTAAAGAAATAAGCGTCCTCATCCATAACATTATACATTTTTAATCATGGTGACATGGGGAATACCTGCATCCATAAATTCTCCAGATGTCACCTCATAGCCCAGCTTTTGATAAAAATCCTGTGCATGTATTTGTGCATTTAGTTTTGCTTTATGAAAGCCTTGCTGGTTTATTTCCTGTTCCATTTTTTGCATGATCTTTTTGCCAATCGACTTCCCGCGATGGGATTTCACTACACAGATACGTTCTAATTTTCCATAACCTTCATCTGTGATTCGCAGGCGGGCGGCAGCAACCGGTGTTTCTTCATCATAAGCGATAAAATGCGTTGCTGATTGGTCAAATGCGTCGATTTCTAATTCTGGCGGGACGTTTTGTTCTTCAACAAAGACCTCCTTGCGAATTCGGTAGACGTCTTGTAATTCTTCTGGTGTCTTAGCTGTCTTCACGAGCATGAATATGTTAATCCTTTCCTAATAAAAATGTTTCATACACTGTCCAGGAGCCATTTTCTAATTCATATAACAGTTGGAAGCGGTCAATATAATCTTGAAGTGCAAAGCCTTCCATTTTTAATCTGCCTACGATATCCGAGAACTCATCGTGCTCTAAGTCCTGTGCAATGGTAATATGCGGTACAAATGAATGTGTTTGATTATTTTCAAAAACTCCTTGCTGCAGCTGCTCATTCAGTGCTTTTAATTGTTCGACTGGTTCAATTTTTAAATAAATGGTGTTTGTTACCGGTTCGAAAGTGCTGACTTTGTTGATATGAATATAAAAAGGATCGACACTTTCGGCAATGTGATGCAGTGTCTGCACAACTTCATCTACTTCCTCCGGGCCGGTCTCGAACGGGTACTTCAATGTAATATGCGGAGGGATTAAAGAGTACCTTGGATCGTAACGCTTTCTTAATGCATTGGCTTGGTCCTGCACAGTTTTTGAAGGAAAAATAGCGATTCCGTATTTCATTCACACAACCTCCCAGTATATGTTTTGGTATAAATGATATAAACTGCATTTACATTAGTATAGCAAAAGAAAAAGAAAATAGAAATTTTAATCAAATAACGTGGTAAGCAGACGGCGCATGTCATTCTGCCAATACTTCCATGTGTGGATACCATCCGCTAACTCATAGTAAGTATAAACGGCATCTGATTTTTCCAGTGCTTGATGTAACTTACGGTTCGGTTCGACAAAATCAGCTGTCTTTCCGTCACTCATATGCACGTCGGTTTCTTTTGTTCCGATTGTATGATAAATATCCAGCGCAGACAAAGAAGAGGTTTCCTCTACATAAGTTAAGACGGTATCATCAACATACGGTGATTGCAGTCCTGCTTTTTTAAATAGATGCGGATATTTCATAGTTGTCATCAATGCAAGCGTTCCTGCTAACGAGTCCCCGATAATCGAACGGGTTTTTCCTGCCTGCGGTGTCGGAATTAATTCATCTAAGTATGGCACAACTTCACGTACGAGAAATTGGATATAATCCTCATTCTGCTCACCAGACGGGTGATATTTTTTTCTGCGATCATACTTATCTTTGTAATGAATCCCCACAAAAACAACATTATGCAGTACTTCTTCATCATGAAGTTTATCACTTAATGTAGCGACTCTTCCCATCTGAAAGTAATCTTTTCCATCTTGCATGATACAGATATCATATTTATGCGTTTCCGAAAATGTTTCCGGATGATAAATCTGTAAGGTCATCGTTTCTTCTAAAAAGGAGCTGTTTATTTCTTTTTCAAACATCTTTCCTTTTCTGCCCAAATTTTCCACCTCCGTTTTCTTGTTGTATAGAAACAGTCTATCATTGTATGTTTATACTGTCACTTGAAGAAGGAAAAATTTGAAACTTATTTTCGCGTAGAAGCGGGTGGAGGAAGAGGGGATAATAAAAAGCCATCTTCAAAATAAATGAAGTGGCTTCATAGGATGAGCCGTACAGGATTTGAACCTGTGACCCCTTCCCTGTCAAGGAAGTATTCTCCCGCTGAACTAACGGCTCGTTGTATAGTAAATAAATATGTAAGCTTCTTAATAAATTAATTATACACTGCGTTAGATAGATTTGGCAAGGGTGATTCAAACCTTTTATATCACTACGAATGAAAACTTTTCGAAAATAGTCATAATAACTCAACTTTCGCACCTTAAAAAGTAGTTTCATTTCCAGAGAAACAGGAGTTGATCGTTCCTTTGTTAACTCCCTTAACAAGAATAGAAGGTAAGGTGTAAGGCTACCGCTGCGTCGGACCGTTTTGCTTTCCTAGGGGCACGCTCTTCAGCTAACTTTTGCCAAGAAGAGCGCTTGGCAAAAGTGGATCTTCAGATGGTGCTGATCCCTCAGGAGTCAAAACGGTCCGCCTCCGCTAGCGAGATTTTCTATGCATGAAAAAGATGAACAAAAAAGTTAGATCAGACAGAACAAATTTTTCGAGCTGCGTGGTAAAAATAATCAGCAATCATTCCTTTCTGTGCATGAAAGCCATTATTCATCTAACTTCATCAGGTTGTTATTTCTGCTAAGCGCTGTAGCGTCCTATTAGAGCGCAGGCCAACCACGGAGACTCCTATGGGAACAGGGCGAGCTGAAGATCCACTTGAAAAGCGGTCTTCTTTTCAAGTTAGCTGAAGCCGTCCCCATGGAAAGCGGAGTGGTTGGCCGGAGCGGCGCTATGCACAATCACCAATTCCAAAATGGCCGGATATTTAACTAAAAGCAAGCATGACAATGGAAATCATGTTCATCCTGAGATAGCAAGATATATATGCTTATTCTTAGGTGCGAAAGTTGAGTAAAAAGAAATTAGCATTATATTCTTTCCAAATGATAATTACAAGCATGTTTTTTTCAATTAATTTGGAAAAATTAAATTAAAAATTTAAAATGAAAGCGTTGACATTTAAGCGCCATTCTTTTATACTGATGAAAAATGAACAAATGATTATTAATTTGCACATTTGTTCAAATTGTATATGATAATAACCTCGTTCAAAAAATAATAAAGGAGTGATATGATTAAGAAAAAATGAGTATTTCATATAAGCAGGAGGCTGTATTTCATTATGTCTAAAGTAGATTTGAGGTTATTATCAAAAATTGCATATATGTATTATAACGATAATATGTCCCAGCATGGTATTGCACAGGAAATCAATGTTTCAAGAAGTAAAATATCAAGGCTGTTAGTAGAAGCGCGGGAACAAGGTATTGTTCAGATAAATGTGAGCATTCCTGTTACACGTTGTTTTGATTTAGAGCAGCAATTGGAAGAAGCTTTTGGAATAAGTGAAGCCATTGTTGCCCCAGTATATTCGACCAAAGAGGAAAATATATTAAATTCCTTGGGGCAGGCCGGAGCAGACTACCTTTTGAATCATGTGAGGGAAGGGATGACTGTTGGTTTTTCCATGGGGGAAACATTAAAAAAACTAACTTCTTATTTGGGAGATGAGCAGCAAATTGACTGTGAAGTTGTTCCAATTATGGGAGGTAATTGGCCGAAGATGGGATATGGCCTGGATGCGAATACCATTTCCCAGAGAGTTGCGGAGAAATTGGGAGCGAAGTGTTTTCCTTTATATGCGCCCGCAATTGTGTCCAATGAAGACTTAAAAGAGTCTATTCTGAGTGATTTGACGGTTCAAAATGTATTTCAAAAATCCTTGGAGACAGATATTACCTTTATTAGTGTAGGAGTGGAATCATCTTCTCAAGCCCATATTCATTTATTAACAGATGACGAAAAGAAACAATCTAAAGAAGCCAATGTAATTGGAGAAGTGGCTTTCTGGTTCTTTGATTCAGAAGGACGCATTCCCGATATTGATATTCATAACAGGGTAATTGGACCAAGTATTGAACAAATCAGTCAGCATTCCAAAATTGTATTATTATCTGGAAACAGCCATAAGAAAGAAGCCATTGCTTCAGCGCTTGCAGGGGGATGGGTGGATACGCTTATTACGGATGAACATGTGGCAGCTTATTTGTTGAGAAGCCTAAAGGAGGATGGAAAACAGCAGGTAGAACCGGAGATAGAGTTGAAGTAGCTGAATGCGGGTTATTTTTGATATTTATCAGTAAAAATATCTTGAAAGTGCAGCCCGGTTAGTGCCTATATAAATACGCTTTAAAAAGCTGATACAGAGGAGAGGTTCATTGTGAAAAGAGAGCTTGTTATTGGTATTGACGGCGGGACAGAAAGTGTTCGGGCAGGAATTTTTGACTTGAAGGGGAATGAAGTAGGGGAAGGAATCACCTCTTATAAAACCTATTACCCGAAACCAGGGTGGGCTGAACAGAATCCGAATGATTGGTGGGCATCTTTAGCAGAAAGTATTAAAAAAGCAATGCAAGATGCGAATGCTACAAAAGAGGAAATTATTAGTATTGGTTTGGATACGACTTGTTCCAGTGTTGTGTTCTGCAAAAAGGATGGAAGCCCCGTAAGAAAAGCGGTTATCTGGATGGATATCCGTTCTTCAGAGGAGGCAGAAGAAATAGCGGCAACTGGTCATGAAGCATTGAAATATAATGGTTTTGGAAATGTTTCTGCTGAATGGATGCCGAGTAAAGTATTATGGGTAAAAAAGCATGAACCGGTGATTTACCATAAAACAGAAAAAATTATGGATTATGTGGATTGGTACACGTTTATGATGACTGGAAAGAATACAGGTTCCGCAAGTACGACAATTTTTAGATGGTATTATGATGAAGAAAAAGGAGGCGTTCCTGCAGATTTTTATAAAACAATCGGTTTAGAAGATATTTTTGAGAAACTGCCGGAAGAAATGAAATACCTGGGCGAATATATAGGCGGTCTTTCCCCCTATGCAGCAGAGCATTTAGGATTAGCAGAAGGGACACCAGTTGGCCAGGGCGGAGTAGATTGCTTAAATGGAATGATTGGTCTTGGTGTGACCAAACCCGGGAAAATGGCACTTATCACAGGTTCCTCTCATTGTAATTTAGCATTTACAGATAAAACGATTCATAAAGAAGGCATATTCGGAACGTACCCAGGTGTTGTCTTCCCGGGGATGAAGTTGGCTGAGGGCGGTCAGGCTTCTTCGGGATCGGTTTTGAAGTGGTTTAAAACACATTTTGGGAAAGATATTGAAAAAGAGGCTGAACAGCAAGGCGTCAGTATTTATGACTTATTAAACAAAGAAGCGGCAGAACTTCCGCCGGGATCAGAAGGACTGCTTGTATTAGAATACTGGCAAGGTAATCGTACCCCTTATGTAGATGCGAATGTCCGCGGATTTATTTCCGGGTTAACCTTAAAGCATACCCGTACGCATATTTACCGGGCAGTTATGGAAGCGATTGCTTATGGTACAGAATTGAATATTAAAAACTTTAAAGAGAACGGCATTCCAGTTGAAGAGCTCTATTTAGCGGGCGGAGCAACGAATAGTGACTTGTTTTTGCAAATTCACGCAGATGTAAGCAATTTGCCCATTAATGTGCCGGAATCAAATCAGGTAGCCTGCTTAGGATCAGCAATTATGGCAACGGTTACAGCTGGAGCTTATCAAGATGCGGATGAAGCCATCAATAATATGGTCCGCTATAAGAAGCGTATTGAACCAAATCCGGAAAACCATGAAATTTATAAATTATACAGTGAACAGTATGAGAAAGCTTATCCACAATTTAAAGAATGGATGCATGCTACAAGCAAACTGGATGGCATCGTTGCTGAAAAGACAGTAAAACAATCTGTATAATTACCTGAATAAATGAAGGAGCACTAAAGGGGATGTAAGGGATGTTATGTCAAAGTTAATATGCGAGGAGGATATTCACATTGAAAGCATTACGATTGTATGGACCAAAAGATATGAGAGTAGACGATATTCCTGTTCCGGAAATCAATGAGAATGAATTATTGATTAAGATAAATTCTTGTACCATTTGCGGCAGTGATTTTCGAAATATTGCAGCAGGCGGATCTGCTCATGGGATGGATTTGCCTCGGGTTATGGGACATGAAATTGCTTCAACGATTGTTAAAGTCGGGGAAAATTGGAAAGGTGAATTTGAAGAAGGCGAGCATATTATCGTCGCAGCAATAAGTCCTTGCGGCAAATGCGAATTATGTCTGGAAGGTTATGAAAATCAATGTCTGCATAAGCAAGCAACAGCATATAATTATGATGGCGGCTTTGCAGAATATATGCGGGTACCGGAACGTTCCATCCGTTCTGGAAATGTTTTAAAGGTTTCCAGTGAAAAGTTACAGCAAGTTGCCTTAAGTGAACCGTTATCTTGTGCTATTAACGGGCAGGAAATAGCGGAAGTCAAGCTTGGGGACAATGTACTTGTCGTCGGTTGCGGTCCGATGGGACTATTTCATATTCAATTGGCTAAATTAAATGGCGCCAAGCAGATTATTGCGAGTGATTTTGATAAAAATCGTTTAGAAATTGCAAAACAGCATGGAGCGGATATTACATTTTCTCCACAAGAAGAGGATCCGACAGAAAAGATAAAAGAAATCACCGACGGATTAGGGGTAAATGTTGTTATTGTTGCCGTACCGGTTCCTGGAATTGTTGGGGATGCGTTGCAATGGGTGAGAAAAAGAGGCAGTATCAACGTGTTTGGAGGCATGCCGAAACAAAGGCCGGAAGCGACACTGGATTTAAATACCATTCACTATAATGAAATCGCAATTACGGGAACTTCTGATTCAACAGCCAGGCAACTGCGTATCGCTTCAGATTTAATTTCAACCGGAAGAATAGCAACAGATTTTATGATTTCTAAAGTTGTTGATCTAGAAGAAGCGAGAGATATATTAATAGCCGGTCCGCAGCCGGAGCATATTAAAATCGTGGTGAAACCGGAGTTGAGCAGTGAAACATCGAAAAATAAAGAAGACGCTGCTTCTGTAAAATAATCAAAAACTGACATATTGGCCTGGAATAAGACGATTGATTCCACTCTGCCATCTCTCCAGACCAATATGCCAGTTGATTCATTTTAGCATGCCTGAAAATAAAATACAACGGAGGTCAGATGACCGCTATTTCTAGTATGAAGCTGAAATGGCGGTTTTTTAAAGTTGTTTTATTTGGTGTAATAACACAATAAGAAGGTCGAAATAAACAATTGAGTGAATATTACATAACTTTTCTTTATTTCATCATTCCTGTAAAATAAAATAAGTTCTATTATTATAAGTTTGCAAAGGGAAAGGATATAAAAAGATGTTAGAAAAATTAAAAGCATACCGGTTTCCGCTCATTCTTTTAACTTCTATAATTATTGGAGCACTTATCGGATTATTTTTTGGGGAAGATGCAACCATTGTTCAACCGCTTGGAGATTTGTTTATTAATCTACTATTTATGATCGTTATTCCGCTTGTATTTTTCTCCATTTCTTCAGCAATTGCTGGTATGGACAGCATGAAAAGGTTAGGGAAAATTATGGGCTCCATGCTGACGGTGTTTATCGTAACAGGGGTTATTGCGTCCGTATTTATGCTAGTAGCTACAGTGATTTTCCAACCCGGGTCAGGAGTTGATATTCCATTAAGCGCCCCGGAAGACATAGAAGAACAAACCATAGGCGACCAAATCGTCAATACATTTACCGTACCTGATTTTGTTGATTTGTTCTCCAGAGAAAATATGATGGCGCTGATTGTCATGTCCATCTTAATTGGAGTGGCGACTGGATTGTCAGGTGAGAAGGGAAGGACATTTGGCAGGTTCCTGACAAGTGCTTCCGAGGTATTCATGAAGTTAATTAAGATCATTATGTACTATGCACCAATCGGACTGGGCGCATACTTTGCCTCCCTGGTCGGAGAATTCGGAGCAGAGCTGATCGGGGATTATGCAAGAGCAGTGATTGTCTATTACCCGGTGGCCATATTGTATTTTGTTATAGGTTTTACGCTCTATGCATTCCTGGCCGGCGGCAAAAAAGGAGTAAGCCGTTTTTGGAAAAATATACTTGGATCGGCTGCTACTTCGCTGGGAACAGGAAGCAGTGTAGCAACCATTCCTGTTAATCTGCAGGCAGCAGAACGAATTGGAGTTCCTAAAGATATCCGTGAAACGATTATGCCGCTCGGAGCTACTATTCACATGGATGGTTCCTGTTTGTCAGCGATGTTAAAGATTGCCTTTATTTTTGGTGTATTTAACCAGGATTTTATGGGAATGGACACATTTTTAACTGCTATTGGTATTTGTTTACTATCCGGTATTGTGATGAGCGGTATTCCGGGAGGCGGATTCACCGGAGAATTGATGATTATTTCATTATATGGTTTTCCAATCGAGGCTCTGCCAATCATTACAGCTATTGGTGTCGTTGTTGATCCGCCAGCTACCATGGTTAACGCAACCGGTGATACAGTTTCCAGTATGTTAGTTTCCAGACATATGGATGGGAAAGACTGGATGGAGAAAGCAGATACTGCTAAAATTTAAAAGTTAGATTCCAGAATGATCGAAAGTGCTGTGCTTCCGTAAATGGAGGGGCGGCACTTTTTATTACGCTATTTTTCAGATTCCTGTTGTTTCTTCCATTATGAAATCACACAAAAAAAGCCTAGAAACATTGAAATCATCAACATTTCTAAGGCTTTTTTGTATGTTACATAACGCTTGTCTTTATTAACGAGAGTAGAACTCAACGATAAGTTGTTCGTTAATTTCAGCTGGAAGTTCAGAGCGTTCAGGGAAACGAGAATACGTTCCTTCCTTTTTCTCTGCATCAAAAGTAGCGTAGTCTGGTACAAAGTTATTTACTTCAATCGCTTCTTCAATGATATCCATTTTTTGAGATTTTTCACGAAGACCGATTGTTTGACCAGGTTTTAAAGTATAAGATGGAATATCTACGCGAGTACCATCAACTGTAACATGACCGTGGTTAACAAGCTGACGTGCTTGTCTGCGCGTACGAGCCAGTCCCAAACGGTAAACAAGGTTATCAAGACGAGATTCAAGAAGAATCATGAAATTCTCACCGTGGATACCTTTCATATTACCAGCTTTATCGAATAGGTTACGGAATTGACGTTCGTTCAATCCATACATGAAGCGTAATTTTTGCTTCTCTTGCATTTGCATGCCATATTCAGATAGTTTCTTGCGTTGGTTCGGTCCATGTTGACCAGGAGCGTAAGGGCGTTTATCTAATTCCTTACCAGTTCCAGTTAATGAAATGCCAAGACGACGTGATTTCTTCCATACTGATCCAGTAAAACGTGACATAGGACATTTCCTCCTTTATGTTTTATTTGCATAAAATAAAACGCGCGTGATCGTTCCGTTGTTCATTTTGTTTTCATGTACCATCGCCCCAGTAGCAGAGAGTTACACGATACACCTTTTAAGAAAAATCTTATAAAGGAACAAAATGAGTGCAAGCGGCGACTCACTCAGGCCACTTTATTATTTTACACAAAAACTAGTATATAATTTACACGTACGCTTGTCAACAGCAAATGGAAGAAAAACAAGCATAGATATAAGATTCCATGAAGACAGGATTTTTTAAAGCAAAAATGATTCATCAAGCGTTTGTATCCGTTATAATGAATATATCGAATGAATATGTTTTCATTTATAAATGCTTTTCCAACTGGGTAACGAATTTCTCTAATCCTTCCTGGTCAGTGGCATCAAACCTGTCGTAAATCGGGCTGTCAATATCTAGAACACCGATCACTTCATTATTACTTGTGATCGGGATGACAATTTCAGAATTTGAAGCAGCGTCACAGGCGATATGACCAGGGAATTGATGCACATCTGCTATTCGTTGTGTTTTATTTTCGGAAAAAGCAGCTCCGCAAACTCCTTTTCCAAAAGCGATCCGAATGCAAGCGGGGAGACCTTGGAAGGGTCCGAGGACTAATTCGTTACTGTCTGATAAATAGAATCCGACCCAGTTTACTTCATCCAAAAATTGGTTGAGAAGAGAGGATGCATTAGCTAATAGTGCGGTTTGGTTTGTTTCTCCGTCGGATAAGGCCTCCAACTGTTTGCTTAGAAGCTCATAGTCTTTTATTTTTTCTCCGGAATAGTTCATTTGTTGAAACATATTGTGTTGCCTCCTGAAAGTAGAATAGTAATAAAGATGTTCTTTAAGAACATGACAAATACCGACATTTTAACATTTTTTGTCGACAATCGATTAAAGGATTTTTCCCCTTCTTTGTCGTATGAATAGAGTAAGGAGTTGAATGAAGAATGAAAAATAACGTAACAAAACAAAAAGTAGTTGACGCTGCTTCCTCCCTATTCTTTCAAAAAGGATTTCATGGTACTTCTGTACGCGATATTGCCGATCGGGCCTCTGTGAATGTCTCCTTAATCAGTTATTATTTTAAAGGTAAACAAGGCCTGCTGGAATATGCTGTTACAAATTATTATGAAGCATATTTGGAAAAAATAGAAGAGTCACTTGAAAAAACAAGCGATGAATCAGCTATGTATCGATTAAATGAATTAATTTTTACTATTATACATTATAAGCAAATGCATCATCAATTGACATGTTTTATTCAACGCGAGTTATCTCTTGATTCTGTGTTCGTCAGAGAAATGACGGTTACATATTTAGCAAAAGAAAATTATTATTTAAAAGAATTATTTCAAGAAACAATTGGAAAAAGTGTCAGTCATGACGAAAAAATGTATTTATTTATGCAGCTGAAGGGGATGCTGATAACACCTTATATTTTGCATTCGGATTGGAAAGGGCAGATCGTAGGGCAATTTGCGCACGAGCAATTTGTGAAAAAATATACCAAAAGTATACAGAAATGGATTCAATTTAATGCTACTATTACACAACAATGATTTGAAATGGCTGGATTTTTTCGTATAATAAAGAAAAAATGTAGAATAAGCAAGAAAAATGTATTTTTTTTAGCCAAAAGAGCGTAATACATGGTATTATAAAGGATATATTACTGTGATTTTATTGTTATTGATATATTTATGATTGATGTTTATTGGTTGGGAGGCAAAGTATGGCTGTCGTAGTAGGGATTATTTTAGCGGTTATTGTATGTTTGACCGTTGCTTTAATTATCAGGAAGCGAGTTTACGATCAGGTAGATTATTTAGAAAACTGGAAATTGGACATCACAGATAGAGATGTCGCTAAACAAATTGCGAAGATAAAAACATTAAATCTTTCCGGTGAGACATTGGAGAAATTTGAAACATGGAAAGAGGAATGGGAAAAAATCGTAACCAAATCCTTGCCTGATGTGGAGAAATATTTAATGCGTGCTGAAGAAGCAGCGGACCGTTTTCTGGTGCCGAAAGCAAAGAAAATTTTAAAGGATACAGAGAGTCATCTGGAGAAAAACGAAGAAGAAATTAAAGAAATTATGGAAGAATTGGAAGAACTGCTCCGTGCAGAAGAAGCCGGGCGCGGCGGTGCGGAGGAGCTGAAACCAAGGATTAAAGGATTAAGAAGTATGCTTTCCCAATCCAGATACCAATACGGCAAGGCTGAAAAGGAATTTGATAAAGACATTGACGCATTGGAATTAATGCTAGATCAGTACTATGCTTTTGTGGATGATGGTGATTATTTAAAAGCAAATGAAAACATTCAGGAGCTGAAGGATAGTACAGAGAAAGTAGAGAACAAATTAGAAGTATTTCCCGACCTGTTTAAAAAAGTAAAGCAAGAATTGCCATCTCAATTAGCAAATCTTTCCGCTGGTATGAAAGAAATGCGGGAAGACGGTTATCGCATTAAACATTTAGGTTTTGAAAGAGAAATGGTTACATATCAGGAACAGTTGAAAGACTTGGAATCTCAGCTTGAAGCGGCAGACATAACGGATGTAGAGGAGCAGCTGCAGCAGATTGAAGCGCGCATTTCCGAAATGTATGAAGCGCTGGAAGAAGAGGCAGTGGCTAAAAATTATGTGGAGCAAAAAAGTCAGGAGTACGAGGATTCTGTTCAACAGATCAGTGCTACATTTGAAGCTGCAAAGGAAGAAGTAGAAGAGATCCAAAAAGCTTATTATTTAGAAGAAGATGATATGGAACGTTTTCAAACCATGGGCAAAGCGATCAAAGATTTAAAACAGCACGCGGAAGCAATAGCAAATAATATGGAAGACGATAAACGAACTCATTTAGAACTGAAAAAAGAAATGGAAGAAGGCTTTAAAAAGATTGCAGAGCTGGAAGAGGAACATGAAGCATTCCAAAAGTCGATTGCCAATTTACGGAAAGATGAGCTGGAAGCAAGAGATAAATTAGAAGAAATGCGCAATCAGCTGACAGAATTGCATCGAAAATTGAAAAAGAGTAATATACCGGGAGTACCGAGTTATATTTGGACCAGTTTTGAAACAGCAGTACAAAAAAATAGTCAGGTAATAGAAGTGCTAGAAACTTACCCGTTAGATATGAGTAATGTACAATATGCATTGAACGAAGCCAAAAAAACCATTGATCAAGCTTATGAGCAAGTAAATCAGATGTTAGATCAGGCCTTTTTGACGGAACAGGTTATTCAATACGCCAACCGCTACCGGAGTAATAATTCTGACCTGCATCAGAAACTGAAAGAAGCAGAGCGGTTATTCCGTAACTATGAATATGAACTGTCATTAGAACATGCTGCCAATGCAGTAGAAGAAGTGGAACCGGGCGCTTTAAAGAAAATCGAATCGTATCAGGCGGAAAGAAATAAGGAAACGTAACCTCCCTGGAGATTTTCGGTTATGTTGACATAAGAAATAAAAGGAGAAGGCTGTCACTAAGCATGAGATACTCATTACTTAGGCCAGCCTTACATTTTTGTTTTACCAAGTTTTTTAGAAAGAAGAAGGTGAAAACCATGATATATTTGGACAACAGCGCAACCACAAAACCGCATCCAGATGTGATTGACAGTTTTACAAAAGTATCAACCCATTATTTTGCCAACCCCTCATCGATCCATCCTCTGGGCGGACAAGCAGAAAAATTATTAGAAACGGCCAGACGGCAGGCGGCTGATTTAATTGGTGTTCCCAAAGAAGCAGTCATTTTTACTTCTGGAGGGACAGAAGGAAATAATACAGCTATTAAAGGTGTGGTTCTGGAACATCAATCACGCGGAAAGCATATTATCACAACCGGAGCAGAGCATCCGTCGATTCATGATACATGCAAAAGTTTGGAGAAATTGGGTTTTGAAATCACTTATTTACCTGTGTCGACAGATGGTACAGTTACTGCTGCAGAAGTAGAACAAGCCATCCGGAAAGATACGATTCTTGTAACGATGATGCATGTAAATAATGAAATAGGCTCTATTCAACCAGTTGAAGAAATTGGAAATGTTTTAAAAAAACATCCGAAAGTATTGTTTCATGTAGATGCTGTACAGGGATTAGGCAAGGTTCCATTAACACTTGATGATACAGGAATTGATCTATGTACTTTTTCGGGTCATAAAATTCACGGGTTAAAAGGGACAGGCCTCTTATATGTTAATCATACAGCGAAATTATATCCGCTTCTTCACGGTGGCAGCCAGGAAGCAGGTATTCGTTCCGGGACGGAAAATGTAGCTGGGGCTGTTTCTTTTGTGAAAGCATTGCGTTTAATAAAAGAAAAGCAAAATAATCCGCAAAATTATATTTTAAAAAGCCTTCATGATAAATTGATGCAGGCACTTTCTCAAATGGAAGACATTGAAATCAATAGTCCGGAACAAGGTGCCAGTCATATTGTTCACTTTTCAGTTCCGGGCGTGAAACCAGAAGTTATTATTCACAGCCTTAGTCAAAAGGATATATATATTTCTACAAAGTCCGCGTGTTCCTCTCGTGATCAGACAGAGAGCCATGTACTGGCTGCTTGCGGAAAAACAAATGAGATTGCTTCTTCCGGCTTGCGGGTCAGTTTTTCTTATGAGAATACTGAAGCAGAAGTGGATGCTTTTGTAGAAGAGTTGCAACAAGCAATTCAACAATTTAAACAGGTATTGAGGTAGATAATATGCAATATGATCATATATTAATTCGTTATGGAGAGTTAGCTTTAAAAGGAAAAAATGCAAAACAATTTATATTGACACTTCATGATAACATCTATCAAAAAGTGAAAGAGTTTGAGGGAGTGAAGGTGGTAAGAACTCAGGGAAGAATGTTTGTTTTACTGAATGGCAACGCGCCTGAACCGATTATCGAGAAATTACAGAATGTATTCGGCATTCATAGTTTAAGCTTGGCTGTCCGTGTTGAAAATGACGTGGATGCGATAAAAGAAGCTTCTCTTTTTGCTTTGCAGCAAGAAGCAGATGCAAAAACATTTAAAATGAGTGTTCGCCGCACGAAAAAAGATTTTCCGAAACGTTCTAGTGAAATGAATCATATCTTGGGGAGCCATTTATTAACAAATACAGAAAGGATTACAGTAGATGTACACAATCCTGATCTGGAAATAACCGTAGAGATAAGGAAAGAAGCAACGTATATTACCAGCGGAACGATTATGTGCCGCGGCGGTCTTCCGGTGGGGACATCCGGCAAGTCGATGCTCTTGCTTTCAGGCGGTATCGATAGCCCGGTAGCCGGTTTTTTAGCCATGAAAAGAGGGGTTCATTTAGAAGCGATTCATTTTCATTCTCCGCCGTTTACGAGTGAACGCGCCAAGCAGAAAGTGTTGGATTTAGCGAAGCAGTTGACGAAATATGGAAAATCCATCAATGTGCATATTGTTCCGTTTACCAAATTACAACAGGAAATTTTCAGGGAAATGCCAAACGATTATGCGATGACCATTATGCGGCGTGTTATGTTCCGTGTCAGTGAAGAGCTTTGTCAAAGAGAAGGTATCTTGTCGCTAGCTACAGGGGAGAACCTTGGTCAGGTCGCTAGCCAAACGATGCAGAGCATGCATACGATCAATGAAGTTACGAACTACCCAATTATTCGTCCGTTAGTTGCGATGGATAAAGGGGAGGTCATCCAGGTTGCGCAGGACATCGGGACGTATGAGACGTCGATTTTGCCTTATGAAGATTGCTGTACTATCTTTGTGCCGAAGTCTCCAAAGACAAAGCCAAAACGGGATAAAGTCAATTTTTATGAATCAAAACATGATTTTACGCCTTCGATTCAAGAAGCGGTAGATGGCATCGAGACAATAAAAGTAACAGAGAAATCATTGTTCAATGAAGATTTTACAGACCTTTTATAATAAGCTCAACTTCCGCACCTAAGAATAAGCATATATATCTTGCTATCGCAAGATGAACATGATTACCATTTCCATGCTTGCTTTTGGTTAAATATCCGGCCATTTTGGAATTGGTGATTGTGCATAGCGCCGCTCCGGCCAAGCAAAACGGTCCGCCGCAGCGGTAGCATATCAGCGGTAGCTTGACACCTTACCTTCTGTTCTTTATCAAGGGAGTTAACAAAGAAACGATCAACTCCTGTTTCTCTGGAAATGAAGCTACTTTTTAAGGTGCGAAAGTTGAGTAATAAAGGAAATGCAAAGTGTATCTAATTAATAAACGATAAACACTCTACTGCGATGACTAGTCATTAGATGCTTTTGAATATCCTTTTATCATACAAATAAAGCAAAAATTACCATTAACGTTATTGCATGATTTCCCCTCTATCCGTACATTCTATAAGTACCAAGGAGGTGAACAACATGGCTAACAATAACTCAAATCAATTAGTTGTTCCAGGAGTGCAACAAGCACTTGATCAAATGAAATATGAAATTGCTCAGGAATTTGGTGTTCAACTTGGTCCTGACTCAACTTCCCGTTCTAACGGATCAGTAGGCGGAGAAATCACAAAAAGATTAGTAACAATGGCTGAGCAACAATTTGGCGGAACTAAATAATAAAATACAATGGCTAGCTGCCTCTGCTGATGCGGAGGCAGCTTTTAAATTGTGGCAGAACTTTCACTATAAGAAAGTACGCTGCACCCGGTTCCAGAAAGTGTTGTTTGTCATTTTTACAGTTTTAATCACGGTATCATCCATTTCAATATCCACCTTGTGTATCCGCTGTACCGGCCATGCTTCATTATCTAAACTGATAATAGGGTAGTCATTTCCATCTTGAACCACCTTCAATTGCAGTTTTCTATGGTGGCTAAGGATAAAAGAAGAACCGAGCGTACGGTAGCTGTTGTTATTTAAAGAAGCAACTTCAGAAACCTGGAATCCGGAAAGCAAAGGATCAATGACTGCGCCACGTGCGGATTTGGAATAACCGGTGCTTCCTGTAGGAGTGGATACAACCATACCATCACCACGAAATGTTTCAAAGTGTTCCCCGTCTATTCTGACATCGACAACGATTGTCTTAATAATACTCGAGCGTAAAGATACCTCATTCAAGCAATAGAAAGTCTTCTCGTCATTGATACTTCCTTTTATAGTCGGAAAACGGCGGACTTCAATTTTATTATTTTTCACAGCATCAATCATTTCTTCAAATCTGGTTATACTAAAATCACAATATAATCCAATTTGTTCATCGTCTGTAATACCGGTATAGATACAGTCTTGGCGAAAACCTGTTTTGCGGACTGCCTGCAGAAAGGTGCCATCTCCGCCTAAGCTGACAATAATCGATGCATTTTTGGAGTCGGGAACAACATGCAGCCCATTTTGTTCTGCAAGCGATTTTAAATAATTTGTTTTTTCACCTTCTTGCCGGGGATGATAATAAAAGAAAATATGATTACGATTTTGCATAAGATAACCTCCAATAAATAATATGACAATATCCGTTTCCGTTAAGCTTCATTTCGTGATGCTGCTTGGCAGGAGTACCTCAGACGCGCTTTTTCTTGGAGATAGAAGCTTTGAATCAATACATTCTTATTTTCTTTCATTTTAACATTTTTTAAACGGTATATCTTTATGGACATTTGAACAGATAGTGAAAGAATGCAGAAGAGGAGAGCTGATCATGCATAGTATGTACCTTATTTTAATTCTTATCGCGGGGATTGTTTTAATCTTTCTCTTTTTCTTGCAAAGCAAATGGGCGATTCAAGTGGATTACCAATTTCCAGATAAGCAAGTGCTGCAGATCTCTGTCTTTTTGTATCGATGGTGTGTCATCAAGGAAAAGTGTTTGCGCCTACCACGATTTGATCAGACAGAAATGGAAAAAAGCTACCTTGATTATTATAAACTTCTGCGGCGGAGCAAACAGCAATTATTAAAAGAACTGCGACTCCCGTCTTTGTTACAACCATTCCATGTGCTTGATTTCAAATGGCGAACCCGCGGAGGAACGGGAAATGCATTTACCACAGCTGTTTTTAACGGCACAATCTGGGCTATGAAAGGCTGGTTAATCGGTTACCTTGGGCAATATCTAAAGTTCAGCAAAAACCCGCAAATCCAAGTGCAGCCGGATTTTAAAAACAACCGTTTAGAGATGGATTTTTCATGCATGATTTCCTTCCGCTTAGGAAAAGCTATTGTCGGAATCATACGTGCTTTAAAAATGAAGGAGGTTAGAAAATGACAGAACATCCGATAGAAGGTTTAATGTCCAGTGCGATGAAAAGTATACAAAAGATGGTGGAAGTAAATACCATTATTGGCGACCCTTTAAAAGCTCCCGATGGAACAGTTATTATTCCGGTATCAAAGGTAGGTTTTGGCTTCGCAGCTGGCGGAAGTGAATTTATGCCGGGTGAATTACAGTCAAATGAGTTGGAAGAACAGGACATCCCGTTTGGAGGAGGAAGCGGCGGAGGTGTATCCATTACACCGGTTGCTTTTTTAGTATTGAAAGAAGGTAATATGGAGCTGGTGCATATGGATCAGCACGCGCACCTATATGAAAAGATAATTGATTTAATCCCGGAATTACTGCAGCGGTCTGGCAAGCCGGAAAAAGAAAATCAGAAAGAAAGTCAAATGGAACAACCACCGCTAATGCAGGAAAAGGATGCCAAAGAGCAAGAAAAAGCATCTGAGCATGAAGCCAAGGAAGAAAATAAAGAAGAGAAAGACAAGAAGAAAGAAAAAGAGGATCTGGAGTCTATTCTTACCCGTTTTGAAATTTAGACAAACGGCACAATAGCTATAATTGGACAGTTTACCGACTAATCCCCATAATAGGAATGGAACGAGAATTGTAAAGATGGGGAGGAGAAATATTATGACAAGACAAGCTACATTTAAACAAGAACCTGTTACACTATTAGGAGAAGAACAAAAAGTAGGTACTAATGCTCCTGACTTTACCGTGCTTGCGAATGATTTATCGGAGAAGTCGCTTGCTGATTATGATGGAAAGGTAAAATTAATCAGTGTGGTGCCTTCTTTAGATACCGGCGTATGCTCTGAACAGACTCGTCGTTTTAATGAAGAAGCAGCCAGTCTGGACAATGTATCGGTACTGACACTTAGTATGGATTTACCTTTTGCCCAAAAACGCTGGTGCGGCGCAAATGGTATAGAAAACGTTGAAACGTTATCTGATCACCGTTCTGCAGATTTCGGGGAGAAATACGGGGTGCTTATTAAAGAACTTCGGTTATTAGCCCGCTCTGTTTTTGTGGTGGATGAAAACAATCAAATTACGTATGTGGAATATGTTCCTGAAGTATCAGACCATCCTGATTATGATGCGGTACTGGAACACTTAAAATCAAAATAAATAAGCTAAAAAAGCATGGCTCCTATGCATAGGAGCCATGCTTTTTTAGCTTATTGTTCTGTTTCAAATAACGGAATGAATTCTTGAGCTGCAACGTCCAGCAAGCCTATATCGGTGATACGTACCTCAGGGATGACAGATAAAGTCAAAGAGGATAAAGCCATAGAAGGGGAGCGTCTGCCAACCTTTACTCCCATAGAACTGGCTGCTTGATTAAAAGCATCAATTTTGGGGGCAAGTTCTTCTACAGGCTCTGCTGCCATTAAGCCGGCAATGGGAAGATCCACTTGTGCTTTTACTTCTTGATTAGAAACAAGGCAAAGTCCGCCGCCGGAAGCTTCTAATTGCTTTGCCGCTAACAGCATGTCTTTTGTGTTTTTTCCTACAATGACTAGGTTGTGACTGTCGTGGGCAATGGTTGTTGCGTAGGCTCCTTCTTGTAATCCGGCATTTTTCAATATGCCTACAAATGGTTTTCTGCCTTGGCCATGTCTTCCTGTCACCGAAACATATAAATAATCATCTGGTAAGGAGGAAATTACCCCGTTAACAACGTCCAGATCTGTCGTACTTTTTTGTGTCGTGCCAATTGGCAGCATCTCCATCGTATTAACCATTACTTTGCCATTCTGTACAGGGGCAGGGATTTGAAAATCTTCTTCTGTTAATGCCGGGATAGAAACAGTGTTTTTGGCTAATGGCGGCACTTCACTTGCAATTGTTTCCATTACTTGCTTTTCTTTTACCATCTGTTTTCCTTCTACAAATACATCATTGATATCCATATCTTCCATGGTATTTACAAGAGAGAAGCTGGCGATATACCCAGGAGCAATCGCGCCTTGATCCCGCAATCCGAATCGGACAGCGCCGTTTAAGCTTGCATAACGAATAGCGAGTGGTGCAGGAATCCCTTCTTCGATACAGCGGCGCACAACCCGGCTCATTTGCCCGTTTTTCAACATATCACTCGGTTCCACATCATCTGTACACATCGCAATATTTGAAGCATAAGGAAGTGTTTTCCAAGCTTCCGCTGCGATATCAGCAAATTGGCTGACACTGGATTCACGGATGTAAACAAGCATGCCGGCTCTTAATTTCTCGATAATTTCATCAGATTTACGGCTTTCGTGATCTGTGTTTACCCCGGCAGCCAGATAAGCTTGTAAATCTTTTCCATACACTCTTGGCAAGTGTCCTTCATTCAACATATTTTTTTGAAGGCCAGCTTCGACAATGCCGGCCATGCGGTCATCTTGATTAATGACGCCGACATAATCCATGACTTCTGCAATACCGACTGCTTCCGGTAAATCTAACAATTCGTCAATATCTTCCGGTCCAAATGCAGCACCGGCTGTTTCCACACCCGGTACAGCTGGTACACAAGAAGGAATGGTAAGCAAGATTTGCACCGGCAGATTTCTGCTGGCAGCTGCCATATATTCAACGCCTTCTTTACCAAGTACATTGCCAATTTCGTGAGGATCAATGACGGCTGTTGTTGTGCCATTACGTAAAACTTCGCGAGCAAACATATCCGGTGTAACCATTGTGCTCTCAATATGCACGTGACAGTCAATCAATCCTGGAATGGCATATTTTCCTTTGGCGTCTAATTCTTTTTCTCCTTCCATATGAAAGGAAGGCATATCATTTTCATAAGCAGCAATAGCACTGAACCGGTTCTCTTTGATTCCAATGTCAGCAGTATATATTTCTGCCGTAAACACATTCACTAATTGCGCGTTCCGAATAACCAAATCCATTTTTATATCTCCGCGTGCTGCAGCGACAATACGATTTCGACTATATTTCATTCTTTTTTCCTCCTTGTGTGCTTTCTGTCAGGTTACTTTATTCTGCTAAGGTTATAAAATAAATAAGCAATGGAATAACTAAGATAAACAATCCCGGGTGCACTTCTTTTATTCTTCCGGAGAAGGCTTTTACAAGAACATACATAATAATACCAGCCGAGATCCCATTTCCGAAGTTGAATGTAAATATGGTAATAACAATCGTTATAAATGCTGGAAGTGATTCCGTAATATCTGTAAAATCAATGTTTTTTACAGAAGAAAGCATCGTTAATCCGACTAATATCAAGGCTGGAGCTGTTGCTTCGGTAGGGATGATCATGATAACCGGTGTCACAAACAGCGTTGCTAAAAATAAGATACCTGTGGAAACGGCCGTTAATCCGGTACGTCCTCCTGCTTCGACACCAGCTGCCGATTCCACATAAGTAGTCATGACAGGAACGGAAAAGAAAGAACCTAAAGTAGTCCCGCCCGCATCTACCATAAAAGGCCTGTCTATATTCGGCAGGTTGCCGTTCTTATCCAACATATTTCCTTTTCCAGCCACACCCAGCATGGTACCGAGGGTAGAGAAAAAATCGGGAACAAAAAAGGCAAGCATAAATGGGAAATAAGCGAGCTTTAACGCATCCATGATATCTAATTGAAATAAAACAGGTCCGGGACTTTCCGGCAACGAAAATATGGAATCTGGAAGCTGTGTTACCCCCATTGGGATACCAATAATCGTTACAAGCACAATACCGATGAGTAAATGACCACGGACATTACGGGCGAGAAGTACACTCATGATAACAAACCCAATAAGCGCTAATATTGAGCTGGGTGAACTGACGTCTCCCAATTGCAGGGAATTAGCACTTTCATCTGCTACTACGAGTCCCGCATTCCGGAAACCAATAAGCGCAATAAATAAACCGACACCTGCGCCGATGGATAGTTTGATTGCCGGCGGGATGAGGCGGACAATCATTTGTCTTAAACCAAAAACGGTAAAGAGTACAAATAATATACCTGAGATAAAAACCATTCCCATAGCAGTTTGCCAAGGAATTCCTTCAGCAAGAACCAGGGTGACGGATAAAAATGCAACGGATCCAAGCCCGGGAGCAAGCGCGAAAGGACGGTTGCTGAATAATCCCATCAGAATAGTTATGACCCCTGTCATCAGAATAACTGATACTGTAATAGGACCTACCGGCATCCCCGCTTCTTCCAGCATGCCGGGAACGATAATCAAGACATAAAGCATCGTCATAAATACGGTTAATCCTGCTGTCAGTTCTGTCCGCGTATTGGTTTTATGTTCGGATAAATGAAAAAATTGATTGAGTTTATTAGTAAACTTCATGAATGGAACTTCCCTTCTGATTAATAGTTAAATGACAGTTTAAAAGAACAAAAGCGCAAAGCGCCTGCTTAAAAACGTAGAGACTGGAGCGGCGTAACTGAGATAAAGGAATCACGGTGAGGTGACGAACCGATGATGACTTATCGTAGGGCACGACGTGAAGTCTCCTAGTTTTTGGCGCTTGGAGCTGGACGTGGCCATTTATCTGTACCCAGTTATCCACAAGCAATTAATTTTATAATTTCCTAGACAATGAAAAAAAGTCCGGAAAATAGGGTGATTTTCCCCTTCCGGACTTGAACAGCTAAAGTTATGTATAACAGAAATGTATTGATATAAATCAAAAGGAAATAGTAAATGTTAACATAGACTTTAACTTCGTAGTCCGGCTCTTTGACGGGAACCAGGTAGAAACGCTCAGACCATATTACTGAGAATATACGAGTTAAAACACGACAACTACTATAGCAGATAGATGAGAAAATTTCAATATAGAAAATGAACGTTTTAGAATAATATCTCTATAATGTTCGTGTTTTCCGAATAACTTGTGAAAACAAAAAGGAATGCCAGTGAACTTCCTTTTACAACTGGTATAAGTATTGTTAAAATAGTAAGTTGTTAGATTGGATTGGAGGACGTGCCATGGAGCAATCAAATGTCGAGAAATTATTTACATGTATGGATGAAGTGACCGAAATAATACAAAATTCAAAGAATGAAATTTATTTGGAAAGTTTGATTATAGCATTAAACATCTTTTTAGATGACAGCGCACAGGAAGAACTGGACGACGAAACCAAGCAAAAGGTTATTGAGCCGGTTAAAACGTTCAATGAAGAGGGATATGATGCAGAAACGTATCGAAAAGCGCTCGGCCTTGCTGTTCTAAAAGGAATGAAGGGCGGATCACAGCAGCAGCACCTGATGACACCTGATACGGTAGGTTTTTTAATCAGTTACTTAGTAAATAAATTAATTGATAAAAAAGGGCAGGTTAGTATTTTTGACCCGGCAGGCGGAACAGCTAATTTACTTACCATTGTGTTGAATCAATTGGAGAATCCTTTTAAAGCATATGCTTCCGAAGTAGATTCAACTTTAATCGAACTGGCTGTATTAAATGCTGATTTGCAAAAAAAAGAAATCAGTTTTTATCAGCAGGATAGTTTAAGGCCATTTTTAATTGAACCCGTGGATATGGTTGTCACGGATTTGCCGGTCGGGTATTATCCGGATGATGTAACAGCAGAAGAATATCAATTAAAGGCGGATGAAGGACATTCCTATGCACACCATCTGTTCATTGAACAGAGTTTAAAATATGTTAAAGATGGCGGGTACTTTATTGCTGTTATCCCGGAATTTTTATTTGATAGTGACCAGTCGGATAAACTGCATGCATTTCTGCAAAAAACGGCCCATATTGTCGGTGTTATCCGGCTTCCGGAAACCTCTTTCAAGTCAAAAAACCAAGCGAAAAGTATATTAATCCTTCAGAAAAAAGGAGAAGGGACAAAGGAACCGAACCAACCGTTACTTGTTCAATTACCTTCATTTAAGAATGCCCAGGCAATGGCAGATATTATTAACCAAATCAATCAATGGTTTACAACTTATCCGGACAGGTTGAATTGAGATAGAGGAGTGGAATGACAATGAGTAATATATTAGCAATTAATGCCGGCAGTTCATCTTTAAAGTTTCAGTTAATTAAAATGCCGGAAGAAGAAGTAGCTGCAATTGGTATTGTAGAACGAATCGGTATGCCGGAATCTATTTTCAAAATAGAGGCTGATGGAAAGGAGGATAAAACTGTTATAGATATCCCTGACCACAGCGTAGCAGTAAAAATGCTATTGGATGCATTGATTTCACAGGGAATTATTCAATCATTTGATGAAATTGATGCGGTGGGGCACCGTGTTGTCCACGGCGGAGAATTCTTTTCTGATTCGGTTCTGTTAAATGATGAAGTTATTCAAAAAATCGAAGAAGTATCCGAACTGGCTCCATTGCATAACCCGGCAAATTTAACAGGAATCAATGCTTTTAAAGAAATTTTGCCAAACGTTCCAATGGTTGCCGTGTTCGATACGGCTTTCCATCAGACAATGCCGGAGTCATCCTATTTGTATAGTTTACCGAGAAATTATTATGAAGACTATGGAATTCGTAAATACGGTTTCCACGGCACATCTCACAAATATGTTTCTGAACGTGCGGCAGAGCTTATCGGAAGACCGCTGGAAAAACTTCGTTTAATCTCGTGTCATATTGGTAACGGCGCTAGTGTGACAGCCATTAAAGATGGGGAATCTATTGATACTTCCATGGGCTTTACACCGCTTGCCGGGGTAACCATGGGAACGAGGTCAGGAAATATTGATCCGGCTTTGATTCCTTATATTATGGAACGCACCGGTAAAACAGTGGACGAAGTCTTGCATGTATTAAATAAAGAAAGCGGCATGCTGGCTTTATCTGGATTCTCCAGTGACTTACGTGACATAGAAAACGAGGCAGAGACAAATCATCGTGCAGAATTGGCATTAGATGTATTTGCAGGCAGAATTCATAAATATATCGGATCTTATGCTGCGAAAATGAATGGGGTCGATGCGATTATTTTCACTGCAGGTATTGGAGAGAACAGTGTTACTATCCGCGAAAAAATTCTTAAAGGATTGGAATTCATGGGTATCTATTGGGATCCAAGATTGAATGACGTCCGCGGAAAAGAACAGTTCGTGAACTACCCGCATTCTCCGGTAAAAGTCCTCGTGGTTCCAACCAATGAAGAGGTCATGATTGCCCGGGATACGATCCGTTTAAGTCAATAAATATGGCGATAATAGTGTATGATGTCGTATTTAGTGATGCTTTTAAATGAATGGATTATTGGTTTGTAACCACCTCTGAAAATAGGCTTGTTTCTATGTGAAAACTGCATGGAAAGGAGCCTGTTTTTTTATGCCAATCCATAGATGAAGGTATACCAGCCTTATTATAGGATGAAATGATAGAAAGTACTTTAAAGTACTGCTAAAAAAAGCCTTTCCCCGTAACATTTTTTAGGGAAAAGGCTTTTTGGTACATTTTTAGTAAAAAAATAAGGATTTTCACCGTGCTGTTTCCGTTTTAGCGGACCACAAGCACATCACAGCTGGCATATCTTGTAATGCTTTCAGAGACACTTCCAATCAGGAAACGTTCGACCGCATTCATACCGGTTGCACCACAAATCACTAAATCAGCTTCAAAATTACCGGCGATTTCTTTAGCAATTTTTACTTTAGGAGATCCGTACTCAATACAGCGGACAATATCTGTTACCCCAGCTGCTTCAGCTTGTTCCACATAATCATCTAATAATTCTTTTGCATAGGTTTCTGCTCTTTCCGTTAATGAACGGTCATATGCTTCAGCTGTTGAAAAAGTACGGGAATCCACCACATGAGCAAGAATGAGGCGGGCACTGTTTCGTTTAGCGATATCGAGTGAATGGCTGAATGCCTTTTCAGCAGCTTTCGATCCATCTACTGCCACAACAATATTTGTGTATTCCATGATTCATCTCCCCTTTCTATTATTATTATATACCTATTTTGAAAGCGATACAAATAAATTCCTTGCAATTACATTAACATTCGGAAAATAGTCAAAAAATGAAATGAATAAACACTTTTTATATGAAAAATCTTGACAATAGCGAGGTGCGTAATATTGAAAAAGAAAACCCCGATTTTAATTAAAAAATCGGGGCAGATATGGATACAGCTAGTAAGCGGTATTAAGTAATCACTTGTAATGTTTTAGGATATTTTGTCAGTTCTAAAGGCATGTAGTTGGTGGTGAACAGCATATCTTCAATTCTTACACCACCAACATTCGGTACATAAATACCCGGTTCAATCGTAAAGCACATTCCAGGTTCGATGGGAAGTGTATTTTCACGATGCATGGAAGGAAATTCATGTGTTTCGATGCCTAATCCGTGCCCAAGTCTGTGTGTAAAATATTCTCCGTATCCTTGTTCGGTAATATAGTCTCTTGCAATCTTATCCAGTTCGCCGACAGCAGTACCTGCTTTACTGGCTTCAATCGCTTTTTCATTGGCTTGCAGTACGGTATTGTATATTTGTTTCTGTTCATCACTAATATCCCCATAAGCAACTGTCCGGGTAATGTCAGAACAATATCCTTGATAAATCACCCCTAGATCAAAAAGAACAAGGCTGTTTTTTTCTAAAGGTGTTTTGTCAGGATTTCCGTGTGGAGAAGCTGTTTTCGCACCAAATAATGCCATTGTCTGGAATGACATTTCACGAATTCCTTGTTTTTTCAACGTATGCTCGATTGTTGCAACAACTTCCAGTTCAGAGACGCCTTCTTTTAATGCTTCAACGCCGGTTTTAACGCCTAAATCAGCTAATTCTCCAGCGGTTTTTAAATACTCATGTTCTTTTTTGGACTTAATCAGACGCAGATTTTGAATGGCGTCTGTCGCATCGATATAGGTTGCATTTGGAAAGATTTCCTGAAGTTGATTGAAACGCCGGATTGTTAAATGATCTTTTTCCACAGCCAGGACAGAAGGATTTTTTTCTTGTTTTTTCAAGAAGGCCTGCAGCGTCTGCCAAGGGTCTTCATGGTCATAATAGCTTACAATCAAATACTCCCAGCCGGCATTTCTTGCATCTTCTTCTTCCATTTTAGGTAATAAGAAGATAGGATCGATCCCGTCGATAAGTATAATGCCGATAACCCTTTCATGCGGATCGGTGTAATATCCGCTTAAATAATATACATTTGCTTTGGAACTGATGAAACAACTGTCTGCCTGTTGTTTTTTGAGCTCGGCAAATAAATGGTTCATTCTATCTGTCATTATTATTTTGCCTCCTAATCTATTTATATTGTTAATTTCCCTGGATGACGGATATAATCGTGTTCTCTAAAAAATTATAGCAGATATAAAGAAAAAATCCGATAAAAATGAAACTTTTTGCGAAATCAATCGTATTTCTTATTGTACAGGAACCGTACACTACGATTACTTATTCTAAGAGGAGGATTAGTATGTTTCAATTTTTTAACAGAATGAAAACCATTGTCAGTTCAGAACTGAATGCAATGATTGATAAGGCGGAAGATCCTGTCAAGATGTTAGAACAGTACTTGCGGGACATGGGTCAGGATATTGAAGATGTCGAAGCTGCTGTAGCAAAACAGATGGCCAATGAAAAAATGCTGAAGCGTAAAGCTAATGATGCAAAGGCTATGGTGGAAAAGCGGCAGGAACAAGCTGAAAAAGCAGTAGAAGCAGATAATGATGAGCTGGCCAAAAAGGCATTAGAAGATAAAAGAAATCAGGAAAAATCGTATACTTCGCTGCAAGCTTCTTGGGAGCGTGCCGATGGAGATGTTCAAGTACTGAAAGAAAAATTAACAGAAATGAAAAAAGAATACCAAGAAATGAAATTGAAAAAAGACTCCTTGAAAGCTCGTGCAGAATCGGCAAAAACAAAAACGAAAATGAATCGTACGATGTCTTCCATTGGCAGCGATCAATCCCGTCAAGGTTTTGAAAGAATGGAAGAAAAAGTACTTCAATACGAAGCAGAAGCAGAAACTTCAGAAGATTTAAATGAAAGTGCGCGCACGCTGGATGAGGAATTTGAAGCGCTAGAGGATAATAATGATGTGGATGATGAACTGGCTGCGTTGAAAAAGAAATTTAATAAATAAATCTTGAAAAAAGATGCATGAAAATAACGGGCAGCGGGAAAACACACTATATAATCTAATAAACATTCAAGCTATGTAAAAGGAGAGATTTGAAGTGAAAGTATCTTTTCATGGACATTCTGTAGTAAAAGTAGACACTGGAAATCATCGTATCATTATTGACCCGTATATCAATGGTAATGAGGCATGTGATTTGAATCCGAGTACGGAAAAAGTAGATGTTATTCTCCTGACGCATGCTCATAATGATCATGTTGGAGATACAGAAGAAATAGCGAAGAATAATGATGCGCTGGTAGTAGCGCCGACAGAACTCGCTAACCATCTTGGATCCAAAGGGCTCAACACACATCCTCTGCATATTGGTGGATCCCGTGATTTTGAATTTGGTAAAGTACAATTGACACAGGCATTTCATGGATCTGCCTATAATGAAGAGGATGGAACAGTTGTTTATGGCGGTATGCCTGCCGGGATACTCCTTACAGTAAATGGAAAAACGATTTATCACTTGGGGGACACAGCATTATTTAGCGATTTAAAAATGTACGGTGAATTAAATGACATCGATATTGCCTTTATCCCAATTGGAGATAACTTTACAATGGGGCCAAGCGATGCACTGCTTGCAGCTGAATGGGTGAACGCCAAGAAAGTGGTTCCTGTGCATTATAATACCTTCCCGCCAATTGTTCAGGATCCGGAAGCCTGGGCATCTAAAGTGAAGGGCGGTAATGCACACGTTATGCAGATCGGAGAAACCATTGATTTATCCTCTTAAAAGAGATTGCTAAAAGTGTGTGTTCAAAAAGTCCGGTAAATAGGACCAAGTCGGCTGAGTTCGCGACATCCTGGGGCCTTAGATTACTTACCCCACCGAAGTGCGTTGTCTCAGGCGCCGACACTAGCACGTCCTGGGACTGCGTTTACTCGTCTCACCGAAAACATTTGTGCGTCGAAAGTTCAAGGTGACGAGACTTTTTCGAACAGACTTCTCGCGTGTTGTGGTGACTTCTACGCCCGCCACACCGACGTGGGCGTTCTTAGTAGAAGTTCCTTTTCTCGCCGTGTCATTTTTATTGGACTTTTTGAACATCCTCTAAAAATAAAATAAACGTACGCACAGAAGAAGACCACAGAGTTGTATTACTCTGTGGTTTTTTGCATAGAAACAGGCCTCTCTCATACACTTATAAAAAGGGGGATGCCGTTTTGAAAACCAATATTATTTTAAGATTATTATTAGCTGCTTTTTTTGTTTACATTGCTTGGCCGATGATTCCGCAATCTTCCAGCTCGTTGGAATTTTTATTTTGGGGATGCTGGTTATTATTTGCGTTTATCTTCATAGCCGCCAATTTTGCAACACTACTCCAAATGTCCCGGCCTCCAATTATGGAACAGGAGGGAATAAATAAGAAGAAATTGCGCAGCCATTGAGATTCGCCTGTTATAATTGTATAATAAAACTAATATGTTTTATATAGTACAGTTGAAAAGAAGGTGATGGCAGATGGCAACAAAGCATGAACAAATTTTACAGCATATTTTATCCTTACAAATAGGAAGCAAGATATCTGTCCGTCAAATTGCAAAAGAATTGAATGTGAGCGATGGAACGGCTTACCGAGCAATCAAAGAAGCAGAGAATCAGGGGATTGTCAGTACGATCGAGCGGGTAGGGACCATCCGGATTGAGAAGAAAAAGAAAGATAATTTTGAGGAACTGACCTTTGCTGAGGTCGTCAATATTATTGATGGACAAGTATTGGGCGGCAGAGACGGTCTGCATAAAACGCTCCGCAAATTTGTCATTGGTGCCATGCAATTAGACGCAATAAAACGCTATACACAAGCTGATTCGTTATTAATTGTCGGGAATCGCCTTGAAGTACATCGATTTGCTTTAGAAGCCGGAGCGGCAGTGCTTATTACAGGAGGATTTGATACAGATGATTCTGTAAAACAGCTTGCCAATGAAAAACAACTGCCTATTATTTCAACAAGTTATGACACGTATACAGTTGCAGCAATGATTAATCGTGCCATTTACGATCAATTGATTAAGAAGGAAATTGTTTTTGTAGGAGATATTGCAACGCCGTTTGAATCGGCTTATTATTTAACAACCAAACAGCAAGTCAAAGATTGGTATATTAATAATGAGGTTTCTTCCCATACACGATTTCCAGTAGTGGATGACCGCATGAAAGTAGTAGGCATGGTTTCCTCGCGTGACATTGTCGGAAAAGAGCAAGGTACGTTTGTTGATCGTATCATGAGTCGTAAACCGATTGTCGTGCAGGAAAAAACGTCTTTAGCCTCTGTGGCGCACATGATGGTATGGGAAGGAATTGAACTTGTTCCAGTAGTGGACGAGTCGCAAATACTGAAAGGTGTTGTTTCCAGGCAGGATGTATTGAAGGCAATGCAGCAAATCCAGAGACAGCCGCAAGTTGGAGAAACCATCGAGGACATTGTGGCTACGAATATGTCAGAGGTGCCAAGTGAAGATGGTTTATTTGAAGCGCATGTTATACCGCAAATGACCAATCATTTAGGAACGTTATCGCATGGTGTATTTACAGCTTTAATTGCCGAAGCATGCGAAAAAATGATGAAAATAGAAAAAGATGCGGAAATCTCGATTGAAAACATTACCGTTTATTTCAGCAAACCTGTACCTATTGACAGTATGTTATATATTAAACCGACGCTGCTTGACGTCGGCCGTTTATATGCCAAAATAGATATAGAAGTTATGCATGAACAGACGATAGTGGGACGGTCGTTAATTATGGCTCAACTGATTAATCGTTAGCCGCTTGATGAGATGTTGCGAAGAACGGGGAACAGACCAAGAGAGTATACTGGAAGGCAGTGAAAACAATAGGGAATCAACTAAAAACAACTGGAACCTTATGGAATCCAGTTGTTTTTAAGCAGCGTATTCATTGTGGATACAATCGTCTCCACTCTTTTTGATAATGACGCGCTTCCTTTAAGCCGCGGACAAGCTGCAAGACGCCAAAAGCAAAGATAACCAGACCAACAAATAAACTGATTTGTGTAAGCAGTAATGCATATTGATTGATGGCAAAAGCTATCAAGAATGCTCCCAGGCAGGATCTGGCCCGGCCATTGAAATATTTTTGCGTTAATGTACTTTTTTCTCTCAAAATTGCTACTTTATAATAGATATAAAAAACAGCTGAAATTATAATTAATATTGGAAAGATAACCATTTTAACGCTCCTAATTACATATTCTTAAATTCTATAATCATTGTACCTTTTTTTAAAGGAATAGTACAGGAGAATTCATGGTTAAAACAGATATTGAAAAGGGGATTGTCATGGAAATTACAAAAATTATTAAAGCGATTGAAACAAACGAAAAAATAATTATTCACCGGCATGTCAGACCAGATCCGGATGCTATTGGTTCGCAGATGGGATTAAAGGCGTTAATCAAACATTCATTTCCGGAAAAGGAAGTTTACGCGGCAGGGGAGACTGTTTCGTCATTGTCTTTTTTAGCACATATGGATGAAGTATCCGATGCAATGTATCAAGAAAGCCTGGTGATTGTCTGTGATACAGCGAACCAGCCTCGGATCGATGATGAGCGCTATCATACAGGAAAACAGTTAATCAAAATTGATCATCATCCGAAGACAGACTCTTACGGAGATATAGAATGGGTCTCCACGGATTCCAGCTCTACCTCAGAAATGATTGTTGAACTTGCTTTAGAGGCAAAATCACGAGGGTGGGGGTTAAATAATGAAGCAGCTCGTCTGTTGTATGCAGGGATTGTTGGAGATACTGGCAGATTTAAATTTCCAAGCACAACGGTTAAAACTTTTCAATATGCCGGCGAGCTGGTTCGTTATGATTTTGACCGGACAGCGCTGTATGACGGATTATATCAGGCGGAAGAAAAGGTATTGCGGTTGAGCGGCTATATTTTACAGCACTTTCAATTATCCGAAAATGGGTTGTGTGTCATTAAATTAACAACGGAGTTATTGGAAAAATATGATGTCAGTGTAGAAGAAACCAATCAGCTGGTTCAGGTAGTAGCGGATGTTAAAGGAATGAAAGCTTGGGTCTTTCTTATTGAGGAAGAAAGTCAAATCCGGGTACGTATCCGCTCAAAAGGAGTGGTTATCAATCAGGTAGCAGGCAAGTATAATGGCGGCGGACACCCGTTAGCTTCTGGTGCAACCGTATATTCCTGGGAAGAAGGAAACTATTTAGTTGCTGACTTAGAAAAAGTTTGCGAGGAACAGGCGTAAAGGAACAATACACATGGGATTGTCAGCTTAAGTGTTTTTGAATTATTTCTAACGGTGTTATGGACGAAATGGGATATAATCTTATAACACTCTGGAATATATGTTGGAGCATCGAACGAGTAGGTGTTGTCTGCCTATTTTGTATTAACTCAACTTTCGTACCTAAGAATAAGCATATAAACGTTGCTGTTCCAGGATGAACAAGATATGGTGTATAGCTTCCGCTCCGGCCAAGCCCTCCGCTTTCCGACGTACAACGGTTTTGATGGGGCGAGTAAGCGCAGTCCCAGGACGTGCAAGTGCAGGCGCCTGAGACAACGCACTTCGATGGGGTGAGTAATCTAAGGCCCCAGGAGTCACGGGTTTAGCCTGCAAACCTCCTAGGAGTCTCCGTGTTTGGCCTGCGCTCTAATAGGATTCTACAGCGCTTGGAAGAAATAATATCCTGATGAAGTTAGATGAAATAATAGCTTTATTTGTTCAGCTATTTCAACCGTTTAGAATATCCTACTAGCGGTCGCCTTACACTTTACCTTCTCATCTTTTTTTAAGTGCGAAAGTTGAGGTATTAACTTACGGAGTCCGGTAAAACGATGATTTTTAAATCCGGTCCAAAGACAATTTGTTTGACGGCGAATTGGTAGCTCATCCCATCAAGCGTGAAGGATTTATTTTCAATCGTTGCAATCAAAAGCTTGTCTGAGCGGGAAACAAGTTCTACTTCTTCGCCGATAACATGATTGATTTCTTCATGAATTAAACCTTGCAGCTGATCCTGCATGAGTAAATCAATCCGCATGGATTCCGGATCCTCTATTTCGACAGTGATTCTGGAAACGGTAAGAGGTTGTTTCGTTTGCTCGCTTAAATCTTCCTTATCTTTTAAAAGTGTCTGGTTGGTTTGTTCCAGTTCGTTTACCTCATTAGACAACTCGATATTTTCTTGTAATATTTCTTCGTACATGGTTTCGTACATATAGATAAAGATAATATAGGAAAGGATGCTGCCAAAAAAGAATCCGACAAAAATAAGCTGCCAGCTTGTTTTTTTATGATAAGGAGGAATATGCATCAGGGAACATCTCCTTGGGAAAACCATTGAATGATAATCAGGCCAACTTTCACTCCGCCCATTGCTGATAAAATGAGTAATATTTGTTTAATTAAATCCATAGGTGTGCCGTCAAATAACCCTCTTTCAAAATTGGCGATAGCGTCAAACGTACCGCCGATGGCAGCGACAATTCCCCAAATTCTTAAGCGTTCTGCAATACGGTTCATTGATGTCAGTGCAGCGTCGCCAGTGGCGAAATCTCCAATGCTTCCGATAATAGAACCGCCGATGATAACTCCTAAAGCAATAAAAAAACAATGAATAAATGCAGCGAAAAAACGTTCCTCCATACCGACACTCCTTACGATGTAGCTTGTCTTATAATTGGCAACTCTTGTGATTGGAGGTGCTATATTTCTATCTTATGAATGAAGCAGGCAGGATATGAGAAATAAGAAAGTACAATATTTCAGCTTTCCTGCATTCATTTTTTAAGAATGGCCATGTTGCGCTTTAAAGGTAATAAACAATATCAATAGGCACGTATGTCCTATCTTGTTATAATAGATATAGAAAGAAGGCGGGTAGAATGACGTACACACATATATCAGTAAAAAGCGGTTATAGTTTGATGAAGAGCACCGTTTCTATACAAAAACTTGTGCAAAAAGCGAAAAATAATCAGTATCGCAGCTTATGTTTAACAGATGAAGCTGTGCTTTATGGTGCTATTTCATTCTATAAAGCTTGTATGGATCAAGGGATAAAACCGATTATCGGAATGACTGTTACGATTCAAATAGGAGAAAATGAACAAAGTTATCCGATTATTGTCCTTGCCAAAAATAAGACCGGCTACCAACAGCTGTTAAAGTTAAGTACTTATTTACAGATAAATCACCTTGATACATTACCTGTTGAGCAGCTTGCCGCATATACAGATGGCGTCATTGGAATACTGCCTGGAAAATCGTACTTACCAGCGAAAAATGTTTTGGAAGAACAAGATAAAGCTATGGTCTTTCAGCAGCTAAGAGAAGCAGCATCCTGTTTCCAGGGTGGGGATTTTTATGTTGGAATGGATGCCGAAACGCATTTATTGCCGCTATGGAAAGAGGCGGATTTTTCGTATGTTGCTATACAGGATGTTCTGTATCTGGACGAGCAGGATGTATTCGCTTATGATTGTTTGCAAGCGATGCGTACCGGAGAGAAATGGGTGCCTCAAAGCAAGGAAAACCTGCCTCAAGGGCATCATTTCGCTTCTCCAGAGGAAATGAAGCAATTATTTCATGCTTGGCCGGAACTTTTAGATAAAACGGAAGAAATCGCTTATAAATGTACAACATATTTACATTTCGATGAACAGCATCTGCCGTCTTTTCCGACACCAGCCGGACAATCAGCAGATATGTATTTGCGGGAATGCTGTGAAAAAGGGCTGCAGGAACGTTATGAGACAATTACAGAGGTACATCGGGACCGGCTGGAATATGAACTAAAAACAATTACAAGCATGCATTACAGTGACTATTTTTTAATTGTTGCTGATTTTATTCAGTTTGCTAAAACAAATCATATCATGGTCGGACCGGGCAGAGGTTCTTCGGCAGGCTCGATCGTAGCTTATATTTTAGGGATTACAGAGGTTGATCCATTAAAATATAATCTGTTATTTGAACGTTTTTTAAATCCACAGCGGCTGACCATGCCGGATATTGACGTGGATTTTTCTGATATGCGACGTGATGAAGTCATTGATTATGTGCGGAATAAGTATGGAGAGGAACACGTTGCACAGATTATTACTTTTGGAACGTTTGCGGCGCGCTCTGTTCTGCGTGAATTGATGAAGACAATGGATGTGCATGATCAGGACGCCCGCTACATTTTACAAGAGATGAAACGAATATCTCCAAGCAGTATCAAAAAGTTCCTGCAGGATGCAACAGAATTAGCTGCGTATGTGAAAACATCTGAAAAATTAAAAGTTTTGTTTACAATCGCTATTAAATTAGAAGGATTGCCAAGAAATATATCTACCCACGCAGCAGGTGTTGTTATCAGTGAACAGCCATTAGTAGCTGATGTTCCTTTAACAAGCGGTACAGGAGACACCTATTTAACGCAATATGCCATGAATGAGCTGGAGGCAGCAGGACTGCTGAAAATGGACTTTTTAGGACTCAGAAACCTGTCGATAATAGAAAGGGTAGCGAATGGTGTAGCATATACGTATAAGAAGGATGCCGTATTAACAGCTATTCCTGAGCAGGATGAAAAGACATTTGCCATGTTACGAGAAGGAGATACCAGCGGGGTCTTTCAATTGGAATCAGCGGGAATGCAAAAAGTGCTTACAGAATTAAAACCATCTTCATTCGAGGATATTGTAGCAGTAAATGCGCTATACCGGCCGGGGCCGATGGATTTTATTCCTGTTTATATCCGGCGGAAATTCAAGCAGGAACCTGTTACCTACCCGCATCCGGATTTAGAGCCCATTTTAAAATCGACATACGGCGTGCTGATTTACCAGGAACAGATTATGCAGATTGCCCACCGTATTGCCGGATTTAGTCTTGGCGGAGCTGATATTTTAAGGAGAGCTGTCAGCAAGAAAGAAAAAAGTGTGATGCAACAGCAGGAGAAGGCTTTTATAGAAGGGTGTATAAAGAATGGGTACTCGCAAGCTGTGGCCGGGGAAATCTTCAGCTGGATCGTTCGTTTTTCCAATTACGGATTTCCGAGAAGCCATGCAGTAGCTTATAGTAAAATATCTTATCAACTCAGTTTTTTAAAAGCCCATTATCCAGAGGTATTCTTTTCATGCCTGTTAACGGATGCGAAAAATCAGCCTGAAAAATTATCAGCTTATCAGGCTTCCTTAAAAGAACTGGATATTGCTATGCTTCCACCGCATATTAATCGGAGTTATCAGCAATTTACGGTCGAAAAAAAGAAGGTACGCACGGGATTAGCTGCTATTAAAGGGATGAGTTATCAAGCATTGGTTCATATTTTGGAAATCCGCAAAGAAGCTCCGTTCGCCAATTTTTTTGATTTTTGTATGCGAGTAGATATAAAAAAAGTAAATCGGGCCACGATTCGAAACCTTGTGTTAGCCGGTGCATTCGATACATTTCATTCTAACCGGGCGAGTCTGATTGCTACTATTGAACCGGCGCTCGAACAAAAGGAGCTGTTTCAAGGAATGTATGAAGACGCTTCTTTATTTCAGAATGCATTGGAATATACAGCGGCAGAAGATTACACGAAAATACAGAAACTCACTTTTGAAAAAGAGTTGATGGGGATTTATATTTCGAATCATCCGTTTGAGAGTTACCGGAATGTGTTAAGGGCAAACGGAATTGTTTCTTTCAAACAAGCTGAGCGCTTCACTGGTACAAGGAAAGAAATTTTCACGGTCGGTGTTGTGGAAGAAATAAAAGTAATTCGTACTAAAAATAAAGAAAGAATGGCTTTTTTAACGATATCGGACGAAGATAAAAAGATGGATGCTGTTATTTTTCCGGATTTATTCCGGCATATCTCAAACCGTCTGGAAGAAGAACAAATCGTTTGGATGCGTATTTCTGTGGAAGAACGGAATGGGAAGCTGCAGTTTGTTATCAAAGAAATAGAAGCTTTTGATCTTTCCAACGTAGGTATACCAGAAACAAATAAATTATTTATCCGAATGACGGATCAGGATAAACGGAGTGTTTTAAACTATTTGCGGCAGTTAGCAGAGGATTTTCCCGGAACCACTCCGGTTATTGTGTATCATCCTGCGAATAAAGAAACTTACCGGCTTGCTAACAGTTATTCACTTCACTTAACAGATAAGGAAATAAGACAGCTGAAAAATAAATTTGGACATGATAACGTGGTGGTAAGGTAATTGCTATCGTTACGAAAAATGTTCTAATGGTGTCATGTAAAGCATATAAAAGGGGCTTCGGTTTAAATGGTGTATTCTCGGCATTTTTATCGGAGACTCTTTTGCATCGTTTTGTGATATTTGCGCGTAACGCATACGAATAGAAAAGAACATAATTCATCGTTTTAGTTACTTTACACAAACTCTTCATCTGTTATAATAAAAGGGATTTAACAGGCTTGAACAGATATGTAAGCGTAATACATTTTACATATTATCTATTGTAATCAAAGGAGCGGAATTCAATGGCAAACCTACGAGATGAAGCATTACATTTACATGAACAGAAGCAAGGAAAATTGGAAGTGAAAGCGAAAGTACCGGTAAAAAATAAGGAAGATTTGAGTTTAGCTTATTCTCCGGGCGTAGCGGAACCTTGTAAAGAAATTTACGAGCGGAAAGAAACAGTCTACGATTACACCATGAAGGGGAATATGGTTGCGGTAGTAAGTGATGGATCAGCTGTTTTAGGTCTCGGTAATATCGGCGCAGAAGCTTCCCTGCCGGTGATGGAAGGAAAAGCAGTATTATTTAAAGGTTTTGCAGGAGTGGATGCTTTTCCAATCTCCTTGGGCACGCAGGACGTAGATAAAATTGTAGAAACGGTTAAGTTGATGGAACCGACCTTTGGCGGAGTTAATCTGGAAGATATCGCAGCGCCAAATTGTTTTATTATAGAAGACCGGCTCAAAAGTGAAACCAATATTCCTATATTTCATGATGATCAGCATGGTACAGCGATTGTTACAGTCGCAGGACTGATGAATGCTTTAAAATTAGTGGGTAAAGATTTTTCAAACATAAAAGTGGTAGCAAATGGAGCAGGAGCAGCCGGTATTGCAATCATCCGGTTACTAAGAAGTTTAGGCGTTCATGATATGATTATGTGTGATTCGCGAGGCGCAATCTATGAAGGTCGTCCAAAAGGGATGAACAAAGTAAAAGAAATGGTAGCAAAATATACAAATGCGCAGAAAATTGAGGGCAGTCTGGAAGATGTATTAGAAGGTGCAGATGTATTTGTCGGCGTTTCCGTAGGCGGCGCTTTAACACAGGAGATGGTTGAGAAAATGAATGATGATGCAATTATTTTTGCAATGGCAAATCCGGACCCGGAAATTCTGCCGGAGGATGCAAAAGAAGCCGGAGCAAAGGTTATCGGCACCGGCCGTTCAGATTTTCCAAACCAAGTAAATAATGTGCTTGCTTTTCCAGGTATTTTCCGGGGTGCCCTAGATGTAAGAGCAACACGTATCAATGAGGAAATGAAAATCGCTGCTGCTGAAGGAATTGCTTCTTTGATTGAAGAAACGGAACTGAATGAAGATTATGTAATCCCTTCTCCATTTGATGGCAGAGTCGCTCCGCTTGTAGCCAAACACGTAGCTGCTGCAGCGATGAAAACGGGTGTAGCACGTATTCAAGTTGATCCAGAGGAAGTAGCAGAGAAGACAAGAACGCTTACCAGAGAAATCAACAAATAATTTGACTATGATCCCCTGAGACAATTTGTCATGTGTACATGTCTCAGGGGTATTTTTTCGCAGCGGGCACTGTGATAAAATGGTAAGAATGAAAACAACGTGATTGCGCGAGTCGCTATCAGGTGGTAATCTATTGGTTGGGTTTTTATTGCCTTATTCTTTTTGAACTTGTACTATTATAACTCGGTAAAATAGTTTACAATGGTAAGATAAAGAAAAACGTTCTTGCCTGACATGTAATGGAATGCAGGTTAATATTTGCAATTTATTTATATACTTTATTAAACATGACCTAGCAGTAGCAAAAGGGGGGATAAGCTTTGCCACTTAAAGATTTTTTCGGCAAGCGTAAAAAGTATGCGTCAATCCCGAGTGAGAAAGCAAAAGTTGACGTTCCAGAGGGATTAATGCAGAAATGTGATAATTGTAAGCAGATTTATTATCGAAAAGAAATAGCCAATGCTTTATATGTGTGTCCAAACTGCGGGTATCATCATCCGTTGCGGGCATGGACAAGAGTGGAGAGTTTATTTGACGAAGGAACATTCCAAGAATGGGATCGGGGGCTTACTTCAGCCAACCCGCTTGATTTTCCTGATTATGAGTCCAAGATTAATAAAGATCGTCAAAAAACGGGCTTGAATGAAGGGATAGTTACCGGAACTGGTGCTGTTGAGGGAAATCAGATTGCCTTTGCAGTGATGGATTCCAACTTTCGAATGGGGAGTATGGGATCTGCCATCGGTGAAAAGATTGCAAGAGCCATCGAAAACGCCAGGGAAGAATCTATACCTTTCATTATATTTACAGCTTCTGGCGGTGCTCGTATGCAGGAAGGGCTTTTAAGTTTAATGCAGATGGCAAAAACTTCTTTTGCTGTGAAACGATTTAGAGACAGCGGCAATTTAATGATTTCTGTTATGACGCATCCAACTACCGGTGGTGTATCTGCAAGTTTTGCATCGATTGGGGACTATAATTTTGCTGAACCGGGAGCACTCATTGGTTTTGCAGGCCGCAGAATTATTGAGCAGACGATTCGGGAAAAACTGCCAAATGATTTTCAGACCTCTGAATTTCAGTTGGAGCATGGTCAATTAGACAAGGTTATTCACCGTCATGATATGAAAAAAACGCTTGGAAAGATATTGTCCATGCACGCGGATGGGAGGTAATCAAACGTGACACAGATATTAGACTTTGAAAAGCCGATTGTAAATTTAAAAGAAAAAATTAAAGAACTAAAATCATTTACCGAAAACAGCGATATTGATTTAAGAGAAGAAATCAGAACGTTGGAAGAGCGTTTAGCGAGGCTGGAAGATGATATTTACGGAAATCTGAAGCCTTGGAATAGAGTGCAGATGGCAAGACATACGGACCGTCCTACTACACGGGATTATGTAGACAGGTTATTTGAGGATTTTATTGAATTTCATGGAGACCGTTTATTTGGCGAAGATGAAGCAATTATATCCGGGATAGCTTATTATAAGGAACAGCCTGTCACTGTAATTGGCCATCAGCGTGGAAAAGATACGAAAGAAAATATTAGACGTAATTTTGGCATGCCTCATCCTGAAGGCTATCGAAAAGCGCTGCGTCATATGAAACAGGCAGAGAAATTTCATCGCCCCATCGTTACCTTTATTGATACGAAGGGCGCTTATCCGGGCAAAGCTGCTGAAGAAAGAGGGCAGAGTGAAGCTATCGCTAAAAACTTGATGGAAATGGCTGGATTAACCGTCCCTATTATATGTATTGTCATTGGTGAAGGCGGAAGCGGCGGCGCATTGGGAATTGGTGTAGGAAATCGCGTCCATATGCTGGAGAATTCTACATATTCCGTGATATCTCCAGAAGGTGCAGCTGCTATTCTTTGGAAAGATGCAGGAGAAGCACAGCGGGCCGCTGAGACCATGAAAATTACAGCGCCGGACTTGAAACAATTGGATGTTATCGATGAAGTCATACCGGAACCAAAAGGTGGAGCACATCGAGATATTGATGAACAAGCTGTCTTTATTGATCAAGTACTTGAAAAATCAATTAACGAATTGAAAGGATTGTCATCGGAGGATATTGTGGAAGAAAGATGGCAAAAATATAAAAAGATTGGTTCATTTCAAACGCTATAATGGTTTATAAAGGCTGAGTATACATATCAGCCTTTATTTTAGTTTGGATTATAATGAAAGAATCATGTAAAATAGATGATGTAGCAGACGAAAGATAAGAGCTATCATCAATTATTTACGTGTTTTGCTTGAAAATACCTTTTCCCAACGAATTTCTTTATCTTTTATTTATACTTAAAAAAGGTTTCATGTGTTTTGAAAGTCCGGCACGGGGAATGCAGTAAAATAGAGCATTTTTTGATGATAGCGGCTGGTTATAAAAACCGGAGAAGAATGCCGGGTTGAATCAACATTTGAATATACTTAAAGAGGATGTTCAAAAAGTCCAATAAAACGAACAGGGCGCATTTCTTCGTTAGCGGGCTTTTTCTGACGGGACGAGTAATCGCGCTCCCATGAAGTTTCGGTTTGAGCCGACTTGATCGTATTTATCGAACTCTTTGAATACGTATTAAAAAGTGTATGGCAATATTTTAACATGAAGGTGGGTAAATAAATGAAAAGAATTGGTGTGTTAACAAGTGGTGGAGATGCTCCAGGTATGAATGCTGCCATCAGGGCAGTTGTCCGAAAAGCTATCTATCATGATATGGAAGTATTTGGCGTCAAAAATGGTTTTTATGGTTTGATGGAAGGTAATTTTGAAAGAATGCACCTTGGTTCTGTCGGTGATATTATCCACCGGGGCGGCACGATTTTATTTTCTGCCAGAAGCGAAGAATTTAAAACCGATGAAGGTCAGAAAAAAGCGGTCGAACAACTGAAGAAAGCAGGAATAGAAGGACTGGTTGTCATTGGCGGCGATGGCAGTTTCAAAGGTGCGCAAAAGTTGACGGAGAAGGGGATTCCTTGTATTGGTGTACCGGGAACAATTGATAATGATATAGCAGGAACGGATTTTACCGTTGGATTTGACACGTCTTTGAATACCATCATAGAAGCTGTGGATAAAGTTCGTGATACCGCTACTTCTCATGAGCGGACATATATCATTGAAGTAATGGGTCGCAACGCAGGAGACTTAGCTCTGTGGGCAGGCATGTCTGTAGGTGCAGAAAGTATCCTCATCCCTGAACAAAAAGAAGAGTTTTCAGAAGTTGTCGACCGGTTAAATCGCGGTCATAAACGTGGCAAAAAACACAGTATTATTTTGCTTGCTGAGGGTGTCGCCAGTGGATTTGAAGTTGGAAAATACATCGAAGAAACCACTGATTTGGAAACACGTGTCACAGTGTTAGGACACATTCAAAGAGGTGGTTCGCCAACCGGTCAGGATAGAGTATTAGCAAGCCGTCTTGGTGCAGCAGCGGTGGAATTACTTTTGGATAATAAAAGCAGCAGAATGGTAGGTATCCGAAAGAATCACATTATTGATAATGATATGGATGATATTTTAAATCAGAAGCATCATATTAATAGTGAAATGTTTCAGTTATCTAAAGAGCTATCTATCTAAAAAAGTTCAAAAATCCATATGGAGTGCCTGATGAAGGTTTGGTTATGAATTGAAGGAGGAAATAAAATGAGAAACACGAAAATAGTTTGTACAATTGGCCCGGCATCGGAGTCAGTAGAAAGATTAGAGCAATTAATCGATGCAGGCATGAATGTAGCCAGATTAAACTTCTCCCATGGAGACTATGATGAGCATGGCGCAAGAATTAATAATATTCGCGAAGCAGCTGCGAATAAAAATAAAACCGTAGCGATTCTTCTGGATACAAAGGGTCCTGAAATCCGTACAGGAAGCTTTCAAGGAGGAAGAGCGGATATTGTCCAAGGTGAAAAAGTCATTGTTTCTATGGACGAAGTTGAAGGTACTGCTGAAAAATTCAGTGTAACTTATGATGGATTAATCAATGACGTCCATAAAGGTTCTAAAATTTTGCTGGATGACGGACTTATTGAATTGGAAGTACAAGAAACCAATCCGGACGATCGCGAAATCGCTACGGTAGCATTAAACTCCGGAGAGATAAAAAATAAAAAAGGCGTTAATGTTCCGAATGTATCGGTTAACCTTCCCGGAATTACAGAAAAAGATACCAACGATATTATTTTTGGAATTGAACAGGGAATCGATTTTATTGCAGCATCTTTTGTCCGCCGCCCGTCCGATGTTTTGGAAATCAAAGAGGTTCTGGAGAAACATAATGCAGAGCATATAAAAATCGTGCCTAAAATTGAAAACCAGGAAGGCGTAGATAATATTGACAGTATCCTGGAAGTAAGTGATGGTTTAATGGTTGCGCGAGGAGATCTTGGGGTAGAGATACCTGCAGAAGAGGTTCCTCTAGTGCAGAAAAAACTTATTAAACAGTGTAACACAGCAGGCAAACCGGTTATTACGGCAACACAAATGTTGGATTCCATGCAGCGCAATCCGCGTCCAACCCGTGCAGAAGCTTCTGACGTAGCTAATGCTATTTTTGACGGTACAGATGCTATCATGCTTTCCGGTGAGACAGCTGCAGGTGCTTATCCGGTAGAATCCGTGCAAACAATGAGTAATATTGCTTTAAAAGCAGAGTCCGGATTAAACCATAAAGTAATTTTAGAAGAACGTTCCAAAAATGTAGATATGGAAATCAGAGAAGCCATCACACAATCTGTATCTCATACAGCATATAATTTAAATATCGGTACGATTGTTGCTCCGACAGAAAGCGGATCGACAGCCCGTATGATGTCAAAATATCGTCCGAAAGCAACCATTATCGCAGTTACAGTAGATGAATCTGTCAATCGGCAATTAGCGCTTGTATGGGGTGTTCATGCAGTGATGGGAACACCAACGAAATCCACCGATGAAATGTTGGAAGTATCCGTAAAACAAGGGCTGGAAGCAGGCGTATGCAAACGCGGAGATACCGTTCTCGTAGTTGCAGGGATACCTGCCGGTGAGAAAGGGACCACCAACCTGATGAAAGTGCATGTTATCGGGGATGTTATTGCCAAAGGACAAGGTGTCGGCAGAAGCAGAGCATATGGACATGTTGTCTTTGCTAAAAATAATGAAGAAGCACTTTCCCGTATGGAAGAAGGAGACATCCTGGTTACACATGCTACGGAAAAAGAAATGATGCCGGCGATTGAAAAAGCTGGTGCTGTCATTACAGAAGAGGGCGGTCTGACTTCCCATGCAGCGGTAGTTGGTGTCAGTCTTGGTATTCCAGTTGTTGTAGGTGTAGAGAATGTCTTTGAACTGCTGGAAGACGGCCATAACTGTAGACAGCAGCCGCGGTCAAGTATATGCTGGCCATGCGGACGTACTGTAAGTGTGCGTGTCCACTTGAATAGTTGACTCAAAAAGTAACAGAACCTCCGAAAATATGCTCGGAGGTTCTGTTTATAATATGACCTGTCCTTTTGTATTAGAAAGTCATTACAGGCGCTGAAGCAAAAATAATTCAGCCGCCACAAAAGAAAGGGAGTAAAAAATGAAAATGAAGTACCTTCTTCCGGCTCTCATCCTTATTCCAGCCATCGAAATTGGTGTTTTTCTTTGGCTAAGCCGGCTTATTGGTGTATTATCCGTTGTTGGATTAATTATTGCTACAGCTTTGTTAGGTATCATTCTTGCCAGGTACCAGGGCATGGAAGTCGTTAGACGTTCGCAACAGCAAATACAAAGAGGTTTTCCTCCGACCGAAGAAATTCTCGATGGCATAGCTACATTGCTTGGTGCATTTTTACTTATTATTCCGGGATTTGTACTGGATGCGGCCGGTTTGCTATTATTAATTCCTTGGACAAGAAAGCAATTTAAAAAGCAGTTAAAGAAATTAACCACGCAATTGATAGGCAGAAATACAATTATTTACCGCCGCTGGTAATAAGCTATCCTTTAATATAAAGAAATAACTGCTGAAACACGCCGGATTTTTTTACAGCAAGTATCATAACCAGCGCCACAGGCGCAAAAATAAAGCCTAGAACACCGAACCATTGCACGCCTAAAAACATTCCTATCAGCATTATTAAAGGTGAAATGCCGATAGACGTTGCTACGATTTTAGGCTCTATAAGCTGTCTGATAATAATAATCAGCGCATACAGTATGCATAAACCAATCGTTAATGGATAATCAAGGGCCAGAAAACTGATAAGAATCCAAGGTATAAGAATAATGCCGATCCCTAAATAAGGCATAAAATCAGCGAGGGCTGCAAATAAAACAATTGTAAATGCGTGCTCCACACGAAGAATGAGCAGACCGGCACACAAAATAACTGCAGAAATACAAACAAGTATTACCTGTGCTCTAAAATAACCAATCACAGCCTCTTTTAAGTGAGAGGTTATTTTTTTATAGAGAGCGTACCAATGAGATGGTATGGTGTTGTAAAATTTATGTTGGATATTGTGGTAATCATAACTGATCATAAAGGTAGCCAGTACAATAAAAATAAAAACAGTAAAAGAATTCGGGAGTACCATCAAAAACCCGGCCGTTTGCTGCAGCAGTATTTGGAAAAAACGGGAGAAAGCCTGGGTGATCGATTCTGTCAAAGAATGAATATACTCATAAACTTCTAATCTGTAATCTGCTTGCAGTGTTGTTAAAAGTGAAAGCAATTGATCGTATAAGGGTAGTATATACGTATCCAGCAGCAGCTGAAATTTTTCCATCACAAAGTGAAAATAGACAGGGAGGTTGTCCGATAAATAAAGGATTCCCTGGTAGATTTCGCTCACTAAAAAGAATAAAGCAGTAAAAAATACACTGAGAAAAAGGAAAAAAGTGCATATTAAAGCCAGTAAGCGCGGCATTTTTAACTTGTTTATCAACAACCTGATAAGCGGCTGGAAAATAGAAGCTAATAAAAAAGCTATCAAAATCGGATAGATATAAGGAAATAGTAGAAAGAGCAGAAATATACTGCTGCTTGCAATGATTATAACGATAAGGCTGCGGCTAAGTTGTCCGATAATTTTTGATGGCATCAACATTTCCTCCAAAAAAAAGACCTGATATATTCTATGCTTCCATCTTGAAAAGTAGAAGTGATAAGATCTCAGAAACAGGATGAACCTGCAAAACAGCACGTAAAAGAGAAAAATCTTACAGTTAATTGATGGAATTTAAACGGTTTCAATTCACATTCTGCTTATTATCCTTTATAATGAAAGATGGGCAGCTGAAAAAATTAGTTTTTTTAATGAGGCTGAAGGGTATAGATAAAGAAAAGATGTTTTAAGCATGTTTTAGAAAGAACAGTATATTCATTAATTTGTAACTTTCAAAAGATTATGGTACTACATTTCATTATCTGCAAGACGCGCGTTCCATCACCTAAAATAGTGCTATGCGAGTATAAACTTGCGCAAATTTTATTCCTACATAGCTTTAAACATCTAAATTTTGTTTGTCACCCTTATACTATTTTTACTTTATAGGAATAAATACGAAATATTTTGATTATCTGGAAAGGGAGAGGGTAAAATGGCAAATACAACAAAAGGATTAGAGAATATTGTTGCAACACAATCAGCAATTAGCTCCATTATTGATGATCAATTATCCTATGTTGGTTATAAGATTGATGATTTAGCTGAAAATTCCAGTTTCGAAGAGATTATTTATTTACTCTGGAACCAAAAACTTCCTACAAAGTCAGAATTAGATGACTTAAAGTCTGATTTAGCAAAGAACATGGTTATTTCCGATGCTATTATTGATCATTTGCGTTCTTATGATTTGAAAAGCGTGCAACCGATGGCTGCCTTGCGGACGGCTGTTTCTCTGTTGGGAATTTATGATGAAGAAGCAGATGAAACAGATGAAGCATCCAATAAAAGAAAAGCTATTCGAATTCAAGCAAAAATTGCTTCTATCGTGACGGCATTTGCAAGAATTCGAGATGGAAAAGACCCAGTACAGCCGAAAGAAGACTTAGGTTATTCTGCCAACTTCTTATATATGCTGAATGGGGAAGAGCCGGAAGATATTGAAATAGAAGCGATTAATAAAGCACTTGTACTGCATGCAGATCATGAATTAAATGCGTCTACATTTACAGCTCGGGTTTGTGTCGCAACACTTTCAGATATTTACTCCGGTATGGTAGCAGCAATCGGTGCTTTAAAAGGGCCTTTGCATGGCGGCGCGAATGAAAATGTTATGAAAATGCTCCATGAAATTGGAGAAGAAGAAAATGCTATTCCTTATATTCAAGAAAAATTTGATAATAAAGAAAAGGTTATGGGAATGGGACACCGCGTCTATCGAAATGGCGACCCGCGTGCTAAATTCTTAAGAGAAATGTCCAGACAATTAACAAAACGTACGGGACAGGAAAAATGGTATAACATGTCTATTAAAATTGAAGAGTATGTAAAAGAACAAAAAGGGCTGCCTGCAAACGTTGACTTTTACAGCGCAACCGTGTACCACAGCTTAGGAATTGAGGAAGATTTATTTACTCCGATATTTGCTGTAAGCAGAACTTCCGGATGGATTGCTCATATTCTGGAACAGTATGCAGATAATCGTTTAATTCGTCCGCGTGCAGAGTATAGCGGTCCGGATTTACGAGAGTATGTTTCTATTAATGATAGAAGCTAATCTTGTTAAAATGTGATAGAATGTAACAGGAATCATAACTAGGAGGGTCTTATCTATGACACAAGGTGAAAAAATTGTAGTAGAAAATGGCGAAATGAATGTACCAAACAAACCAATTATTCCATTCATTGAAGGGGATGGAACCGGCCCGGATATTTGGGCTGCTGCCCGCCGCGTTATTGAGGCGTCTGTTGAAAAGGCTTATAATGGTGAAAAATCAGTAGATTGGTTAGAAGTATATGCCGGACAGAAAGCTTTTGATAAAACTGGAGAATGGTTACCGCAAGATACACTTGATAAAATCGATGAATATAAGATTGCTATTAAAGGACCTTTAACCACTCCAATCGGCGGAGGTTTCCGTTCTCTTAACGTTGCTTTACGCCAAGAATTGGATTTATTTACATGCTTGCGTCCAGTACGTTATTTTGACGGTGTTCCTTCTCCGGTAAAACAGCCGGAAGATGTAGACATGGTTATTTTCCGTGAAAATACCGAGGATATTTACGCTGGTATTGAATGGCAACAAGGCACAGACGATGTGAATAAAGTTCTAGACTTTTTACAAAATGAAATGGGCGTAAAGAATGTGCGCTTCCCAGAAACATCCGGCATCGGCGTGAAACCGGTATCTGAAGAAGGTACGAAACGTATTGTCCGTGCGGCAATTAATTATGCTCTGAATGAAGGACGTAAGAATGTTACCCTAGTCCATAAAGGGAATATCATGAAATTTACAGAAGGCGCATTTAAAGCATGGGGATATGAAGTTGCTGAACAAGAATTCGGAGACAAAGTATTTACATGGGCAGAGTATGACCGTATTGTAGAAGCAGAAGGGAAAGAAGCAGCAAATAAGGCTGAGGATGAAGCAGTGGCAGCTGGTAAACTTATTGTAAAAGATTCGATTGCAGATATTTTCTTACAGCAAATTCTTACTCGTCCAAAAGAGTTTGATGTTGTTGCAACGATGAACTTAAACGGAGACTATATTTCCGATGCACTTGCTGCACAAGTCGGCGGAATTGGTATTGCTCCGGGAGCAAACATCAATTATGATACAGGACATGCTATTTTTGAAGCAACACACGGAACTGCACCGAAATATGCAGGGATGGATAAAGTGAATCCATCTTCTGTTATTCTTTCTGCTGTATTAATGCTTGAGCATTTAGAGTGGAGAGAAGCAGCAGATTTAATTACAAAATCAATGGATAAAACAATCGGTTCAAAAGTGGTCACTTATGATTTTGCCCGTCTGATGGATGGTGCAACTGAAGTGAAATGCTCTGAATTCGCTGATGAATTAATTAAAAATATGGATGCATAAGCAGTAAATTTCTTGATGCATCAGGTAAAAAGATGAACTGGAGAAAATGTTTGCAGCAGCGGAAAGGGCCGTCGTTGCAAACATTTTCTTTAAATAGTCATTGATTCAAGGAAGTACGAAGGAGGTATATAAAATGGTTTCTGTACGGAAAAAGATATCTGTTATCGGTTCCGGTTTTACGGGAACGACGACGGCATTAATGGTTGCTCAAAAAGAATTAGGTGATGTGGTTCTTGTTGATATTCTGGATATGGAAGACCCGACAAAAGGAAAAGCGTTGGATATGGCAGAAGCAGCGCCGGTTCAGGGGTTTGATGCGAAAATTACAGGGACTTCTGATTATGCAGATACAAAGGATTCAGATCTGGTTATCATTACTGCTGGTATTGCACGGAAGCCGGGAATGACCAGGGAAGATTTAGTAAATACAAATGCCAAAATAATGAACGCGGTTACAAAGGAAATTGTTAAATACTCCGAGAATACAACAATAATTGTATTGACCAATCCGGTAGATGCGATGACTTACAGTGTTTATAAAGCTTCCGGACTTCCGAAAGAACGTGTTATCGGTCAATCAGGCGTTCTAGACACCGCCCGTTTCAGAGCTTTTGTAGCAGAAGAACTGAACATTTCCGTGAAAGATATTACCGGTTTTGTTCTTGGCGGACATGGCGATGATATGGTACCGCTTATCCGCTATTCCTATGCAGGAGGTATCCCGCTTGAAAAGTTAATCTCAAAAGATCGGCTGGAAGAGATTGTCGAGCGAACACGTACTGGCGGCGGTGAAATAGTAAATCTGTTGGGAAATGGAAGTGCTTACTATGCACCGGCTGCTTCTCTAACCGTAATGGTAGAAGCGATTCTGAAAGACCAGCGCAGAATCTTGCCGTCCATTGCTTATTTAGAAGGAGAATACGGATATGACGGTATTTATTTAGGCGTGCCGACCGTTCTTGGCGGAAGCGGCATCGAAGAAATTATCGAGCTGGACTTGACAGATGAGGAGATACAACAATTAGATAAATCCGCAGAATCGGTTAAAAAAGTAATAGATATTTTAAAATAAATTGAAACTTTATTCGGTGGAGGTAAAAATCCCGCTGAATAAAGTTTCGTTTTATTTTACCTTCTTAATTATCCATTGTTTTTTTTCGCAAACGATAAACATAAAAAGATGGGATGAACCCGCAGATAAAAATGATTCCGCCTATTAAAATACCATTCATTGCTGGAATACCTTCACCTAGTGATGATAAGATTCCAATAACAATCGATATAAATACAGTTACAACCAGTGAAATGGCCAATCCTTTTTCAGGAGATTTCTCACTGGTTTCATGATCTATGCTAATATTCATGGATAAATACGCTGAAACGATAGCTGTAATAATAAAAACATTCCACAATGGGTTATCCGTCATCCCATCTAATCCTTTGGTTACTAAGTCATATCCTAAAATCCCCAAAATACCAATGGTTTGGATCATAAACAGGACTCTAATATTTTTTAAATTTTTTAGTTTCAACCGCTCATCTTTAATTTTTTTCATTGGTTATCGCTCTCCTTTTCTCTCCAAAATACTTCATCTAATGTTTTATTCACTGCATAACAAATCTCCAGACATAGATTTAAGGTTGGATTATAATTTCCTTTTTCAATTAAGCTGATCGTTTGTCGGGTGACCCCTGTTTTTTCGGCAAGCTGTTGCTGTGTCAGATCTACCTGGATACGGGCGACTTTTAAATTATTTTTCACAATTGCTATCACCTCTTCATTTATTTCAATATATACATTACATATTACCATATATATATTACATAATGAAATATATATATTACAAAAACACCAAAGATATACATGCTATAATAGAGATGCTGTTTTGTTTGATTTTTATCCTTTATTTTGTACCCTCATCCTTCATTATTGCATAGGCTACTGTACATAGTGAAGGAAAGGGTCTGAATGAGATGAGCTTAACTATCCCGCATGTACTTTATGGATTGTTCACTTTGCTTATTTTGATGACAATGATTTTCCGGAGAGGGATTGTTCTTCCGAGTTTATTAGGAACGTTTGTCATTGCCTGTTTTTATAAGGGGAGTATTGTCAGCGGGTTTATGGCTATATTTTACGCCAATTTAGTCGCTGCACAAGAGCTTTTCAACATCTTTTTGATTATTACTTTTATGCTTGCGCTTTTAAATGCATTAAAAGATTTGCGAGCAGATGTGCTGATGATTCAGCCCATTCAGAAGGTCATGGTAAACGGACATTTATCTTATTTTGTATTGTTGATCGTCACGTATGTTATTTCCTTGTTTTTCTGGCCGACTCCAGCGGTTCCGCTAATTTGTGCATTACTTGTTCCTGCTGCAGTAAGGTCAGGTCTTCCAGCTATTACAGCAGCAGTTGCCATTACGATTGCAGGTCAGGGGATGGCGTTGTCTTCTGATTATATTGTACAGGTAGCACCGGCTTTATCAGCAAAAGCAGCTGGTGTGGAAACGGCGGCAGTTGCTGACAGAGCATTTGTACTGTCCGTTATTACCGGGGTTATTGCTTCTTTACTAGCTTATTTATTTTACAGAAAATCTATCCGTTCCAAAGAGGACCCGAGAAATCAAACAGAAGCAGAAAACATTCAGGATTATGATTCATCCGGGCATGAACCTGCTTCCAATCATTTAGTCAAATGGAGCCGTATTTTTGCTTGGATTGTGCCCGTTGCTTTCGTGTTGGTCGTCGTATATATGCTTTACAATAAGTTTTTCGGATCCAGTGAATTGGTGGGCGGAGAAGGAGCCGCGCTAGTAGGCGGAGTAGCGGTTATTCTTTTGTTATTTGCAACAGGTGTATTTGGAAAACGGAATGCGCTGGATTATGTAGGTAATCATATTACAAATGGGTTTGTATTTGCATTTAAAGCAATGGGGCCGGTCATTCCGATTGCAGGCTTTTTCTTTTTAGGCAGTGCAGCGTTTTCTAAGGATATTTTATTGACAGAAGAAGCACCATCTTTTTTATTTGAAATTATTACTTCTATCCAGTCTGTTCTTCCGGATAGTACGATATTTGTTGCTTTCAGTTTATTACTTGTCGGCATCATCACTGGCCTGGATGGATCCGGCTTTTCCGGTTTACCTATAGCTGGTGCTTTGGCAGCTTCGTTGGAGACAGCTTCGATTGATGCAAGTACATTGGCTGCAATTGGTCAGCTGGGGGCGATATGGACTGGCGGCGGTGCATTAATTGCCTGGTCATCTCTGATAGCCGTAGCAGGTTTTTGCGGCGTTTCGGCTATAGAATTAGTCAGAAAAAACTTTTTCCCAGTAATCATTGGTCTTTTGGCGGCTACACTCGCTGCAGTAATCCTGTTTTAATGATAAGAAAATAAATTGTATGCGTCAGGATTGTACGATTCATTCCGACGTATGCAATTTTTTGTTGAGGCGTTGTATCATAACATGCACCTGCCGCTTAGCAATAAATTGATACAAAAACAAATGAAATAACAACATTTTTGAAATTTTTTAAATATATGGTGAATATATATTTAAATATGTTAAACTGATAAAAAATCGAGTAGAAGGAGGGTTGTTTTTTAAAGCGCTTACAAAGATGTGAATAAAGTGGAAGAGGGAGGGAGCGTTTGACATGAATGCGATTTTAATTGCTTTTGTAGGAATTATTGTTTTTATAGTAGGTTATCGTTACTATTCCAAGTTTATTTCAGAGAAAATATTTCGATTGGACCCGAATTATGTTACTCCGGCACACCGTTTCAAAGATGGTGTCGATTATGTTCCGACCAATAAATTTGTTTTGTGGGGGCATCATTTTACATCTGTAGCTGGGGCTGCACCTATCTTGGGGCCGGCGATAGCAATTTATTGGGGATGGCTTCCTGCTTTTTTGTGGGTGGTTTTAGGAACCATTTTTGCAGCCGGTGTGCATGATTTTGGCACCTTGGCTTTATCTGTCCGTAATAAAGGGTATTCCATTGGAACAATTGCCGATCGCTTAGTAGGACGAAGAGCAAAGCTATTATTTCTATTTATTATTCTCATTCTCGTATTAATGGTAAACGCTGTTTTTGCCTGGGTTATTTCGAATTTATTTATTAACTATCCTGCCAGTGTATTTCCTGTGTTTATCCAAATTCCGTTAGCTATTTGGATTGGCTACGCAGCATATAAGCGGAATATAAAAATGCTGCTGCCCTCTGTTATTGCATTAGTCATTATGTATGTCGCTGCTGTGATGGCCAGCAGAATCGATTTCCTGCAAATTGATTTCGTTGCGTATATGGGAGGCGAGAACGGCACAGGTTTATTTGGTTTAGGTAGTGTTTCAACGGCATTCCTGATATGGATTGTTATTTTAATGATATATGTATATATCGCATCGACGCTGCCAGTATGGAAATTGCTGCAGCCAAGAGATTTTATTAATTCACATCAATTGGTTGTCGGACTGGCAATATTATATTTGGGATTGCTTTTTACATCTCCGAGTATGTCTGCTCCTGCAGTGAATGAAAGTCCGGACAGGAGCTTCCTGCCGCTTTTGTTTATTACCATTGCATGTGGAGCGATTTCCGGGTTTCATGGGTTAGTATCCTCGGGAACATCTTCTAAACAGCTGGATAAAGAAACGGATGCGCGCTTTGTAGGTTACTTTGGAGCAGTCGGAGAAGGCATTTTAGCCCTTGTTTCCATTATTGCAGTCGGTACTTTTTTTGCTAATACAGAGGCGTTTTCACAAGCTTATACCTCTTTTAACGAGGCAAATGCAATCGGACTGGGAACCTTTATCGAAGGAGCAGCAACATTAGCAAACGGTTTGGGAATTCCGACTGACATCGCAACGACCATTGTATCGATTATTGTGGTCAGTTTTGCTGCAACAACTTTAGATACATCCGTACGTTTGATGCGATACATTATTGCGGAATTAGGCATTGAATATAAAATACAGCCATTAACCAAAACGCATGTAGCAACCTCGATTGCCGTGCTTTCCAGTGCAGCACTGGTATTAATTCCTGAAGGACCGAATGGATTTGGTTCAGGCGGTTATCTTATCTGGCCATTATTTGGTACTGCCAATCAATTGCTGGCTGCCATCAGTTTATTCTTAATTTCAATTTGGTTAAAACGAAGAGGCAGCAATTATATGGTTGCGCTAATTCCGATGATTTTCCTTATCTTCATGACGATGTTTGCGATGTTTCAGCAGGTTGTCTTTGAGTGGTCGTGGATAGGTACAGAATCGAATATGCTGTTGTTCGTATTGGGATCGATTATCTTTGTATTTGCGATATGGATAGCTTTGACCTCCTTTTCGGAACTGATGAAAAAGATAGAAGATCCATTTGATAAAGACTGATTGCAGGCTCAAACCTATCTTCGCTCGAGGATAGGTTTGGACGTTTTTTTAAGCAAAAAAGCTATCATTTAGGAGGGGAGAACATGCTGACGGACAAAATAAAACAATTGATTCAATACTATGAAGAAGTAATCAGTTTACCGCACAAGTCCGAGGTAGCCAGGGAATTGAGAAATGAAGATGATTTTTTCCTGCTGCTTCTATATTCTGAAATGCTGGGAATACCGAATCCAGTTTATTATTATACGTTGGAATTATACCCGTACATCATTGAATCTTTTCATGATTGGCATTTGCGGATGGGGATGGATAAATCTCCGCTCAACGGAATCAGATGCTGTTAAAACAAAAGATCATATATTGGAAGGAGGAGAAGCGGTGCTTGGAGAAAATAACCGGATTATTTTTGTAGGGGGAAAAGGCGGAGTTGGAAAATCGAGCTCAGCTGCTGCTTTAGCAATGGAATATGCGGAGACAGGATACCGTACATTACTCGTTTCCACAGATCCTGCTCACAATGTGAGTGATATTTTTGCGCAGCAGATAGGCGGAAAAATCACAGCTATTGAAAAAAATTTATACGCCTTAGAGATTGATTCGGATAAGGAAACAGACACATATATCAAAAAAGTAAAAGAAAATATACAAGGCGTTGTTCATATTGATATGATGGAGGAAGTACACCGGCAATTAGATACAGCAAAAGCCTCTCCGGGAGCAGATGAAGCTGCTTTATTCGATAAGCTTATATCAATTATTTTGGAAGATGGGGACAGGTTTGATAAACTAGTATTTGATACGGCGCCAACAGGACATACCATTCGGTTGTTATCTCTGCCGGAATTAATGGGGATTTGGATTGAGGGTCTGTTAACGAAACGAAAGAAAACAAACACACAGTATTCTCAATTATTAAACGATGGACAACCCGTCGATGATCCCATTTACGATACATTACAAGAAAGGAAACAACGTTTTGCGAAGGCAAGAGAGATTCTGTTGGACAAACAAGCAACAACCTTTCTATTTGTTTTGAACCCGGAGAAATTACCGATAGCTGAAACAAAAAAAGCAATACATCTTCTGGAGAAATTTCAGATTGCTGTCCCTTATATTATTGTGAATAAGGTATTACCGGAGAGGAGCAATGGTGATTTTTTTGAAAAACGGAAACAAAACGAGAAAATATATTTGGAACATATCCAAGCAGATTTTTCTGCCCAAATGATATTTTATATTCCGTTTTTTTCAGAAGATATTACCACTCGTAAACAATTGAAACAAATGGGAACTTACTTGAAGGAGGAGAAAGAGAATGCGAGCACTAGTACATGAAAATGATGGTTTGCATATGACAGACGTAGAACCGCAACAGCCAGGCGATTCAGAAGTGGTAGTAAAATTGAAAGCAGCAGGGCTTAACCGTCGGGATTTAGGAATTCCCGGCCGCAGAAAACGATCGGAAGAAGCATTAATTCTTGGTTCAGATGGAGCAGGAGTTGTGGAAGAAACAGGAAAGAATGTCATTGATGTGCAGGTAGGAGATGAGGTTATCATTAATCCATCTTTACGCTGGGAACAAAACAGTGAAGCTCCGCCTAAAGAATTTGATATTTTAGGCATGCCTGACCATGGCACGTTTGCGGAAAAAATAGTCATTTCCGAGGACCAACTAGAACCAAAACCGGCCTATATGAGCTGGGAAGAAGCGGCGGCGTTCCCGTTAGCTGCATTAACAGGATATCGGGCTATGTTTACAAAAGGCCAGCTGCAAAAAACAGATACTGTCTTTATCCCTGGAGCAGGCGGTGGTGTAGCAACATATTTAATCGCTTTTGCTAAAAACATCGGAGCACGGGTGATTACGACTTCCAGAAGCGAAGAGAAAAGAGAGAAAGCGCGTGAACATGGAGCTGATGTCGTCATTGATACAGCGGATGATTGGGAAGAAAAATTAGGTAATGAAACAATTGATATGGTCATTGATAGTAATGGAAAAGCAACTTTCCACCGTTCTTTAAATATTTTGAAAAAAGGTGGTAAGTTTGTCACATTCGGCGCAACGACAGAGGATGTGATTGACTTTGATTTACGTTCCTTCTTTTATGGCCAATACAAATTGATTGGTTCCACAATGGGCTGCAGAGAAGAACTGCGGGCGGCATTGGAACATGCTGAAAATCATGCATTACACCCAGTTGTCGATCGCGTCTTTTCCTTAGATCAGAGCTTGGAAGCATTCAGCTATTTGGATGAAGGAAACCAGTTCGGAAAAGTCATTATCCGTATTTCTTAAAAATCATTCTTTTGATTGGGAAAAGTGTTACTTTAGAACAAAAGAAAGGCAGTGGGACCATCATGCAGCATCAAAGTCCCGCTGCCTTTTTTCTTATTGGTAGTAGATATCCTTATATGTTTTATGATGTTAAGAATGGCTCCATTCGATTCACCACTTCTTGCAGGCGTTTTTGGTTTCGTTCGTATAATACTTTTGCTTCTGGATTATCCGTAGCCAGTGCAAACAATTCTAAATCGGCCTGGCATTTTTTCATACTGGCCAGTAATAGAGCTGGCTGGGCAGGTTCAGGTACTGCAATATGATCATCATAAAGATCAAGAAATAATTGCCCCTGATGATCCACCTGGCCAAGAAAAACATTGTCTACTGTTACATTTTGTTTTTCTAATTCTGCTTCCAGCCACGTCGGATTTAAAGAAGCATTTGCCAGAGGTTCAAGCAGGATATTCCCGTCAGCAATCACCGTTTGCGGTTCTTTCGAAGGTGCCGGAGAGATGTTTAAGTCTTTTAAGGTGACAGGTTGATTTTCTTTTTTAGGTAATACATTTAATTCGCCGGTCGGTTCTAAAACAGCGAATTCTACGTCAGAAACAAGAAATTGGTTATTATTCCGGAGTTTTTCCAACAGGTCATCAGTAGAATAACCTTCTTTTTTTAAATTCTCCTCCATAATTTTCCCGTTTTGTATAAAAACTGTACTCTTTCCATCCGTGAAATCTCGCATCCGTTTGCTTTTCAAAGATAATTTTTCAATTGTAAATGCAGCAATAAACCAGACAAACATTGCTAATAATGCATAATAAAAACTGTTATACGGGTCCACTGTATGAAAGGCAGCTATACCGCCGAGCACAATTCCGGATATGGTTTCAAAAATATTAAGCTGTGACAGCTGCTTTGCCCCCAGCCATTTTACAAAGAAAAATAAAACGGTGATTAAGATCAAAGAGCGAATAATAATCGATATCCATTCGGGCATGATTTTCCCTCCTTATGACTTATATTGCGGCTCTTGTTTTTCCATATAAATAATTTGCTGATGCACATCATGCCGTGCATCTTTAATTAAACCGGTCACTTCCTCAATCGTGTGCTTTAAGTCGTATTCGCTTGTAGAAGCGTGTAATAAATCCAGTCCTGCTTCAATCGATTTTAATGTAGCGTGACATGTTTTCACTTGTGATCCTACTGTCATAAAGCATCTCCCTATCCTTTTGGTTTAAAAAAAATGGCTCCGATAACACCAAATATAATGGCAGCAGAAATCCCGGCACTGGTAACTTCAAACATTCCGGTTACGACACCGATCAGTCCATGGGTTTCCGCTTCTTGTATCGCCCCGTGTACTAATGAATTCCCGAAGCTGGTGATGGGGACGGTTACTCCGGCTCCCGCAAAGTCAATAAGCGGTTCATACCAGCCGATTCCATCGAGAACAGCTCCGGAAATAACTAAAATGCTTAATGTATGTGCAGGAGATAGCTTAAATACATCAAACATAATCTGTCCGATCACGCAGATAAGTCCTCCTATGACAAATGCCCAGAAAAAAATCATAACTGTTCACCTCTTGCTTCGATTGATACAGCATGTGCAATACATGGTATAGGCGCTTTTTGCTGAATGCTTAAGGTAGAATGTAAAGAACCGGTCGCCACCACCAGGATTCTTTTCACATTTCCTTTTATCACTTCTTGAAGATAATGCCCGTATGTGACAATGGCGGAGCAGGCTGCGCCGCTTCCGCCGGCAAGAACCGGCTGATCTTCACGATAGATAGCAATGCCGCAATCTTTATATTTTTCTGCTTCAATCGGTATATTTCTCTCATGTAACAAATCCAAAGAGACTTCTCTTCCCACATGTCCAAGGTCGCCAGTGATGATTAAATCATAATAAGATGGATCAATCTGCATATCTCGGAAGTGTGCCTCTATTGTATCAACAGCAGCAATTGCCATTGCTCCTCCCATATTAAATGGGTCCGTCATTCCCATGTCCGCTACTTTTCCAATCGTAGCAGATGTCACAGCAGGCCCTGTTCCATTCTGCGCAACAAGTGCACAACCTGCCCCGGTTACCGTCCATTGCGAGGTTGGCGGTTTCTGTCCGCCGTATTCGGTCGGATAGCGAAATTGTTTTTCCGTTGCAGCATTATGGCTGGAAGCTGCACAAAGAATATAATTTGCCCCTTTTGCATTAATAATGGAGGCAGCAAGCGCCAAACTTTCCATCGAGGTAGCACAAGCACTGAAAGCTCCTAAAAAAGGAATATTGCTCGTACTGGCAGCAAAGCTGGTCGGCGTCATTTGATTAATTAAGTCGCCAGCAATTAAAAATTCTACCCTTTCCTTTTCAATACGCGCTTTTTTTAATGTCGTTTGTAAAGCTTCCTCCAGCATTTTCTGCTGTGCTTTTTCCCATGAATCTTGATTGACCCACATATCCTCATGAAGTGTATCAAATGCTTCCGGAATATTTCCTTTTGCTTCAAAAGGCCCGCCAATAGTTCCAGTTGATATAATCGCTGGGCGGTTCTCGAAAACCCAGGATTGATGTCCTTTCTGCATTAGAATCCCCCCCATTGCGTCAGGATGGTTTTAATGATAGCTACGATAAATGCAGCGAAAACACCATAAACAATAACCGGCCCGGCGAGTTTCAACATATTGCTTCCTACCCCCAGAATAAAGCCTTCGGAACGATACTCAATAGCTGAAGAAATAACCGCATTTCCAAACCCAGTTACCGGCACAGCAGACCCTGCTCCGGCAAATTGTGCAATACGATCATAAATACCAAATCCAGTTAATAGCATCGTAATAAAAATTAATGTAGCGGTCGTCGGATTGCCGGCTGTTTTTTCAGTGAAATTAAATTGATAAATATAAAAAGTAGAAATGAGCTGTCCGATAAAACAGATGAATCCGCCTACTAGAAAAGCTTTGATACAGTTTTTGAAAATGGGGCGCTTTGTTTCCCGATTTTGCTGAAAAGCCTGATAATGCTGTTGAGCCGGATTTAGTTTTTGTTTCTTTTTTTCTCCCATTACATAGCACTCCTTTTCAGGTTATAAAACAAAATATGGTACTGGAACAGACATCAAGTCTGTTCCTTGGATAGTTGTATAATTTTTTCTATTCTTTTTTTGATTTCCTCTTCAGTGATCGTTTGATTTTTCATTTTTTCTTCGAGCTTGGAGGTTTCAAGCACAATTTTTTGGTCCGTTGATAGTTCTACAGTAAAATCCGGAAAAATTTTCTTCAGTTCTTTTTGGTAAGTTTCTTTTTTATCCTGCAGAGAAAAACGTTCATGATGAGGTATTTCAATGGTGACCAGCAGGGTGTCTTTGGTATTTACTGCGTGAACAGCCTTAATATCATCTTGACCCATCAGAAATTCTTTTGCCTGTGCTGCAGTGTCCTGAGATGAATTTGTGGATAGATGTTGGATGTTCGGATTTTCTGAATTAGAAGATTCATTTGTATGATGGCATCCGACTAAAAACATCATAAAGAGAAGCAGCAGGGTTATTTTTTTATATCGCATACATTCACATCCTGTTCTTTACTTGATATGTAGGACGGGAGACCGTATAAAACGTCTCCCGGTTTTTGCTTGTTTTAACAAGCTTTTATTGTTTGTATTGGGGTTCTTCCTGCATGACTTGTTGTACTCTCGGTTCTAACTGATCTAAAATACCTTGTGTTTGTTGTGCTGCATTTTGATATAACTGTTTTGCCTGCTTGTTGTCAGTTTGAAGGGCAAACTGCTCAAGACTTGCTTGTGCACTTTTTAAACCTGATACAGTTTGTTGAACTTGTGTACCTACTGTCATTTTCTTCACTCCCTTTTATATCTTGCACTTGTTATTTTGATGAAAAAATTATTTTTTATGCTTGTAAACAATTTCCAAGATATGCATCGGGAATGAAATGAAAAGCGTTTTATAAATATAAGCTATTTTGAATAACACGCGTCAAAAGAAGAGAATAGGCGTACAGGAAATACGGAAAATACTTATCAAGTGAATGAAGAGGGGGTGTTTTGATCTGGGGAGAAGAGATATGTATCATACAAAAAAGCGGCAGGGGTATACTGCCGCTTGGGTTCGTTTTATCGTTTGTTTAAATTTTTGGATTTGACAAAAGGTCCTACATCCATACGAGTTGGTTTTTGGTATTTTTGGTTGATTTGTTCTGTCCATGTTTCCTGTTTATTATTAGAGTTTCGGGATTCATAATAATCTTTCATAGTTTGATCGTATTCCTGAATATAATGTTTTTGTTTCTCAAATGGAATGTATTCATTTTCATGGTATATGGCTTGAAGCGGCATGCGCGGTTTAATATCCGGTATCTCTCTGGGATGGCCGATTGCTAAGCCGAACAGCGGAACAACATGGGATGGTGCTTTCAGAACATCGTTAAAGGCCTCTATATCATTACGCAGGCTCCCCAGATAACAGATGCCTAATCCGAGCGATTCTGCTGCAACAGCGGCATTTTGTGCAGCTAAAGCAGCATCAATAGTACCTACAATAAATTGTTCCGTACTTTCCAGGTTCTCTTGAAATGCTTCGGAGCGTTCGACTTCATCCAATTGTTCAATGCGATGCAAATCTGCACAGAAGATAAGTAAATGCCCGTTTGTTTTCACATGATCATGGCCGGAAATGGCATGAAGTTTGTCTTTGACTTCCTGGTCGGAGACGCCGATGATGCTGTATGCCATCACATTGCTGGAGCTTGATGCACGATGAGCACTTTCTACAATGGTTTTTATTTGATCATTAGTTAAGGGTTTATCTGAAAATTTTCGAATAGAACGGTGGTTCATGATTGTTTCGATGATTTGGTTCAAAGTGTTGTTCCTCCTCGTATATTTCTGTAGTATAAATTAACTTTTTTCTTTTTTATTATGAAAAATAATACTCGCTTATAAGTGTATCATGGGGGATATAAGGTTTCCAAGAAACTTGCTCGTATATTTGTTAAGGGAATGGATGTTGCATTATCAAGGGATGTGTTATGATAAAGGCAATATAAATGCGTTTCAATCTGGAAAAAAGCTTCATGTAATTATACCGGGATGGGTTGGAGGTTAATGTATATGAAAACATTTAAATTGCGTAAATTGGTTATTCTGGATTATGATCAAGGACTGGAAGGAACGGAAGTAAACTTGATTGACGGTCTAATTATTAATAGGGAAGATGATTACGATACATGGCTGATTGAAGGATTTATCAACCGTTCTTATTGGAGTTATTTTGAAAATAAATTACATGAAGAGCTGATGGTTCAAGCTACAATTACCAAAGATTCGAATGAACCTGCTTCATTTATTACGAAAATGACAGAGATGCATCAAATCGGTGAACGAATGAATGTGATGCTGATGGGAAAAATCATTGATAAACAAAAGAATGATGTGGAGCAATTGTTATCAAAGCTTGTAGAAAAGGGATACGAGGGAGAACATTTAATTCAAAAATTTAAAGAAATGTATTAATAGTGCGTGTTCAAAAAGTTCTATAAAAAAGACCAAGAAGTTCAATGCGACGTGTTTTTTACGAACGGACTTCCACAGGATGTGGTGACTTCTACTTTGCCCACAGGACGTGGGCGTTCTTAGTAGAAGTTCCTCTATGCTTCTAAATACGTGAGTATCGGAAAAACACGTCAACTAGAGAATTCGAAGCGTCATTTTTGTTGGACTTTTTGAACATCCTCTAGTATCATTTGTATTTTGTGTGTTGAGAAGAAGGGAATAACAATGAGGAAAATGTATAATAAATATAAAAGTATTCACCAGTGGAATTCTTTCCAACTGTTGTTATTGTATTATATCGCAGCAATTGCGTTGTCGACTATTTTGTTATCGCTGCCTGTTTCGCAACAGCCGGGAATCGATATTCCCTTTATTGATATTGTATTTACAGCGGTCAGTGCAATCAGTGTTACAGGATTGAGTACGATTTCTATTGCGGGTTCTTTAAGCACAACAGGGATTATCTTTTTAGCCCTGATGATGCAAATTGGAGCTGTCGGGATTATGACGATTGGTACGATGCTTTGGGTCATGCTGGGAAGACGAATTGGTTTTAAAGAAAGAAATATGATTATGACCGATCAGAATCAAACCCACTTTGATGGTATGGTGAAATTAATTAAAAATATTGCTTATCTGCTCCTGATTGTGGAAGCTCTATTTTTCGTTATTTTAGGGTTTTATTTTACGACATATTATACTTCATATAGTGAAGCTTTTTTACAAGGTTTTTTTGCTGTTATCAGTGCTGTGACAAATGGAGGTTTCGATATTACCGGTCAGTCCCTGATCCCTTTTCAGTCTGATTACTTTGTCCAAGCGATTACGATGATTCTTATTATCATTGGTGCCATTGGATATCCGGTTATTATCGAGATCAAGGAATATGTCTTTCGTCGCAGAAAACAGGAACAAAGATTTCATTTTAGTTTATTTACAAAGTTGACCACAACAACCTTTTTTAGCTTGATTGTTGTCGGTGCAGTCGGAATTTATTTATTCGATTTTAATGGTCTGTTTAAAAATATTCCTTGGCATGAGTCCCTTTTTTATACTTTATTTCAATCTGTCACCACAAGGAGCGGCGGTTTGGCAACGATGGATCTGAATGTATTATCGAATACCAATCATTTATTCATGTCTGCACTAATGTTTATTGGTGCATCACCAAGCAGTGCAGGGGGAGGTATTCGGACAACGACCTTTGCGCTGGTACTGATTTTTCTATTTACGTTTATCCGCGGAGGAAGAAGCGTTAAAATATTTCATCGTGAAGTGTACGAAGTGGATTTAAATAAAGCGGTAACGGTGACCATTTTTGCGATTATCATTGTATTTTCTTCGGTTATTTTACTTACGATTCTGGAGCCGGTGTCTTTGGAGTCCATTATTTTTGAAGTCACATCTGCTTTTGGTACGGTGGGCTTGTCTTTAGGTATTACAGAGGGGTTATCTGCTGCCAGTAAAATAATATTGATGATTTTAATGTTTATTGGACGTGTTGGCATTCTTACGTTTTTATTGATTTTCAGGCGTAAAAAGGAACCTGCAAAGTTTAATTATCCAAAAGAAAGAATGATTATCGGTTAAGGAAAACTTAAAAAAATAAAATGGCCTGTGCCTTCAGCACAAGCCATTTTTTGATTAGCAGTAAAATGCAGCTCCTACGATGATTAGTAAAATGAAAAGAACAACAATCAACGCAAAGCCGTTTCCGTAGCTGCCACCATAGCCGCCACCGTAACCGTAGCCGCCGCCGTATCCATAGCCCATGCTCTTCACCTCCTGAACTTACAGTATTACTGTATGCAGATAGATAAAATGTGTATAGACATTCGCCCTGATTTTTTTAATCCGCTGGTAGAGAAGCCGGTGTCAGATAGATCGTAATCGCTGTCCATGAAAAACTTTTTAGAAACAAGGGAGCAGGTGATGAACACAAGAAAATGATATGGAAGTAAATCATGATTCATTCTTTTTTTACTTTATTTTATGTGAAGTTATTGATAAGATGAAATTATGGAAGTGAAATCATATTATTCTGTACATAAGTGAAGGGAGTGCTTCAGAATGGAAATGCTTTTCGGTGTTGTATGTTTTGGTATTCTTGTATTGAATATTGGTTATTGTTTGATGGATAAAGAAGGTTAAAGAACAATTTATCTGTCATGAAAAAAGCAGAAAGCTGTTTCTTATTTCTAAAGGAAAAAAGAATGCAGTTTTCTGCTTTTAATCTATCCAGCCAAATTCGTTGAGAGGGTAAATAATGAATTCAGATTTGCCGATAATATCATTTCGTGGAATAAGTCCCAGGCCGTTGCGGCTATCTTTACTGATCAGCCGATTATCTCCCATGACAAAATAATTATCTTCTGGAATTTCCAAAGGGCCAAAATTGCTGGTTTGTGCAATGACTTCATCACTTAAAAAATGCTGTTGATAGGCCTTGCCGTCAATATACAACTGACTGTTTTTAATTTCTATTGTTTCCCCGGGCATGCCGATAATGCGCTTTACATAATTTTTGGGAGATTGCTGGATAATAGCGACATCACCTCTGTGCGGTTCGTCAATGGTATATACCACTTTATTAAAAATCACCCGTTCGCCGTCTTGAAGGGTAGGGTACATGCTTTCACCCTCGACAATGGAAGTCGCAAAAATAAACGTCCTGAGAAAAAAGGCAAGCATGATGGTAATAATAATAATCTTTAACCAGCCTATCCATTCTTTTTTATGATTGTTATCCACAAACTCATCTCCAAAAGTACAAATTCTTATTTAATCGTAGCATGTTTAGATAAGCAGGCGCAAATATACTGGTTAGAAAGCCCCGGCAATACAGGGCATCATACCGTCAGTTTTTTCTGTCAGGAGCCGATTCGTTTAAGTATGCTTCTAACCGATCTAACCCTTCTTTTAAAACGTCTTCATGATAAGCATAGCTTAAACGCATATAACCCTCTCCATGCTGTGGGAAGCTGCTGCCCGGAACGAGGGCGACCTTGGCATCATGGACCAGAGACAGACCAAGATCAAAAGAATTTTTATCATTCAATTGCAGCTTTGGAAAAATATAAAAAGCCCCTTGCGGCCGTTCTACTTCTAATCCCATATTTACCAGACGCTCATAAACATAATCTCTGCGTTTTTTAAACACCTGTTTTATATGTGCTGTATGTTCCTCATAATCCGTTAACGCTTCTAATGCAGCGTATTGACTGATGGATGCGGCACAGGATACATTGTATTGATGAACCTTCAGCATTTGTTTGGATAACCATTCCGGCGCGAGCGTGTAGCCGATGCGGAAACCTGTCATGGAATGAGATTTGGACACACCGTTAATAACAATGGTTTGATTTTTTAAATCAGAAACAGAAGCAATAGAAGTATGTGTAAAATCGAATATTATTTCACTATAAATCTCATCCGATAAAATAAAAATCTCTTTTCCGTGCAGTACTTCTGCCAGTGCTTGTAATTCCTGTTTGGAATATGCTGCGCCTGTCGGGTTAGAAGGAGAAGGGAGTACAACACATTTTGTTTTTGCCGAAATTGCATTCGCCAGCGATTCCGGTGTGAATTTAAATCCTGTATCTGTCGTATCCACATGAATTGGTTTAGCTCCGGCTAAAGTGATAAGCGGTTCATACCCTGGATAAATCGGACTTGGTAATATAACCTCATCCCCTGGTGTAAGTATAGTCCGGAAAGTAATATCAATGGCTTCTGAAGCGCCGGAAGTAACAATAATTTCTGATTCCGACTGGTAAACCAGCTCATAATTGGTCTTATAATATTGATGGATCGCTTTCCGTAAATCAAAAATTCCCTGATTCGGCGTATAGGTTGTTAAATTATTTTCAATCGCCTGGATACCAGCTTCTTTCACTTGATCCGGGGTGTGGAAATCAGGTTGTCCGATGGTTAATGAGACAACATCTTGTTCATCGGAAACGAGATTAAAAAACTTACGGATGCCGGATATTTCAATATTTTCTACGTTATTATTTAATAAATGCTTCAACAAAATCACCTTCACTTAAAATTTTCAATAAATGTTCAAATAATTTGGATTAATATGAACAAAAATGGGTATAATAAAATTAGAGACGAAACGAAAGGAGAATACAACATGCGACCAAGATCTCTTAATTTTGAACAACTTGTCGATATGAACAGACAAGAATTATTAAACGATGAAAAAAGTATATCACAAATTGAAGAGAAGTTAGAAAAGAAACAAGAAGCTTTTTTCTTGAATCATAAAAAGAATGAAGAATTAACCGCTGAGTAGGATACATTCCTGCAAAAGCGGTTTTTTCTTACCGCATAATACAAGGTTACTCCGGTATAAAATAAACGTAAAGGGTCAAAACTGAAATAACAGCAGATTGAAGAGAAGAAAAAAGGTGAGAATATGTTGGCAGCAGGAATCGTGGCCATTGGAAATATCGGAATTAACAGCACATATATTTATGTTGGTATGATGCTTTTATGCAGTCTGGCCGTTTACTTGGTAATGAAAAAAATATACAAATGGGCCATAAAAAATCAAATGCTGCGCTTTCTTGCTTACATTGGTGCAAGCATTGTCATCATATGTGTAACCGTTATGTCAGGTATGATTCAGGAAAAGGAAGTCTGGGCTTTTGTAAAAACCGCCATGCAGAGTCTTGTATTTTTGGGGGTTAGTTTAGCGGTATTTCCCTTGCTGCATCAGTTTTTATTAAAAAGAAAATAATATCACACGTTATTTTATCTTCTTTTTGAGCGTGCTGGAGGCCAATCCATTTTTCCCAGTGAAGATGGTACATAGTAGCTTGAATGCTGTTTCCGTACAGGTTTGGAACTTGTCTTTTCCTGTTTCCAGTTGATGTATTTGCAGATGAGCCGTTTCGCCTGCGATAACGACATTTTTACAGGCGGGTTGCGGTAGCTTTGATTTAATGCACCTAAATGCTCCAATTGTTTTAAATCTTCTTTGGCAGGGGGGATGTGGAAACAGAATTCTCCAACCTCAACAAGCACCGTTGAATGCTGATTACTGAGTTTAGGATGGTCAGAAAAATGCAATCCTTTTTTTATGGCTTTTTTTTCTTGTAATAACTTTTCAATGGCTTGTTTTTTTAACTGGTATAACTGCTTTGGTTCGGGGGCTGTTTTTGCATGTTTATTGATGACAAATAAAGCCTGTGCGAGTTTTTGAACTTCAACGTCCTGTTTCATCTTTTGTCCCTCCCTTTTAAAAAGGATTGCTATTAATTATTACTCTACCTTAAACTTTATGGAATTTCAATACTTTATCAGAAGAAATGCGAACAAATGCACTTATTTTGAGAAGATTAAATGTTGTTTAGAAAAAGACCTCAGTTTTAAGGCTGAGGTCTTTTAAAGGCAGAGATAAAGAGCTGTATCTTGTTCTTCATAAAGGTGTTGCTTAGTTGACCTTTTTTAAGTCAGCAAGAATGTCGTCCATATTGTCAATTTCCACACCATCATAATTTTTGACAACTTCTCCTTCCGGGCTGACTAAAAAGAAGGATGTTCCGTGCAGCACTTGATCATCTCCATCTGCAGGGGCTTGAACAAGATTTTTAAAATGTTTGATGGAAAATTCACGAATGGTTTCAAAGTCATAACCGGTGACAAAAGACCAATTATCAAAATCTGCATCATAATTAGAAGCATAATCTTTTAATACCTCAGGTGTATCAAAATCTGGATCGACACTGAAAGATACCAGGTGTGCATCAATTCCTTCTTCGTCCATCATCGATTGCAAATGAGACATATTATTTGTCATCGGCATACAAACAGTTTTACAATTTGTAAACATGAAGTCAGCGACCCACCATTCTCCTTTCAGATCATCCAAGCTGAGTTGTTCTTCGTCTTGTGTCGTGTATTCAAATTCGGGGACTTCTTCTGACATCGTTGTTTCAATAGCATGACCCTGTCCGCATCCTGCCAATAGCAAAAATAAACCGATAAGTATTAAATAATTTCTCATATAACGAAATCCTTTCCCACGATACTTATATTCATTATAGCATTGGGAAATGCCGCGAGAAAGCATCTCATATGAAGGAATTATGACACTTTAAAGCGTTTTATTTGAACATCCCTTTCAACCTATGAGGAATGTAAGGTGAAGGTATGCAATTCTGGTCTGCATAAAAATCGGTAAGGCAGTCTGGTTGTACCAATTCCGCTGTTCACATAAAGTGTCAGCCTGTCTGAAATCGTATATTTTCCTTGTACGTACTTTTCTGCATATGCCGGAGTATACAAATGCCCGATAAACGGCAGCCGTACTTGTCCGCCGTGGCTGTGTCCTGATATTTGAATATCAACCGGATACTCTTTTACAGCATCTGCAAGGTCGGGCTCATGAGCCAAAAGGATGGTGAAATCAGAATCAGCCCGTTCTTCTATGGATCTGCCAATATCCGGGTTTCCAAGCATCGCATCATCCAGCCCTGCCAGTATAAAGGATGCTCCGTCTTTCTGAATTCGGGTAGCGCTATTCTGCAACAGGGTAAAATCTGCAGCGTTAAAAGTATCATATAAAATATCGGTCCCATAACCTCCGTGGTCATGGTTTCCATATATCCAGAATTTCCCTTGTGGAGCATCCAGTGTTTGAAGCAACTGAATGAGTTTGTTGTTCCAATCATAGTTATTTGGTTCGTCAACCAAGTCCCCTGTAAACAAAATTAAATCAGGCTCCAAGCCATTGATTTGTGAAACAAGTGACTCCAGCTGTTCTAACGTATAGTGAAAACCTAAATGTGTATCGGAAAATTGGACAATTTTAAACTGATTAAAAGTGTCGGGAATTTGCGGGTCTGTAATCGTTTCTTCGGTAATTGTCAGTAAAGCAGGCTCTATCTCACGAGCGTAAAAATAACTTCCTCCGCTTAAGCCGAGCAGTGTCAATAAACTTCCTAAGGATCTTTTTAAAAAGGTTCTGCGATTCATTAAATAGTTTCCTTTCTGATATTCCAATACAAAGATTATAGCATGAATCGCGCTTTTTTTTCATTTTGCAAATAGCATCGTTTTTAATCTTTTTGTGGCAGGTATGCATAAAAGGCTATATTCGTTTCATTTGAGGAATCTGTGCAGGCAATAACAGTGAGATAATCGGAAAAGTGTGTTAAAATGAAAAGTGTGTATAATTGATGGGCGTAAAGGAAAGGAAGAAATGAGAAGGCATCATTAGGTAATAATAGTAGTTTTTCATGAGGAGAGGGGGAAGTAAGATGAGCACAACGCAAGATAAGCAATTGATAGATATTAAGATTAGTGAAGTCCTCATACCTGCTGAGAAGGTGGCGCATGTTCAACTAAACAATCCTTTAGAGCACGCATTGCTGGTATTAATGAAATCCGGTTATACTGCAGTACCTGTACTTGATGCAGCCTATAAATTTGCCGGGATTATCGGCAAAACGGTTATCCTTAATGAAGTACTGGGGGTAGAAAGTTTTGAAATGGAACGTTTATCCGAATTACGGGTGATGGACGTTATGGCTGATGATGTGCCGACCCTGACAAGAGAGAACAGTTTATTAGACGGCCTGAATGCATCCATTAATCATCCTTTTGTGTGTTTAGTCGATGCGGATGGCTATTTTGATGGTATCTTAACAAGAAGAGCTATATTGAAGCAAGTAAAAAAAGATATTTATATAAATGCATATAAAAAATAACAATGAGGTCTCTGAGAGTAAAGGTCTTTTACTCTGTGGAGGCCTTTCTATTTTACATATACGAGACATATTGCAGAGGCTGACTGAACACCTCGTTTTCTGATGATATTAGTTGCTGATGATGATTTGGTCTGCTAAAGTAAGGAAGAGATTATAAAAATATTGGAGGAATTGTTTACGATGGATGCAAATGAAATTATTCAGTTTATTTCTGATAGTAAGAAAAGTACCCCTGTAAAAGTCTATGTGAAAGGAGATTTGGACAAACTTCCGGAGCAAGACGGGATAAAAGCTTTTGTTGATGCAAAAAGCGGTACTTTATTTGGAGAATGGAAAGCAGTAGAGCAGTTCCTGAAAGAGAATGAAGCTGTTATTGAAGACCATGTGGTTGAGAATGACCGCCGCAATTCTGCAATCCCTACACTGGATTTAAAAAATGTCAATGCACGCATCGAGCCGGGCGCTATTATTCGTGACCAGGTAGAAATTGGTGACGGTGTTGTTGTGATGATGGGAGCTTCCATTAATATTGGAGCTGCGATTGGTGAAGGTACAATGATTGATATGAATGCTGTTCTTGGCGGCCGGGCAACAGTAGGAAAGAATTGCCACGTTGGTGCAGGCACGGTGTTAGCGGGTGTCATTGAACCGCCTTCTGCAAAACCGGTTATAGTGGAAGATGATGTTGTGATTGGTGCGAATGTAGTTGTCTTGGAAGGCATCACTATTGGAAAAGGATCCATTGTTGCAGCAGGATCTATCGTCACAAAAGATGTTGAGCCAAATACCTTAGTTGGCGGAGCACCTGCGAAAGTGTTAAAAGAAATTGACGAGCAGACAAAAACAAAAACAGAAATTAAACAAGAACTTCGTAAATTAGATAATTAAGGCAGATGAAACGTTATGACAGCATTTGATTTGCAAACAGTCCGCAGAGAATTACATCAAATTCCGGAATTAGGTTTTGAGGAGCAGAAAACGCAAAGCTATCTTCTGGCAAAGATACAAGAAATGGTGACAGATCGTGTTGAAGTGAAAACATGGCGTACCGGCATATTGGTACATATTGCTGGAACGGATCCATCTAAGCGGATAGGTTTCCGCTCAGATATCGACGGTCTTCCGATTTTAGAAGATACAGACTTTGACTTTGCTTCCACACATGCTGGGAGAATGCATGCTTGTGGACATGATTTTCATATGACGATAGCTTTGGCGGCACTCAGCAGGCTGATTGCAGAACCGTTAAAAGATGATGTACTGTTTATTTTTCAGCCGGCAGAGGAAGGTCCGGGCGGTGCAAAACCAATGATTGCATCCGAAGAATTCCGAACATGGAAACCGGATACTATTTTTGCTTTGCATATTGCTCCGGAATTGCCGGTTGGTGAAGTATCTTCCAAACCTGGTCTCTTGTTTGCAAACACGAGCGAGTTGTTTCTTGATTTTAAAGGCCTGGGCGGACATGCTGCCTATCCGCATCTGGCAAAAGATATGACGGTAGCAGCAAGTAATTTTGTTGTGCAGGCGCAGCAAATTGTTTCCAGAAGATTAAATCCGTTAGACGGATCTGTGCTGACGATTGGAAAAATGGAGAGCGGGTTTGTCCAGAATGCCATAGCAGAAACAGCACGTCTGGAGGGAACGATTCGTACAACAGAAGCTTCCTCTATTGTGTTAGTGAAGGAAGAACTGGAGAAGTTGTTAAAAGGTTTCGAGATAGCTTATGACTGCGAGATAAATGTAGATTATGGAGCGAATTATTATCAGGTAGTCAATGAGGAAATGTATGTAGAGCAATTTAAAAATTCCTTGGAACATACGGATGTTACATATGTTCAAGCCGCTGCGGCAATGACTGGCGAAGATTTTGGAGATATGTTGAAAGAGATTCCCGGATTTATGTTCTGGCTCGGCGTGAACTCCCCGTACGGGTTGCATCATGCAAAGCTGAACCCGGATGAAGCTGCTCTTTCCGTCGGTGCAGATGCGGTAGAAACATTTATCCGTTCATTTGATTAGCTGTAAATAGCGTAATAGTAGATAAAAAGACTTTTTCCATTTTGGAGAAAGTCTTTTTATCATTGGTGAGTTATATTTTCCTATGTATCATTTAGCAATGAAAATCGGGTGCATAGATTCTCCATTTTGGTCATATATCAGTTAAAGAGTATTAAGAAGGAGTGACGTCATGCAGATGTATGATATACTTCCCGATTTAACGCGAGCCAGCCCGTTACCGGGAAGCAGTCTGTCATCCGTATTATCAAATGACAGGCCCAAGCTTATTATCTTTTGGTCCGTAAACTGTTCATCCTGTGTCCAATTACTAAAAAACATAGAAAGTATTCCAGAAATAAAGTCAAGATTCATCACTCCTGTATTAATTCATACCTACCTGGATAAGGAGCAGATATGTTTAACCGATATAAAAAATAAGTTGAATCAATTCCATTTTAATGCGGTTTGTTTAGATGATAAGACAGATGAACTGACAACTCTGTTTGAATTTCGTTATGTACCGGCGCTTTATCTGTTTGATAAGCAGGAAAGATTGCGATTTAAACAAATCGGAAAATCTTCTGCCCGTTTAATCGAACAGCGATTGAAACGTTTAATGCATGCAAGATGATATTTGCTCGTTTAAGCGAATTGTGATTTGAACTATGTTTTTGGCTTTTTGATATATTATTAACGCAACTTTCGTACCTAAGAATAAGCATATAAACCTTGCTGTTCCAGGTGAACATAAGCTCTATTATCATGCTTGATTTGATTTCAATCATGCTTCTATTTTTTGAACAGAGTATGGTGTGTAGCTTCCCTTCCGCTCCGGCCAAGCCCTCCGCTTTCCGACGTCTGCACTAGTACGTCCTGGGACTGCGGTTACTCGCCCCATCAAAACCATTGTACGTCGGAAAGCAAAACGGTCCGCCGTAGCGATCGCCTTACACTTCACCTTCTCCTTATGGAAAGGAGGTGACTTTTTAAAGTGTGAAAGTTAGGTTATTAATAAACTCTGTTCTTCCCGGAACAGAGTTTTTATATGAGGTGACAAGGTACAAACCATTTATCTTCTATATGTTTTTGAAAATTTTCAAATAAATTTTGCAAAAGTGTAGAAATTTATTTCGGAAACCGTTATATTAGTTATTATGAAAAGGGAAGGGAGGAATACATGTTGAATATTTTTAAGAAGTTAAAGCGCTTCTATTGGCCGTATAAGAAGTACTTTATCTGGTCCGTTTTCAGCATGCTTATTGTAACGGTGATTACCGTGGTGTATCCGATTATTCTTCAAATTACCATTGATGATGTCGTTGCTGAACAGAGATATGGGCTGATCCCTTATATCTGCGGTGCCTTTTTAGGATTGATGATAGTGAAAGGCATATCAACTTTTTTCTTTCAGTATCTGGGGGATTTATTCGGAATGACGTCCGTATACAAATTACGGGAAGCATTATACGATAAGTTGCAATCGCTCGCATTCAAGTACTATGATAATGCAAAAACAGGGGACCTTATGTCCCGGCTTACTGCAGACGTGGAAGGATTCCGGTTCTTTTTGTCTGTCGGTTGCGCAGAATTGATACGGGTTATTTCTTTAATGTTGATAAGTATTTCAGTAATGCTGTATTATTCCATTCCTCTCGCACTTATAACCATGGCTGCGATGCCATTTCTGGCGTTCGTTGTCTATCAATTTGATAAAAAGGTTCACCCGGCTTTTCGAAGCATCCGACGTTCTTTTGGACGTTTGAATACCAGAGTTCAGGAGAATATAAGCGGAATGAACACCGTTAAATCCCTATCAAGAGAAGATTTTGAAATTGGCAGGTTTTCAGAAAGCAATGATAATTATCGTAAAAAGTATTTATTCACTTCCGGATTATGGGCAAAATATTTTCCGGTGATGGAGTTTATCGGCAATGTCAGTGCGGTTATTTTGTTAGCATTCGGTGGCTTTTTTGTCATTAATGGTTCCATGACAACCGGAGAGTTAATGGCCTTTTTCAGTCTGGTCTGGTTCATTATGGGACCGCTCATGAACTTAGGATTTATTATCAATCAATTTTCACAGGCAAAAGCATCCGGAGAGCGCTTGTTAGAAATTCTGGAAGCGCATGAAGATATTGCAGAAAAAGCAGATGCTATAGATACAGAAATGCAAGGTCATGTTACATTTAAAGACGTGACGCTAACGTATACAGCGGAAGATGATGAAGCATTAAAACATATCTGTTTGGATGCTCCGCCGGGAAAAACAATCGGTCTAATCGGGGCGACCGGTTCTGGGAAAACAAGTATAACCCAGCTGATGACCCGTTTTTATGAACCGGAAGAAGGAGAGGTTCTCATTGATGCGCGTCCTGTTTCGGACTATAAATTGAAAAGCCTCCGAAGTCAGATTGGTTTTGTGCTGCAGGAACCATTCTTGTTTTCAACAACGATTAAAGAAAATATTTCTTACGGTACGCCCGGAGTTCGTGAGGAAGATATTGTAGCAGCCGCAAAAATGGCTCAGGCCCATGATTTTATAATGGAGCTTCCGGACGCTTACGACACGCTTTTAGGAGAAAGGGGAATGGGATTATCCGGGGGACAGAAACAGCGGATAGCGATAGCAAGAGCCATATGTATTGACCCGGCTATTCTTGTTTTAGACGATGCGACATCTGCTGTCGATATGCAAACCGAGCATAAGATTCAAAAAGCGCTGCGGGAAGTGATGAAAAATCGAACATCCTTTATTATTGCCCATCGTATTTCATCATTAAAACATGCGGACGAAATTTTAGTTTTGGAAGATGGGGAAATTGTTGAACGTGGAACGCATGATTACTTATTAAAAAATAAGGGGCCTTATGAACGTATTTATAATATCCAATACCAAGACCGTGAAGAAATTCTGAGTGCGGTTCATTAAAAGGGGGTGGAATAATTGGCGAAAGCAACAGAATCTGAAAAACAGAACAACTATCTGGAACGGTTTCACTATTCAACCGATCAGACCATTGAAAAGCCTTTTAACTGGAAACAGATGTGGCGGTTACTTCAATTTTTAAAACCATACTCCAAAACGTATTTACCCGGAGCGATTATAGCGATGGCGATTGCAACAGCTGTGCGGCTGGCTATTCCAATTCTGATTGGTAAGGTAGCCGTGGATATTGCGATTGCACAGAACAATGGAAATCTTCTTGTTTATCTTGTTATAGGGATTGCGATACTTTATATCATCAGCTTTATTTCCAACCGCTTTCGGATTAAATGGGTGAATATTTTGGGGCAGAATGTTATTTATGATTTACGACAAAAGTTGTTTTCTCATGTACAGAGGCTGTCCCACCGGTTTTTCGATAATCGTTCAGCAGGCTCCATTCTTGTCCGGATTTTAAATGACATTAATTCCCTGCAAGAATTGTTTACCAATGGAATTATAAATTTGTTAATGGATATTTTAATGTTAACCGGCATTATTATTATTCTGTTCGTAATGAGTCCGCCTCTTGCAATTGCAGTCGTTATCGTCATCCCGTTAATGTTTATCATATCCACAGCTTTGAGAAGAAAAATCAGGCGTTCCTGGCAATTGGTCCGTTTGCAGCAATCCAGAATGAATTCACATTTGAATGAAGGTCTTCAAGGGATACGTATTACGCAATCCTTCTCCCAGGAAAAAGAAAATGCAGCTTTTTTTGATGGGGTAAACAAAGGTTTCTTTAACAGGTCGCGTGATGCAGCAAAGAAAAGTGCCTTTTTCAGACCGCTGGTAGATATTTGCGATGCTGCAGGAACGATTATATTAATTGCATTTGGTTCGTACTTGATTTTGAATGGAACCATTGCATTGGGAACGTTTATTTCTTTTGCTTTCTTCTTAGGTATGTTCTGGGAGCCGATTTCCAGACTGGGGCAAATGTACAATCAGCTGCTGATGGCAATGGCTTCATCTGAACGCATTTTTGAATTTCTGGATGAACAGCCTAATGTGACGGAAAAAGAAGATGCTTATGCATTTGAAAAGATGGACGGTGAGATTACATTTGATGAAGTAGAATTTGCTTATAATGCAGAGCGCATGGCTTTAAAGAAAATTTCTTTGCAAATGGAGGCAGGGAAGACGATTGCGCTAGTCGGCCATACCGGGAGCGGAAAATCTACCATTGCCAACTTAATCAGCCGCTTTTACGATCCTACATCCGGAGTTGTCCGGGTGGATGGGCACGACCTTCGAGATGTCACATTAGACAGCTTAAGGCAGCGAATCAGCGTCGTCCTACAAGATACATTTATCTTTTCAGGAACCATTATGGAAAATATTCGTTTCGGCAGGCCTGATGCTAGTGATGAAGAAGTGAAAGAAGCAGCAACAGTCGTCGGAGCGGATAGTTTTATCGGCAGGCTGGCGGATGGTTATGAGACAGAAGTAGAAGAACGAGGAAATATACTTTCTGCCGGAGAAAGACAGTTACTTTCTTTTGCCAGGGCTCTTCTGGCTAATCCGAGCATTATTATCCTGGATGAAGCAACAGCAAGTATTGATACAGAATCGGAGGTAAAGATTCAAAAAGCACTAAAACGTTTATTAAAAGGAAGAACTTCGATTATTATTGCGCACCGGCTGTCAACAATTCGAGAAGCAGATTGTATCTATGTTCTGGAGCAGGGAGAGGTTTTAGAATATGGCAATCATCCGGAATTAATGCAGCAGCGTGGAAAGTATTACGAGCTTGTGAAATCACAATTTACTATGCTGGATGCGATGTAGTGATTAGAAAGAAGGGGGCAGATTGTCCTCTTCTTTCTTTTCTCCCACTGAATGAAGTTTCGTTTTATGTTAATATGTAGAAATATAGAAGTGAAAGAATGGAGGTCTTTTCTGATGAAAAAAGATTTTGCAGTCATTGGCCTTGGCAGATTTGGCGGCAGTATTTGTAAGGAACTGAGTGAAAAGGGAATGCATGTACTGGCAATTGACTCTGACGCGGCGAAAGTGAATGAATATAAAAATATTGCTTATCATTCGGTTGTATTGGATGCAACCGATGAGGATGCCCTGAAAGAAATTGGCATTACCAATTTCGATCATGTCATTGTTGCTATCGGGGAAAATATTCAGGCAAGCATTCTCGCTGCAGTTATATTAACGGATTTAGAAATAAGACGAATTACGGTAAAAGCACAGAATGATTATCATGATAAAATATTGAACCGAATCGGTGTCCATCATGTTGTTCATCCAGAACGGGATATGGGGAAACGGTTGGCACATAATTTTATATCCAATAATATCTTAGAATATCTGGAGCTTTCAAATGAGTATAGCATTGTGGAAGTGATTGCCGGTAAAAAAATGATTGGAAAAAGTTTGATTGCACTGGATATTCGTGCGAGGTTTGGATGTAACATTGTGGGGATAAAAAGAGGCACAGAAATTGATGTTTCTCCAGATGCAGACGAACCTTTGTATGAAGGAGATGTGCTTGTCGTCATCGGCGCGGACCATGATATTAACCGGTTTGAAAAAGCTTTGATATTTGATTAAAGAGGATATTCAAAAAGTCCAATAAAAATGACACGGCGAATTTCTGCGTTGACGAGATTTTTTCGATAAGGCCCCAGGATGTCGCGAACTTAGCCGACTTGGTGCTATTTATCGGACTTTTTGAACACGTACTTAAATAAAAAGACCTTTCCACGACTGTTTAAGAAATGGAAAGGTTTTTGTGATTTGCATTTAGTATCCTGCGTTATCCAAACGATAAATAACCATCCGTTCATCTGGATTCAGCCAATATGCTTTTAATTTAATTTCATTGAGTAACGCAAAAGGACTGCTGTTTTCAAGAAAATGAATATATGTTTGATCAGGATAATACAAAATAATATCGACTTCTCTCGGATACTCCTCAACAGATGCTAAGATATTCGAGATAATACGCTTGAAAATATTTACCGAAAAGGGGTTGAAAAAGTAAAACCGGTTATCTGCCGCGCTGATTTTATATTCTTCTGCTAAGCTGCAAATAAATTGAATAGCAGCTTGGTTATTTTCGGAGTGGATTAATTGCTGATAAGATTGTAAATTTTGCTGTGTCTGATTGAAAAATTGTGTATTCATTTCAATGCCGGTTACAGATACTTGCTGAAAATAATGCAGGTAGAATGGCAAACGTCCTTTTCCGCATCCAAAATCAATCACGCTGTCCTGTTTATCAAACAGATAATGTTGCGTTAATTTTTCCAGCGCATTATACGGAGTAGGTTCATATGGATTATACTGCTGGTATTCTGGATAAATGGTTTTCTTATCCTCCATGGTATGTATATGCAGCAGCTTATCATAATATTTATCCTTCATCGTTGTACCTCTTTCTGTACTGACAGCAATTTTAGATTGATGGAAGAAGAGCTCCATTCTCCACAAGACAGGAGAATGGAGCTCTTTGCTTATATTTCCATAATTATCGGTAATACCATTGGACGGCGTTTCGTCTTCTCATACAAGAATGGAGCAATCGTATCGGTAATTTCATTTTTAATTTCTGACCATTGTGTTGTGCGGCGCGCCATCACTTTTTCTAAATGATTCGCCACCAGTTTTTGCGCATCTTTGATAAGGTCTTCAGATTCACGCATATACACAAAACCGCGGGAAATAATATCTGGACCTGATTCAATTTTAAATTCTTTCATATTGATGCTTACGACAACAATCACTAAGCCTTCTTCAGAAAGAATTCTGCGGTCTCTGAGAACAATATTTCCAATGTCGCCAATGCCGCTTCCATCTACATAGATAGAACCGGATGGGATTTTACCTGCGATTGCAGCCTGGTCTTTTCCTAAAGCCAGCACATCCCCGTTATCCATCACATAAGAGTAATCTTCTTGTACACCGCATGATTCCGCTAACTTCACATGTTCTTTCAACATACGATATTCACCATGAATCGGCATAAAGAATTTTGGCTGGATTAAACGCAGCATAAGTTTCTGTTCTTCTTGACTGCCGTGACCAGAAGTATGAATGTTGCTCAGTTTACCATGAATAACATCTGCTCCTGCACGGTAAAGTTTGTTAATGGTTTTACTTACACTGACTGCATTTCCAGGAATCGGTGATGATGAAAATACAACCGTATCTCCAGGAATCAGTTGAATTTGACGGTGTGTTCCGTTAGCAATTCGAGAAAGTGCGGCCATTGATTCACCTTGTGAACCAGTGCAGAGGATCGTCACTTCATTTGCCGGAAGACGATTAATTTGGTTGGCGTCTACAAACGTATCTTTAGGAGCTTGTATATAGCCTAACTCCAGCCCGATGTTTATAGCAGATTCCATACTTCTTCCAAATATAGCAACTTTACGATTATGCTTTACGGCTGCTTCAACAACTTGCTGCAGACGATATATATTAGACGCGAATGTAGCAAATATCAGTCTGCCGTCAACACGGCTGAATATATCTTGGATACTTTCGCCAACGACGCTTTCTGACATGGTAAACCCGGGAACTTCACTATTCGTACTATCGGATAGGAGACATAATACTCCTTCTTCGCCAATTTGAGCCATTTTTGCAAGGTTTGCAGGTTCGCCAACCGGGGTGAAATCAAATTTGAAGTCACCGGTATGGACAATATTACCAGGAGGTGTTTTTACGACAACACCAAAAGAATCTGGAATACTGTGTGTGGTACGGAAAAAGCTTACGGAAGTTTTACGGAATTTAATAACATCTTCTTCTTGAATGGAAATTAGCTTGGTACTGCGTAATAAGCCGTGTTCTTCCAGTTTATTACGGATTAAACCGATTGCTAGTTTTCCAGCATAAATTGGCACATTAATTTGTTTTAATAAAAATGGGATTCCACCGATGTGGTCTTCGTGACCATGTGTAACAAAAAGACCTTTGATTTTATCTTGGTTTTGGACAAGATAGGTGTAATCCGGTATGACATAATCAATACCAAGAAGGTCATCCTCCGGGAATTTAATTCCCGCATCAATAAGGATAATTTCGTCCTGGAATTGAACTGCATACGTATTTTTGCCGATTTCCCCAAGTCCGCCAAGGGCAAATACAGCAGTTTGATCATTTTTAACAAACTTCATCGTTATATGTTCTCCACTTCGAAGTTACCGGTACTTTTTTCGTATTCGAGATGTGCCTCATCTAATACTTGAATGTACTCAATGTTAATGTTGCGGTCACTTATTTTTGATCTTGCTTCTCTAATGGACGAAGCTTCTACATAGAGGCTTTCTGTCCGTTCTCTTACAGGCACTTCTTCACTTGATGCCTGATATAATACTTTAAAAATCATTTCATCTCTCCTTTAAAATTGAAAACTATATCTTTATAGTCAGGGTTATTTATAGATATCATTTATTCCGTTATAAATGAAAAGGTAAGTTTCCGTCGGCTCACCTGAAAAATGGCTTTTCTTTTTGAAAAATAGTATTTGGCGGTTAATTTTTATTAGTAGTTGGTACGCGCCCCTCTTTGCCTAGTAAATCCTTTAAACGTTTTTTGAGTTTCTCTTTAAGACGTTTCAGCATAAGGACTCACTTCTCCTTCCGATAATATAGAAAAGCAAATTTAACCCTCTACCGTCCAATCCTCTTATCTATAGTATAGTACGAAATGGAAAAGAATTAAATAAAAAACGATAAATAATAAAAAAATATTCTTTTTCCCGCTTCAGGTAAACTATTTCTATCATCGTCCAAATAAGCAAATTTATACAGTATTAAAAAGAAATTTCCGGAAGTTGTAACGTTAACTGATTTCGATGGAATTATCCGGAATAGCAAATGGATTGTCCCGGTTAATCCGATCAAAAAACATAATACCATGTAAATGATCAATTTCATGCTGGAATACCACAGCAGGATAATTTTTTAAACGGAGTTTTACAGGATTATCATTGATATCTGTAGCAGTAATTGTCACGCGGGCATGTCTTGGGACGTAACCTTCGACAGCACGGTCAACGGATAAACAGCCTTCTCCGCTTTGCAAGTATGCCTGCTCTACAGAATGACTGATAATTTTAGGATTCGCTAACCCCATGCTATATTGTCTTCCTCTGCTGTCTTCAAAGTGCAAAGCAATCAGTTGTTTTTCAATACCAAGCTGAGGTGCAGCCAAACCTACACCAGCTCTTAAATCATATTTTTCGGCTATTTCCTCATCTTGACTGTTTTTTAAAAACTGAAGCATATCCTCTAATAATTGTTTATCATCAGCAGACAATGGAACTTCTACTTCAGATGCTTTTTTTGTTAAAGAGGGGTAGCCTTCTCTGACAATGTCTTTCATTGTTATCATATTTTTGACTCCTTTGTAATAATTATATCAAATATATAACTTGAAATTAATATTTTACCTTCTGGTGCTCGCTACGGAAAACACTGCGCTTTCCCATAGGGGTCTCCGTGTTTTTCCTTCGCTGGATGCAGTGCTTAAACCTAAAGTAAATACCTTCATTTTTAGCGCAAAAGACAGATGTATTAATTCAATTTTATATAGCAAATTTTCTCGGGGATTCCTGTGTAATCATTCCTTTTGAATACCATGTCCCTTTGTGTTAAATAAGTCTGTTGCTTATCATAACACATAATGTAAAGCGTGATATGCTATTTACATAATATAGAATCAAAAAAGGAATTGTAAAAGTTTTTGTTTGCCTCGGAGAAAAAAGGGAAACGAGATACAGGCAAATAGTTATAATTTTCTTTTCCGGTATATATATAGTGTGTTACAATTTAGAGCGTATATAATTTAAAAAAAGAAATGCATCATATATTGGAGGTTATTTTGTGTTAAAAAAGGGTTACTTAGCAGCAATCATTATTTTTTCTTTATTTATAATTGCCGCGTGCAGCAGCAAATCTTCTGAAGAACAAATACATGATCATTTGGAAGAAGCGATTGAGTTAGAAGAAGATTATGAAACACATCAACAGGAAATCCAAGAACTGGAACAGCAAGAACAGGACATTTATTCTCAAATTGTCGAATTGGATATGGAACAATTTGAGGAAATTCAACAATTATCCGATGAAGCTATCTCAGTCGTTGAACAAAAACAGGAAAAATTAGTTGAAGAAAGAGAGAGCATCGAGTCCTCGCAAGAAGAATTCGGTGAAATAGAGTCCATTATTTCCGATTTGGAAGATGACAATGTACAGCAGGAAGCTGAAAACATGTATGATATCATGGGAGAACGGTACACAACATATTTTGATTTAAATGATACTTATCAAGCTTCTGTGGACCAGGAAAAAGAACTATATGAAATGCTGCAATTGGAAGAGATTGAACAAGATGAAGTAACAAATCATTTAGAAGCATTAAATGAAAATTACGAAAGTATTATTGCCCTGAATGAATCCTTTAACCAATTGACAGCAGACTATAATGAAGCAAAACGTACCTTCTATGAAGACTCTGATTTAAATGTAAGTTATAATGATGAATCAGACTCAGAAGCTGCTGAATAATTCCGGGAAAAGTTCCGTAACACCAATCCAATAGGTGTAACGGAACTTTTTTTATTCTAAAGGCCTCAACTTTCGCACCTAGGAATAAGCATATAACTCTTGCTGTACCAGGATGAACATGATTTCTATTATCATGCTTGCTTTTCGTTCAATCATCTTTTTATTTTTGAACGGGATAGGGTGTATAGCTCCCGCTCCGGCCAAGCCCTCCGCTTTCCGATGTACAACGGTTTTGATGGGGCGTGTAAGCGCAGCAACGGTTTTAATAGACCGAGTAAACGCAGGTCTCAATGTTGTCAGGTTAATATGACCGCTCCGGAAAAACACTACACTTTCCGGGGCTTGTCCTCAGCCTCCTCGATAAAGAAGACTTAGCGATTGGCAAGCCAATAGGCGCAGACAGAGCTAAAGTCGCACTTTCATCGACTAAGAACGGTCACGTCCTGTGACCAACGTCGATATTAGGACGTCGTGTCCGTCGTGCCCCGCGGGTGAAAGTCATCATCCGTTCGTAAACTCACGGTGATTCCTTTATCTCATAAGTGATGGAAGTTCGACCAAGGTCGAACCACCCCCAAAGATCGGGGGCGCAGTTGTTACGTTTTTAAACGACGCTTTCCGCTTTCCTTTCAGGAGTCAAAACGGTCCGCCGCAGCGGTAGCCTTACACCTTACCTTCTATTCTTGTCAAGGGAGTTAACAAAGGAACGATCAACTCCTGTTTTTCTAGAAATGAAACTACTTTTTAAGGTGCGAAAGTTGAGTAAAGGCTAAAATAACAACTATATTTAAAACTGTATCACATACAAAAATGATACAGTTTTTAAATATAGTAATACAGTTTTTGTAACAGCGAACAAAAGGGAAGAAGCCGGCGGAGTGTATAGTAGGCTTTAGAAACAAACTGATTGACCATACTGATAAAATGAGCTAATATGATAGAAGATAAAATTGTATTACTTTCTATTGGATGTCCTTTTAGAACAGTAACAATAAAATAATACAGATTAGAAAATACTGCTTTAGGGTAAAGGTTTTCATATGTAATTTTTATTGTTTAAGGGTAGAATAGTTAAAGAATACTTAATTTTGATATATGAAAGGAAGAGGTGAATCATTTTGAAACAGGTACTTGAAAATGTTGAAAACCAATTCGAAATGTTCCAGGTTTTAGATGAAAGCGGAAAAGTAGTAAATAAAGATGATCTCCCGGATTTGTCGGATGATGAATTAAAAGAATTAATGCGTCGTATGGTGTATACACGTATACTTGACCAGCGTTCTATTGCACTTAACCGTCAAGGGCGTCTAGGTTTTTACGCACCGACTGCAGGTCAGGAAGCTTCTCAATTAGGAAGTCAGTTTGCGCTGGAAAAGGAAGATTATATTTTACCGGGATACCGTGATGTTCCGCAATTGATCTGGCAAGGGCTTCCGTTATATCAAGCCTTCTTGTTCTCTAAAGGTCATTTTCATGGAAACCAGTATCCGGATGAATTAAGAGCAACAAGCCCGCAGATTATTATTGGGGCACAGTATGTTCAAACAGCCGGAGTAGCGCTAGGTTTGAAAAAACGCGATAAGAAAAACGTAGCAATTACTTATACTGGGGACGGCGGTACTTCGCAAGGCGATTTCTATGAAGGAATAAATAATGCTGGTGCGTTTAAAGCTCCTGCTATTTTTGTTGTGCAGAATAACCAATTTGCAATCTCTGTCCCGGTAGAAAAACAAACAAACGCTAAAACATTAGCACAAAAAGCAATTGCTGCTGGAATTGAAGGAATTCAAGTAGACGGGATGGACGTTTTAGCAGTATATGCTGCTACAAAAATGGCCCGTGAACACGCAGTAGACGGAAATGGTCCTACATTAATAGAAACCTTAACATATCGTTTTGGGCCACATACTATGTCAGGCGATGATCCAACGCGTTACCGTACAGATGAAATGGATCAGGAGTGGGAGAAAAAAGACCCGCTTGTTCGTTTCCGTAAATACCTTGAAAGCAAAAATATCTGGACGGAAGAAGAAGAGAATCAAGTAATTGAAGATGCGAAAGAAGATATTAAAAAAGCAATTAAACAAGCGGAACAACAACCTAAACAAAAAGTTACCGATTTAATTGATAATATGTATGAAGAGCTTCCAGCTAATTTACAGGAGCAAAAAGAAATTTACCAAGCAAAGGAGTCGAAATAGATCATGGCACAAATGACAATGATTCAAGCAATCACTGATGCGATGCGCGTTGAGTTGAAAAATGATGAAAACGTGCTTGTATTTGGTGAAGATGTTGGACAAAATGGCGGAGTTTTCCGTGCTACGGAAGGTCTTCAAGATGAATTCGGTGAAGATCGTGTATTTGATACGCCGCTTGCTGAATCAGGAATCGGCGGTTTATCCATTGGTTTAGCGCTGGAAGGATTTCGTCCGGTACCGGAAATCCAGTTTTTCGGCTTTGTTTATGAAGCGATGGATTCTATTAACGGTCAAATGGCTCGTTTGCGTTACCGTTCCGGCGGTCACTATCATGCACCAATCACGATTCGCGCTCCGTTCGGCGGTGGCGTTCATACACCGGAATTACACGCGGATTCGTTAGAAGGTCTTATTGCACAGCAGCCAGGTATGAAAGTGATTATTCCTTCTACACCATATGAAGCAAAAGGGCTTCTTATTTCTGCTATTCGTGATAATGACCCGGTATTATTCTTAGAGCATATGAAATTATACCGCTCTTTCCGCGGGGAAGTTCCTGAAGAAGATTACACTGTTGATATCGGAAAAGCAGATGTAAAACAGGAAGGCTCTGATGTGACATTGGTTGCTTATGGTGCAATGGTGCATTCTTCCTTAAAAGCAGCTGAAGAGTTAGAAAAAGACGGTATTTCAGCGGAGGTTATTGACTTGCGTACGATTGCTCCGGTTGATTATGAAACCATTATCGAATCGGTGAAGAAAACTAACCGCGTTGTATTTGTTCAGGAAGCTCAGCGTCAAGCAGGAGTTGCCGGACAAGTTATTTCTGAAATTCAAGAAAGAGCAATACTGCATTTAGAAGCTCCTATTCTTCGTGTTACTGCACCGGATACAATCTATGCATTCTCTGATGCAGAAGAAGTCTGGTTGCCGGATCATAAAGACGTTATTGAGAAAGTGAACGAAGTAATTAACTTTTAATTTTTTAGGAGGTCAAACTCATGGCATTTAATTTTAAATTACCAGATATTGGTGAGGGAATTCACGAGGGCGAGCTTGTTAAATGGTTCGTTAAAGAAGGTGACGAAGTAAAAGAAGATGACGTACTTTGTGAAATTCAAAACGATAAATCCGTCGTGGAAATTCCATCCCAGGTAGATGGAACAGTAACGAAAATTCATGTAGCTGAAGGCGAAGTTGCTGTTGTAGGTGATACATTAATTTCATTTGACGCTGAAGGATACGACGATGATGAAGAAGAGGAAGATACAACTTCTGAGGATACTTCTTTTGACGCAGGAGAAGAAAAAGCAGAGGAAAGCAGTGACCAAACATCTGAGCAAGCATCTGAATCAGACGATGATACCCGTGTGATTGCAATGCCTTCTGTTCGTAAATTTGCACGTGAAAATGATGTAAATATTAAAGATGTACAAGGCACTGGGAAAAACGGCCGTATCACCAAAGAAGATGTGGAAAGTTTCTTAAGCGGAGATCAAACAGAAGCTGCTTCTGAGGCTGCAGAAGAAACAACAACTTCTGAAGATACACAAGCAGCAGCTGCTCCACAAGGTGAGTATCCGGAAACACGCGAGAAAATGACAGCTATGCGTAAAGCCATTGCAAATTCCATGGTTAAATCTAAATCAAATGCACCGCATGTCACCTTGTTGGATGAAGTGGATGTAACGGACTTAGTAGCGCATCGTAAGAAATTCAAAGCAGTAGCAGCCGAGCAGGATATTAAATTGACTTATCTGCCGTATGTTGTGAAAGCATTAATTTCTGCATCGAAGAAATATCCGATTCTTAACTCTTACATTGATGATGCAACCGATGAAATTGTGGAAAAACACTATTATAATATCGGAATTGCTGCAGATACCGATCGCGGGCTTCTTGTTCCGAATGTCAAAAATGCAGATAAAAAATCCATCTTTGAAATTTCTAGTGAAATCAATGAATTGGCAGTAAAAGCGAGAGATGGTAAACTAAAACCAGACGAAATGAAAGGGGCTTCCAATACGATTACTAATATTGGTTCTGCTGGCGGTCAATGGTTTACTCCTGTATTAAACTATCCGGAAGCAGCTATTCTTGGAATCGGCCGTATTGCTGAAAAACCTGTCGTTCGTGATGGTGAGATTGTTGTAGCACCGGTTCTTGCATTATCCTTAAGCTTTGATCATCGTATCGTTGATGGGGCGACTGCACAAAATGCATTGAACCAAATCAAACGTTTATTGAATGACCCACAATTAATTATGATGGAGGCGTAAATTCATGGTAGTAGGAGATTTTCCGGTAGAAGTAGATACACTTGTCGTAGGTGCTGGACCAGGAGGCTATGTTGCAGCAATTCGTGCAGCACAGCTGGGGCAGAAGGTTACAATCGTTGACAAAGCTGAATTGGGAGGCGTTTGTTTAAACGTTGGTTGTATTCCTTCTAAAGCACTTATTGAAGCAGGACATAAATATCAAAATGCCAAAGGTTCTGACGAACTGGGGATTACAACAGAAAATGTAAGTGTTGATTTCTCTAAAGTACAGGAATGGAAAGGTTCTGTTGTAAATAAACTTACTTCCGGTGTACAAGGACTGTTAAAAGGGAATAAAGTTGATATTGTTAAAGGGGAAGTATACTTTGTTGATGAGCATACTGTAAAAGTAGCTGGTGAAAAGGATTCTCAAACTTACAAGTTTAACAACTGTATTCTTGGTACGGGTTCTTCACCAATTGAAATTCCTTCTTTCAAATTCTCTGAAAGAGTATTGGATTCTACAGGTGCACTGAACCTGTCTGAAGTTCCGGAAAAATTAGTTGTTATTGGTTCTGGTTATGTCGGTACAGAACTAGGTACAGCTTATGCAAACTTTGGCACAGATGTCACTTTCTTGGAAGGCGCAAAAGACATTCTTGGCGGTTTTGAAAAGCAATTGACACAAGTTGTCAAAAAAGAGCTTGATAAAAAAGGCGCTACAGTTGTTACAGAAGCAATGGCCAAAGGCGCAGAAGAAACAGAAAACGGCGTGAAAGTAACTTACGAAGCAAATGGTGAAGAAGAAGTCATTGAAGCAGACTACGTACTGGTTACGGTAGGCCGCCGTCCAAACACAGAAGAACTCGGCTTAGAACAAATCGGCGTTGAAATGGATGACAAAGGTTTGGTCAAAGTAGATAATCAAGGAAGAACTTCTGTAGACAGTATTTTTGCCATTGGTGATATTGTTCCTGGTCCGGCGCTTGCACATAAAGCATCTTATGAAGCGAAAATTGCTGCGGAAGCAATCAGCGGTGAAAAAGCTGCAATTGATTATAATGCCATTCCAGCAGTTGCATTTACAGAGCCTGAATTGGCAACTGTAGGTTTATCCGAACAAGCAGCTAAAGACGCTGGATATGATGTGAAAGCGTCTAAATTCCCGTTCGGTGCAAATGGACGTGCATTATCCTTGAATAAGTCAGAAGGATTTCTGAAATTAATCACTCGTAAAGAAGATGGTCTGATCATCGGCGGACAAATTGCTGGTCCAAATGCAAGTGATATGGTGGCTGAAATTGGTTTAGCTATTGAATCCGGCATGACTGCAGAAGATATTGCATTAACAATCCATGCTCACCCTACACTGGGCGAGATTACCATGGAAGCTGCAGAAGTTGCTTTAGGACGACCAGTTCACACAATGTAATTTCATAAAAAACATGCTCCGGTATTTCCGGAGCATGTTTTTTTATATTCTCATAAATTAGTAAACCAATTGACTGTCCGTTGTAACAATCGATTCTAATGTGTGCATAATGTCTCCGTGAGTATTGACATTTTCACTGGAATAAACAATATCTTCGTCTTTTAATAAGTACATACTGTTATCATTTATTGTATAATCTGACGGTAAGTCTCGATTGTCTATAGTACGCTTTTCTGGGCTGGTAATTTCTTCTGGATATTTCGCTTTCAAATCAATAAATGTATTCATATAGCTATCGTTATCTTCCGTTGGGGGAACATAAATCACTTGATAGTCCGTAAATTGAAATTCGATAACTTGTATATCTTCTTCTCCCTGACAACTATTCAATATGGGCATAAAGATAGATAATAGTAGAATGATACCAGTTTTTTTCATTCTATGTCACCTCTTCTCGAAAATAAAAACAGGTTCTTTTATTTTCGTTCGCTGTATTAAGCTTAACAAATAATTTTGCAAAATTTGTAGATGTTATAGAATGGTAAAGAAAATGATAACAGAGTAACATTCATTTGTAGTAAAGTGTAATACTTTTACAAAAGCAACTGTTATTCATTGTTACCGCTGTATATCAAGCTGTCATTTTTCCATTTGTTTAACGGATATGCAGGCTGGTTATAAAGAATGTTCTTCTGCCAGATCATACAGCAAAACGTTATATTATTAATATAATTGTACATAAAAAAAGCTCCCTTTAAGCATGGTATTCGTATTATTACGATGCTTAAAAGGAGCTTTTTTAGCTCACCGTACTATTTTTTAATTTGATTTTGTAATTGTCTCCGTCTTCTTTTTTCTATATCAGCAGCATCTGCTTTCAATGTTTTCATCAAGGCGAGAACGATTAAAATCATGATAATCGAGAATGGCAAGGCCGCAATAATAGATGCAGTTTGCAATGCCCCTAGTCCTCCTTGCCACAACAGTACTGCTGCTGTAGCTGACTGAATAATTCCCCATACTAATTTAATTTGATAAGGGGGATATAAGCTTCCGCCAGATGTCTGCATACCAAGAACAAAGGTTGCTGAGTCAGCTGAGGTAATAAAGAACGTAGCAATCAATAATATTGAAATTACAGAAAGAACTGTTCCAAATGGAAAGTTTTCAAGTAAGGAGAACAGTGCTACTTCTTCCCCGAATTGCGAAATTTGACCGGCGAGATCCGTTGTTCCTTGTAGATCAAAGTTCATGGCAGTACCACCAAATACAGCGAACCATAATGCGCCGAAAATGGTAGGAACGAGCAGTACACTAATTGTGAACTCTCGAATTGTACGACCGCGGGAAACACGAGCTATAAATGTTCCTACAAACGGAGCCCATGCTAACCACCAAGCCCAGTAGAAAATTGTCCAATTGTTAATCCATTCCATATTGCCTGTATCAAATGCATCTAACCGTAAACTCATACTTGGGAAGTTTTGAATGTAATTCCCTGCTGTATTTGTAAATAAACGTAAAATATAATCAGTAGGCCCTACAAATAGTAAAAAGAGCATTAATGCAATAGCAAGTATAATATTTGCATTACTGAGGATTTTGAGCCCTTTATTTACTCCGGTTAGAGTGGAAACGATAAATAATACAGTTACCACAACTATAACAATCAGCTGCAGCATTATTCCGGAATCAAGGTCGAAAACGTAGGATAAACCGCCGCTGATTTGAATTGCTCCGAAACCTAAAGATGTTGCTACACCAAAAACAGTAGCAAAAACGACTAATGTATCAATAGCTGTTCCCCAAACACCTTTTACTTTATCTCCAAAGAGGGGAACTAAGATGGAACTTACTAAACCTGACGAATTATGACGAAATTTAAAGTAAGCTAATGCAAGACCAACAATAGCGTAAATTCCCCATGGGTGAAATCCCCAGTGGAAGAAGCTGTATTGCATAGCTACGGCCGCTGTTTCCGTTGTCCCTAAATCTCCATAAGGAGCACTGTCAAATAAGTGTAAAACAGGCTCTGCGGTACCCCAGAAAACAAGACCGATTCCCATTCCAGCACTGAATAGCATAGCGAACCAGCTAATATAACTAAACTCAGGTTTATCATCAGCCTTCCCTAATTTAATCGTGCCGTATTTCGAAAATATTAAGAAAAAAGCAACCCCAATAAATATTGTTGTTACAATTAAGTAATACCAACTAAAATGAGTAACGATAAAGGCTTGTATAGCACCTGTTACGTTATCTAAATTAGCATTAGGCAAAACGCTCGAAGGGATAACACCCCACACTATAAAAATAAGTACGATTAATGCCGATATCCAGAAAACATTTGTTAGTTTCTTCACTAAAAACTCCTCCTAACTGCTATTTAGTAAAATACCCTTATTGTTCAGAAATAAACACGGTATTGTATGTTTTCTATGTGAGCCATACGATTGCTCATTGTAACACATTATTCTATAATAAAACCAGTATATTATCATGAAATATGGAGGTTTTTGAAGAATGTTGAAGAAATACGGTTTGATGGTGATGATATTTTTTATAATCGGTATTCTCGTTGCTTGTAATTCAGGCGATACAAATGAAAATGCTGATGGTCAAACGGAAGAACAGACAGATGACACGGAAAATGCAGAAGGTAATGAAGATAATGATGAACCAGAACAGACGGAAGAATCTGACGCAGAAGGAACAAATGATGAAGAAGTAAATGAAACAGAAGAAGAGCAGGAACCGATTTATTATATCGACGAAGAAACAGCTTCTATTCATCCTATTGATGATGCAGATGAAGATGTTGTTCTGCTTACCATCGATGATGCACCGGATGAATATGCGATGGAAATGGCAGAAACATTGCAGGAAAAGGATGCAAAAGCCATATTCTTTATAAATGGTCATTTTATTGAGGATGAGGAAGGACAAGAACAATTGAAAGCTATCCATGATATGGGATTCCCAATTGGTAATCATACATATTCTCACCCTGTTATACCAGATATTCCTGAAGATGAACAGACAGAGGAAATTGTCAGTCTAAATGATAAAATTGAAGATATTATTGGGGAACGCCCGGAATTTTTCCGTGCTCCGCATGGCGCAAACTCCGATCATTCACGTGAAGTTGTTGAAGATGAGGGAATGGTGTTAATGAATTGGACATACGGTTTCGATTATTTTGAGCCTTATCAAGATGCGGACAAATTAACAGAAGCATTGATTTCAGGAGAAGCACCGGAAATAGGCGAGGATCAATCATTGTTACGTGCAGGAGCAAACTTACTTATGCACGACCGTGAATGGACTAATGAAGCTTTAGGAGATGTTATTGACGGTCTCCGGGAGGAAGGTTATGAGATAGCCGATCCAAATTTAATTGAAACGATGGAATAAAATAGGATGGAGGAGGAAAATGTGTTTCAAACAAGAGTAACGAAGCTGCTAAACATAAAATATCCAATTATTCAAGGCGGATTGGCATACTTGGCGTATGCTGATCTGGCCGCTGCAGTGAGCAATGCAGGAGGGCTGGGGCAAGTGACTGCCATGAGCTTGGCTTCACCAGAAAAATTGCAGCAAGAAATACAAAAAGTAAAACAGTTAACCAATCAGCCATTTGGTGTGAACTTTGCGATTGGGCAGCATGGCAGAAAATATGACCATATGGTTCAGGTTGCTGTAGAAGAACAAGTACCTGTTGTTTCCGTTACGGGAGGAAATCCTGCCGGCGTGTTAGATATGTTAAAAGGACATCCGATAAAAAAATTGGTGTTGGTTGCATCTGTCAGGCAAGCAGTAAAAGCCGAGGAATTAGGGGCAGACGCTGTGATGGTTGTCGGACAGGAAGGTGGAGGCCATCTAGGCAGAAGCGATACCGGCACCATGGTTTTAGCGCCACAAGTTGCGGATGAACTTAATATTCCTGTTATTGCTTCCGGCGGTATCGTAGACGGAAAAGGGCTGATGGCGGCACTTGCCCTGGGAGCAGAAGGTATTGAAATGGGGACAAGGTTTATTGCAACAAAGGAAATGCAGGCGCATATAAATTATAAAAAAGCCATTCTATCTGCCGGCGAAGGGGATACCGTTGTCATTAAACGTTCTTTAGGTACTCCAGGAAGAGTATTAAGAAGTCCTTTTACAGAAAATATTTTATCTCTGGAAGAAACGTACGGGAATAATTATGAACAATTAAAGGATTATATTAGTGGAGAGGTAAACCAGAAATATATTGAATCCGGTGAAGTATCAGATGGTTTCGGCTGGGCAGGTCAAGGAGCCAGCCGTATCCAGGAAATTTCAAGCGTGAAAGAAGTTATGGAGACCATTATACAAGAAGCAAACCAGGTGAAAGAAAAATGGAATCAAGGGGTGTCAGAATGAACTACACATATCCCATGGATGAAACATGGTCAACGAATGAAATTATCGATGTTGTTAACTTTTTTTCATTAATTGAGCAGGCATATGAGAAAAATGTAAGACGGGAAGATCTTCTTTCTTTATATCGGCGTTTTAAGGAAATTGTTCCGTCTAAAAGTGAAGAAAAACAAATATTTGAAGAGTTCAAACGTTCATCCGGATATTCCAGCTACCATGTCGTGAAAAAAGCGAGAGAGTCTGATGAAACCCTTATTTCCATGAAATAAAGGGAAACTTTCTTCAATAAGGTTAATACATTGAATCAGGCTATTACTGGCTGTCTCATCTCCCGCTTAGAATTTTCATGTTTTTAAATTCTTGAAGCGGAAGTTTTCCAAATTAGTTATACTACGATAAATACCCGCCCCCTGAACAAATTTGTTTAAGGGGCGGGTAATTTATTTTATGCGTCACGGCTGTCGATTGCTAATTGATAAAGCGGGATCAGCTGTTCATATGTTTCGGTAATGGCACCAAATAATGCTTTATCATCTTGTAAGATTGGATCGTCATAAGACAAATGCCTGCCGATTAAGAATTCTGCTTTTTTAACATCACGAAAACGTTCTAATTCTTTTTCGGATAACGTTTCTAAAGAAATCGCGTCCTTTTTAGTATGATCTTGTGAGACAACAAATGAATCAGGAAGCTGTTTTATTTCATTAAAATTATCTAAATAGCTCTCTGCAATTTTTTGTTTGTTGGGTAATTCGTAAATAAGTGCCAGCCAAATAAACAAATGGTCATCAAATAAACCGACTTGAAAATGTGGATGTTTTTTATAGCCTCTTTTATTATCGGCGATTGCCAGCCATGTATCACTGGGCGGGTTAACACTTCTGCGTGCGTGTTTCGCAATATGTAAATATAGATCTTGGCCTGTTTTCTCAGACAAATAGGAGACAAGATCTTCACCTATTGCTTGAAATTTCGGCTGTATGCGATTCTGGATAGCTTCCATACGTTCATCTAAACCATCAATCGTAAAAGTTTGAAAATCCTTTTTTGTAAAGTGACGTAATTCCACAAATGTCATCCTTTCTTTTATTGTAAATCTCTATTTCTGCTATAAATTATTATTCGTTATCTGTACAAAGAAGTCAAGTGAGAGCAAAAAATGGAATGAGCTGTTATTTTTAGAAATAACTCAACTTACGCACTTAAGAATAAGCATATAAACCTTGCTGTTCTAGAATGGACAAGATCTCTATTATCATGCTTGCTTTTCGTTTAACCATTTTTTTGAACAAGATATGGTGTATAGCAACCGCTCCGGTCAAGCTCTCCGCCGCAGCGGTCATCTTACACTTCACCTTCTCCTCTTCAGCTGTACGGAAGAAACGATCAACCCTAGTCCCTATGAATAAGGAAGTTACTTTTAAAGTGCGAAAGTTGAGGTAATAAGAAAAGGTTTGAATAAGATAAATAAGGGGAAAAGAGTGATAACAATAAATCAATTTATTGTTAGGGGTGAACAATTCATCCAGTAAATCATAATATATAACACGTACATGAAACGAAAATAACAACAGGTCCTTAAGCTGGATAGAAACCCTTCATAAGGAGTGATAGGATGAAATATGTGATGGAAACTCTCCGCAGAAAAGAAGCAGAAGAACGTCTCCCTGTTATTAAATTAGAGATTGATTATGAACTGGCAACATTGCACGATGCTTTGCAGGAAGATGATACGGTACAAATCATTAAATCAAAAGAGAGATTAAAACAGCTTAGTGAACAGTGGATGCATCTGATGAAATAATATACTATCTCACCTGCCCTAATATAAAGCAGCTTTCTTTATGAGAAAGTGTATATTAGGGTTATTTGTTGATTATATGAAGCAGGCATCTTTTGCTTAGAAGTTTTTGGATTGGTTTAATGCAGAGGAGTCTGATAAAATAAGTTTACTTGCACTTTTTGGAGGCGATGTATAATGGATCAGCAACAAAGACAAGAAATTTATGAAACAGCAAGACAATGGATATATGAAGCAGGTGCTCAAATTCGCGGGCATATGAACGAACCATTAGATATTGAAACAAAATCCAATCCGAATGATCTGGTAACCGTATTGGATAAACAGACTGAGAAGTTCTTTGTAGATCGTATTCATCACCGTTATCCGGAACATCATATTATTGGTGAAGAAGGATTTGGAGATACGTTATCACAGGTCGATGGAACCATATGGATTATTGACCCGATAGACGGCACGATGAATTTTGTCCACCAAAAACGCACATTTGCTATATCGATTGGTATTTTACATAATGGTGTGGGTGAAATCGGGTTTATTTATGATGTGATGGATGATACTTTATACCATGCCAAACGTGGAGAAGGTGCTTTTAAAAATGACAGCCAGTTAGCTCCTCTGGATAAAGAGAAAAAAATCAAAGAAGCGATTGTCGGGATGAATCACTTTTGGCTGTGCGATAACAAAGTAGTGGATTATACTGTGATGCAAAAGTTTGTACGTACAGTAAGAGGCACGCGGACAATTGGCTCTGCAGCACTGGAACTGGCTCATGTTGCAGAAGGTGTACAAGATGCTTATCTAGCATTAAGTCTTGCTCCGTGGGATGTGGCAGGAGGAATCATCATAAATGCAGAGGTTGGCGGAATTGCCGGTGACGTTGACGGGAATCCGTGGAATCCCTTGAAAAGATCAGCTGCAGTTGTGGCCAATCCTTCCATACACAACTATATTATCGAATTTTTAAAAGAAGGAAGGAAATAATTATCCCTTCCTCTTTTTCTTTTTGGAAATGCCGTATCCGAAGACAGCGAATGCTAGAATAACGCATAAAATGATACCCCATACACTCCGGAAAGCAATAGCCAAACCAACTAAAATAAATAAAAGTACGACAAGACATGCTAATAATAGCATTGGAAAATCTATTTTCTTCATTTTTCAACCGCCTTTGCTATCTGTCCACAAAATAGTATAAAGCATATAAGCATGAACTTCAAAAAACAGACATATATTTTTTCATTTTTCTCTAGTCATATGTAAGCACTTTTAGTATGATAAAAGAAGCGCATAGATAAGGTGGCATGTGAATTATGGTATTTGATTATATCCTTGAAGTGAATGGAACGGACAATATTTTCTGGATTTTCTACGTGATGAATCTGATTCTTTCAGCAATAGCTTACCAATTGGGGTTTGCGAAGAAACTTCCGATTGGAAAAACGATTATTGTATACATACTATTAATGATTGGGACATTTGTTATTACCATCTTTTCAACAGTCATGCGGATGCCGACAATCGAATGTTTAATCGTTATCATTTTAGTGTTGGGCATTTACCGTTTTCGATTACATCGCGAAAGAAAACATCGTAAAGAGGTACAAGAAGACCAGGCATAGAAAATAAAAAGCAGGAACCGATATAAGCGTTCCTGCTTTTTATTTGAATAAAGAAAAGCTGTTTACAAGTAGTCATCTACTTTTTTCTCTTCCTGATAGAAGCGGAAATTTCCTGTTGCCAGCCTTTTTTTCGTATTTTCTTCAATGCGTTGGTAGCATGGAGTACATAAATGAATATTTTTTCTGCGATTGCGTAATCTTTTGGCATGCAGAGAGTCATTGTCTATATCTTCCACTTTGTCACAAATGGTGCATTTAACCTGCATGTTTCCACCTCAATTCGGTAAAAATAGTAAGACAATGTCTTTTATGCATATAGTATAGCATATTTTTAAAGTTGAAATAAATAATCAAAGTTTGAAATCTTGAGAAGCGGGAATCATAAGATTAAAACAATGTCTGATTTTTTGAAAGGATGATAGGATGAAAAAAAGATATGTTGTATCCGCATTAGGTGCAGTTGGAGCTGGAGTTGCCGGGGTATTATGGTCAGATAGAAAGAAACGAAAAAAAGAAAATTCGGCTAATGAGACACTAAAGGTTTTTGAAAATGCAGGGAAACCTGATCAATCTGAGGAAGATGAATTGGATCAGCTTGAAAACGCTAAAATGGTATCGGAAGGGTCACAATTTGGCGTACAATATTACAATGAAGTAAAGAATGAAATGAACAATTTATCTCAAAAAAATGAAAATAAATAAGAAGAAGTCCGCTTGCTGATTTGTATGATACACATACGGCAAGCGGACTTTTTTGTTGGCTCATTAATGAACATGAATTTCTTTGATATATTTAACCGGATTATCTTTATTGGAACCATCCTTATCATAAAAATGAACAGGGCCGTCTTCAAAAAGAGGTTTCCCTTCAGATGAAAAAAGTAAATAGCCATTTTTGGCATCTTCTAATGATACAGTTTCATTTTCACCGCTGCTTTTAATGAATTCTACTTCCTGCGCATCTGTTTTGGGCTCGGCATTGTTCAGAAAATCATGTAATGGAATTACGTAACTGTTTTTTAAATATTCTTCACCCTCCATTTTGGAGACGCTGCGGTTTACAGGCGGCTTATGAAAAATAAATGAACTTGTTTCTTCCTCTTCTTTTTCCGTAAAAGCATTTTCCAATTCCACTTTTCTATCATCAAAAATCCATACAGTCGGATCCAGTGTGATAGGGTATCCTACATTTCCTTTAATCATAACAATCATGCTTTATTATCCTCCTAAATTTATTTCAATTGATATATGTACCGTAAGACAACACAGGGAAGCGCTTGCTTCTTAACATAATTTGTACATAGTTCCCATTACAAGAATAGCAAAATTTGCGTTGACTTTCATCTATTTTATACCGGATGCATTTTGTGATTTCCAAATGACATTGACGTTTCAAACAGAAAGAACCAGTGTCAATTTAACGAAAATCTTAAGTTACATTTGCATTTTTACGCTTGGAGCGATAATATTATATAAAGAATGATAATATGCGGAGGGGATTATATTGATGCCTGATGTAACGATTAATCACCGTGAAAAAGCCCACGCTCTTTTGAAAGCAGATGCTGACAAGATACTTCGTTTAATCGAGGTTCAGATAGAAAATTTAACAATGCCTCAATGTCCTGTCTACGAGGACGTACTGGATACACAAATGTTCGGCTTATCCAGAGAAATTGATTTTGCTGTTCGTTTAGAATTGATTACGGAAGAAGAAGGGCGAAATCTATTAGGAGATCTGGAGAAAAAGCTGAATATACTACATGAAGCTTCACAAAATACTTTGTGATGATTACTGCCTGGAGTTGTTACAGTACAACATAAAACTTTGCCAATGTAAGGAGCGGCAAGGTTTTTTTAAAAGATGAGAGTGTGCAATGGTTCAGCGTATGCCCATTCTTATAGAGGTATCGTTGCATGTTGGAGCGCTAAGCCCAGATAGGGATTTCGGCTGAAGCCGAATACTCTGGTTAAATAAAGACGTTTTGTTCTTTATTTTTAAACCGGCAGGCTTGCGCTTTTTTCTTTTGGTACAAACAGCAGAATAAAAGAGTGCGTCATACCGTTCGTCAAAGGAGAGGCATCAAAAAATAAAATATGAACATATGTACAAAGGAAGTTAACAAACAATAGATACGATGGGATGAAGTAATGGCTTCACTCCTGATGAAATCTTTTGGACCTCCTAATTGTTTTGTATATGTAAAAAAATGTATACTGACAAATAAGAGATAAATATAACAGCTATTTCAATAAATATGATATACTGTTAAAAATCTCTTAAACTTACATAGTGACTAGGGGAAAAATATCATGTTAAAAAATTGGAAACACTTCGATTTCACATTGATGATTACACCAATTCTATTAGCCGGTTTCGGCGTAGTGATGGTATATAGTGCAAGTATGGTATTAGCTGTTGTGGAAGGATCAGACAGCAATTTTTACCTTAACAGGCAAATTGTATTTTTTATTGTGGCCCTTATCGGTTTTGTAATTACATCCTTTTTGCCCTACCAATTCTATCAAAGAGCAATGAAAATAATCATTATTGCTTGTATTATCTTGCTTGTGGCTGTTCTTTTCTTAGGAGATACAGTCAATAATGCAAGGTCATGGTTCCGTCTTGGACCGTTCAGTCTGCAGCCTGCCGAGGTTGCCAAGCTGGGATTGATTATCTATTTATCCGCTATTTATTCTAAAAAACAAGCGTATCTGGATCAATTCAGTAAAGGTGTGCTGCCTCCGCTCATTATCACGGCTGTGGTTCTTGGGTTAATTGTAGGACAGCCGGATGTCGGAACAGCTGCCATTATTTTTCTGATGGCATGTGCTGTTATTTTTGCTTCCGGTATTAAATGGAGACATCTATCTATTCTTGTGTTTGCCGGATTACTTCTGTTGGCATTTGCTATTCCAAATATGGTAACAGAAGAAAGGCTTTCCCGTTTTACGGGAGCCTATCAGCCATTTAATTCTCCAGACTTGAACGGTTATCAATTAATCCAATCCTATGTAGCAATCGGGGTTGGCGGTTTAACAGGAGAAGGATTGGGACAAAGCATTCAAAAGCTTGGCTTCTTGGTGGAAGGTCATACAGATTTTATTATGGCGATTATTGCAGAGGAACTCGGTTTTGTGGGAGTAGCTGTGGTCTTAGGTTTAATGGCTGCTATTGTTTTTAGAGGACTCTACATTTCAAGGCAATGTCCAGACAGTTTTGGTTCATTGCTGGCGCTAGGCATTTCATCAATGGTAGGCATTCAGACTTTTATTAACTTAGGCTCCATCAGCGGGATTTTGCCCATTACGGGTGTCCCTTTACCATTTGTCAGTTATGGAGGATCTTCCCTGCTTTTCATGATGATTGCCATGGGGATTCTTAATAATATAGCTATGCAAGTTAACCAGAAAGATAGTGAAAGGGAACAACTGGCTCCTAAAGCCGGCTTATTTCATAAAAAATCTATCAATTCGTACAGAGGTGGTAAAGCATGAGTGATTTAAAGCAAATAAACAAAGTATTAGTTGCAAACAGAGGCGAAATTGCGATACGTGTATTTCGGGCCTGTACCGAATTAAATATTCGCACGGTAGCTGTTTATTCCAATGAGGATTCTGCCTCCTTTCACCGATTTAAAGCAGATGAAGCTTATTTAATCGGTGAAGGGAAAAAACCGATTGACGCATACTTAGATATTGAAGGAATCATTGCTTTGGCAAAAGAAGTTAATGTGGATGCTATCCACCCGGGGTATGGATTCCTTTCCGAAAATATTGCATTTGCAAGACGCTGTGAGGAAGAGGGCATTACCTTTATCGGTCCGTCAAGCGAACATTTAAATATGTTTGGAGATAAAGTAAAAGCAAGGGAACAGGCACTGGCTGCCAAGTTACCGATTATTCCGGGCAGTGACGGTCCGGTAGATTCTTTAGATGAAGTCAAAGCTTTCGGAGAGAAGTATGGTTATCCCATTATTATTAAGGCTTCGCTTGGCGGCGGCGGACGCGGCATGCGTGTTGTCCAGGATGCAAACGAAGTAGACAATGCCTATGACCGCGCAAAGTCAGAAGCAAGAGCTGCTTTTGGTAACGATGAAATTTATGTAGAAAAATTAATTGAAAATCCAAAGCATATTGAAGTGCAGATTATTGGCGATAAATATGGAAATATTGTTCATTTATATGAAAGAGACTGTTCCGTGCAGCGTCGGCACCAGAAGTTAATCGAAGTAGCTCCAAGTATATCTTTAAAAGAAAATTTAAGAGAAGAAATTTGTCAGGCGGCAGTCGATTTAATGGAAAATGTAAGCTATATCAATGCTGGTACCGTCGAATTTCTTGTTACAGAAAATGATTTTTATTTTATCGAGGTCAACCCGCGTGTGCAAGTAGAGCATACGATAACAGAGATGATTACCGGGGTAGATATTGTTCAAACGCAATTGAAAGTTGCGGATGGCTCCGGACTGCATGATAAAGAAATTAGTATACCGACACAAGATAAGATTACAACACAAGGCTATGCGATTCAGTCCCGTGTGACATCGGAAGATCCGCTGAATGATTTCATGCCGGATACCGGCAAAATTAATGCATATCGGAGCGGCGGCGGTTTTGGTGTCCGCTTGGATGCCGGAAATGCGTATCAGGGAGCAGTTATCTCTCCGCACTATGATTCATTATTAGTAAAAGTTTCTACATGGGCGCTCGATTTTGAGCAGGCTACAATCAAAATGGTGCGAAACTTAAAAGAATTCCGTATACGAGGAATTAAGACAAATATTCCTTTTCTTGAAAATGTGATGCTGCATAATCAATTTTTATCTGGGGAATATGATACAACATTCGTTGATAAAACACCGGAACTATTTATTTTTCCGGTGCGTCGTGACCGTGGAACCAAAATGCTGACGTATATTGCGAATACCACGTTAAATGGGGTAGATGGTGCAGAAAAACAAGAAAAACCGGATTTTGATAAAATCATTATTCCTGATACGGGAGATATCCAAACACAGGTTGGCACCAAGCAAATTTTAGATGAACGTGGTCCGGAAGGGCTGGCACAATGGCTCAAAGAGCAAAATAAGGTGATGCTTACAGATACGACTTTCCGTGATGCCCATCAATCCTTGCTTGCTACACGCGTTCGTACCAATGATTTATTGAACATTGCTGAGCCGACTGCAAAATTACTACCCAATTTGTTTTCTGTTGAAATGTGGGGCGGCGCAACGTATGATGTAGCCTACCGTTTCTTAAAAGAAGATCCTTGGCAGAGACTGCTGCAACTGAGAAAACGCATGCCAAATGTGTTATTCCAGATGCTGCTTCGTGCAAGTAATGCAGTGGGGTATAAGAATTATCCGGATAATGTGGTTCAATTATTTGTGGAGAAAAGTGCAGAAGCAGGCATTGATGTGTTCCGTATTTTCGACAGCCTGAATTGGGTGGAAGGTATGCAAGTAGCGATTGATAATGTTCGTAAAACCGATAAAATTGCAGAAGCGGCAATTTGTTACACAGGTGATATCTTAGATACGGGGAGACAAAAGTATGACCTTGACTACTATAAAAGTATGGCAAAAGAATTGGAAACTGCAGGAGCACATATTTTAGGAATTAAAGATATGGCAGGACTGCTAAAGCCGGAAGCAGCTTATCAACTGGTCAGCACGTTAAAAGAGACGGTGGATATTCCCATTCATTTGCATACGCATGACACAAGCGGTAATGGCGTTTATGCTTATTCCAAAGCGATTGAAGCAGGAGTAGATGCGGTAGATGTCGCTGTCGGTTCTATGGCAGGAACGACGTCGCAGCCGAGTGCACAGTCTCTATACTATGCTTTAGATGGCACCAAGCAACAACCGGAACTGGATGTCGATAGCTTTGAAAAAATTGGACAGTACTGGGAAGGTGTACGGGAGTATTATAAAGATTTTGAAAGTGGTTTAAAAGCACCGCATACGGAAATCTACCATCATGAAATGCCAGGCGGCCAGTATAGTAACCTGCAGCAGCAGGCAAAAGCAGTGGGGCTCGGCGACCGCTGGAATGAAGTCAAATCGATGTTCCGCAGAGTGAATGATATGTTTGGTGATATTGTAAAAGTGACACCGTCTTCCAAAGTTGTGGGAGATATGGCACTCTTTATGGTGCAAAACGATTTAACAGAGGAAACAATTTATGAAAAAGGGGAATCCATTGATTTTCCGGATTCTGTCATTGAGTTCGCACAAGGATACATCGGGCAGCCTTATCAAGGTTTCCCGGAAAAACTGCAAAAGCTGATTCTCAAAGATAAGGAGCCTATTACAGTCAGACCGGGTGAATTAATGGAGGATGTTGATTTCAATGAAATGCGTGACACACTATATAATGAGCTGAATCGTCCGGTTAGCAGCCATGATTTGATTTCCAATGCACTTTATCCGAAAGTATTCAAAGATTACGAGGATTTCTTGAATACCTATGGAGATATGTCTGTATTAGATACACCAACTTTCTTCTATGGTATGAAACTGGGAGAAGTGATTGAAGTAGAAATCGAGAAAGGGAAAACACTTATTGTGAAGCTGGTTTCGATTTCTGAACCGAAAGAGGATGGCACACGAGTTGTTTATTTTGAATTAAATGGCCAATCCCGTGAAATTACCGTTCGCGATAATAATATTGAATCTGCTATTAAAGCCAATCCGAAAGCTGATAAAACCAATCCGAAACATGTTGGTGCAACGATGCCTGGAACTGTTCTTTCCATTCAGTGTGCAAAAGGAGACACGGTTAAAAAAGGACAGCATCTGATGACAAATGAAGCTATGAAGATGGAAACTTCCGTACAAGCTCCACTAGAAGGGGTTATCAAAGATATTCATGTGGAAGCAGGCAGCTCGATTGCTGTCAACGATTTATTAATAGAACTTGAATAAGGACAAATAAAGCAGCCCTCTGGCTAAAATGCCAGAGGGCTGCTTTATTACTTCTCTTTTCTGCTGCTTCGAAAAGACAGATGAATAAAGTAAGTCAGCATACCAAAATAACAAGTTATAAATAGTGCATGGATAAGTGCTACAAATATATTCAGCTGTGTAAAAACGACAAGTGATCCGGAGATAACCTGTAATGTAATAAGTGTCAATGTTATCATCCAGCCCCACTTCATAACGGCACTGTGACTGTACTTTTTCAGCATTCGAATTGTTAAAAAGAGTGTCCATAAAAATAAGATTCCAGCTGCAAAACGGTGCCCCATCTGCACCCATTGGTGGAATGAGTAGCTTGCTAGAGCGAAAGGTTCAGAATTGGAACAGAAAGGCCAATCCGGACAATCTAAAACGGAATTGGTATGTCGGACGAGTGCGCCGCTGTATACGACGGCCATTGTATACAGCGTTATAGCATAGATTTCAATCCGGTGCGGTTTTTGAATATGAATATCTTCTGTATGTAATTTTTTATCAATTTCAAAGAATAATAGCATAAGTAAAAAAACGGCAGCAAAACAAATCAAAGATATTCCAAAATGTGTAGCCAATATAAAATCGGATTGTCCCCACACTACTGCTGCTGCTCCGACCAGGGCTTGTACGATAATAAAGAACAGCGCCGAAAAGCTTAAGAATATAACTTCTTTATGATATCTGTATGTCCTCCAAGACAAAATAGCAAGTAAAAGTACCAATATACCAACTGCACCGCTGACCATTCGATGACTTAATTCAACAATCATTTCAAAATGAAGATTGGCAGGGAGGAGTTCTCCTTCACACAGCGGCCAGCTGTCCCCGCATCCATCTGCTGAACCTGTTTTTGTAACAAGCGCCCCTCCTAGAAGAAGAGGAAGCATTCCAATGGCCGTTACCACAGATAGTATTTTCAGTTTTTTCAACATATCTATGTAACCTCTCTTTTATTTAATATCCCTCGTTCTTTAAGTCTACCAAAAAACATACGGGAAACGCTTTCCAATTTTGAACAAAAAAGAACAACCGCAAAAAATGCCGAATTGAAAATTCCATTATTTATCGTACCATGTTTTATTAGAGTTTTCATCAGCAAATAAAAAAAAGCTTGCATAATTTCATTTTATTTGCTAGAAATATAGTATGGGCAGGTATGGGGAAGAACAGTTATATTTCTATCGGGGAATCTGAGCTGAGATTGCCGTGCTCTTTCCGGCAATTCTATATTTTACAGTTCACCGTTTCTTTTCGTTTAACGCTTTTGAAGCACATGAATAGTAAGAAAAAATACATAATTTATTTACTTTATCTATTTTTTAGGAAGCCCTTTCAGCTAAATGTTCAAATTGTTGTAAAATAATATATCAAAGTTCATTAGATTGTCATAGAAATCCATGCTATAATGAGATGAAAACGGAATACATAAGAACGAAAAGGCGTGTATTCTGTTTATTATTATGTCTTCCTACTGGTACGAAGGGGGGAAATTATGGATAAAGTAGATATAACTTATTCGGAGTTAATTGGTAACACAACGATTTCTACCAAAGAAAAAATAACTGTTTTTCTGTCAGAAGTGAAGGCGCTTATAAAAATCGGAATTGTCAATTCAAATTTAATTACAGCAATCACAGGTTTTTTAGTTGCCATTGCTTTAACGAACGCCTCCTTTAGCGATTATTGGGGAGCATTTCTTTTGATGATAATTGGAAGTGCTTTAGTAATTGCCGGCGGTTGTATTATCAATAACTGGTATGATGCAGATATTGATCCTAAGATGTCCAGGACGATGAAACGACCTACTGTAACAGGGTTCTTTTCATTGCGGACAGTACTTACAATGGGAATTATAATAAGTATTCTGGGGATTTCAATATTAATGTTAACCACCTGGTATGCAGCACTGTTTGCTTTTATAGGCTGGTTTGGTTATGTTGTATTATATACGATATGGTCCAAAAGAAGGTATACATTAAACACAGCTATCGGAAGCCTATCAGGCGCAATGCCTCCTGTTATCGGCTGGGCCGCAGTCGATGCTTCTTTTCATGTGGTTCCGCTTGTCATGTTTATGATTATGTTTATATGGCAAACACCGCACTTTCTTGCATTAGCAATGAAGAAAAAAGAAGAGTACAAGGCAGCTGGCGTGCCAATGCTGCCGGTTGTAAGAGGGATGGGTATAACCAAACGGCAAATTGTTGTTTATATTGCTTGCCTTTTACCCTTGCCGTTTTTGCTACTTCCTGTATTGGGATTAACGTTTACGATAGTAGCAACCATTTTAAATGTCGCATGGCTGGTTATCGGTTTTATTGGATTATTTACGGAAAAAGATATGAAATGGGCTAATTTGGTATTTATATTTTCATTGAATTATTTAACAATTCTTTTTCCATTAATGATTATTGTGACACTGCCGATATTCAATTGACATTTGTTATTCCTTGAAATTTTTATATAGAAGGAAAGAACAAAAGAAAGAGAGGTATGCTTATATGAAAGGTTGGATGGGAAAAACGAAAGTATTATTCGTATTCACACTGCTTGCATTTCTTCTTGCAGGGTGTGGAATCGAAAACTTGACTGCACTTGAACCAAAAGGGTATGGAGCAGACAGAGCTATGGATCTTATTCTTCTGACCACATTAATCATGGTAGGCGTATTTGTTGTGGTTATGGTAATTTATGTGATTACACTTGTTCGTTTTCGCAGAAAGAAAGGGCAGGAAGACCATATTCCGGAACAAGTAGAAGGAAACCATAAGCTGGAAGTAATATGGACAGTGATTCCGATTATATTGGTGTTAATTATTGCTGTACCGACTGTTTTGGTAACATTTGATTTAGCAGATGATTCCAGCGCAGATGAACTTACAAATGTCAATGTCAAAGGAAACCAATACTGGTGGCATTTTGAGTATCCTGGCGAAGAAGTACAAACAAGTCAAGATCTTTACATTCCTACTGGCGAACGCGTTTATTTACATATGCTTTCTTCTGATGTTATTCATTCATTCTGGGTCCCGTCAATCTCCGGGAAAATGGATGTTAATACAGAGAACGTAAATACAATGTACATTGAAGCCTATGAGGAAGGTGTTTACTGGGGAAAATGTGCTGAGCTATGCGGGCCTTCGCATTCCTTAATGGACTTTAAAGTCATCGCGGTATCACCTGAAGAGTATGATCAATGGGTGGAGGACATGCAAAATACGGATGCGGAAGCAGAACCTGAAACTGCGGAAGCGCAAGAAGGTCAAGAACTATTTGAGGCTAATAACTGCATGAACTGTCACGCGATTGATGCTGCCGCTTCTGGTATTGAAGCCGGACCGGAGAACAACGGACCAATTGGACCAAACTTATCCAACTTTGGAGATCGTTCCAGGGTAGCCGGTGTGCTGGAGCCTGATCATGAAAACCTTACAGACTGGTTAATGGATCCTGAATCTATTAAGCCGGGGAACCATATGACCGGCCAATATCCGGAACTCAGTGAAGAAGAAGCGGAAAGAATTGCGGATTATTTAATGCAATTACAACCTTCAGAGATTACACCTGAAAGCGCAGGAGAATAAAAAAGAACGACTGTTATAAAGGGAGGTTTATAATTTGGGTATGACTAGTGCTCAAAAACGCGGTTTCGGAGCTGTCTTATGGGATTGGCTGACGACTGTCGATCACAAAAAGATCGGTATTCTTTATCTTGCTGGAGGCGGATTATTTTTCCTGTTAGGCGGGCTTGAAGCTGTTATTATTCGTATTCAATTGATTACACCAGAAAATAATTTTATCAGTGCCGGTCTATATAATGAAATGATTACTATGCACGGTACAACCATGATTTTTCTTGCGGCAACCCCATTGTTATTAGGACTGATGAACTTTGTGATGCCGCTGCAGATAGGAGCACGAGACGTTGCGTTTCCATTTCTAAACTCTTTAGGGTTTTGGCTATTCTTTTTTGGAGGTGTGTTATTAAATCTCAGCTGGTTTACTGGAGCACCTGACGCCGGTTGGACCAACTATGCTCCTTTATCCATAGAGTCACCGGGCCACGGTATCGACTTTTACATTATGGGACTGCAATTATCCGGGGCAGGAACATTAATGGGAGGTATTAATTTTATTGCTACAATTGTATTAATGCGTGCACCGGGTATGACTTATATGAGAATGCCGTTATTTACATGGACCACGTTTGTAGCAAGTATTTTAATATTATTTGCTTTTCCAGCATTAACAGTTGGATTATTCTTAATGATGTTTGACCGTATGTTTGGTTCTGCATTTTTCGATGCAGCACTTGGCGGAAATGCCGTTATTTGGCAGCATTTATTCTGGATATTTGGACATCCGGAAGTATACATTTTGATTTTACCGGTATTCGGTATCTTTAGTGAAATTTTCCCGACATTCGCCAAAAAGCGTTTATTCGGTTATACAGCGATGGTATTTGCAACTTTCTTGATTGCATTTTTAGGCTTTATGGTATGGGCTCACCATATGTTCACAGTAGGGCTTGGACCGGCGGCTAACTCTATCTTTGCCGTTGCAACCATGGCAATTGCAGTACCAACAGGTATTAAAATATTTAACTGGCTGTTTACTCTTTGGGGAGGCAGTATCAAAGTCAATTCAGCAATGTTATGGTCATTAGCTTTTATTCCGTCATTTACTATTGGAGGAATGACCGGTGTTATGCTGGCCTCTGCTGTTGCTGACTATCAATATCATGATACGTACTTTGTTGTTGGGCACTTCCACTACGTTATTGTCGGAGGAACCGTTTTTGGTTTATTAGCAGGTTTACATTACTGGTGGCCAAAAATGTTCGGAAGATACCTGCATGAAGGAATGGGACAAATATCCTTTTGGACCTTCTTTGTAGGATTCCATTTAACGTTCTTTATTCAGCATTTCTTAGGTTTAATGGGAATGCCGCGACGTTACTGGGTGTTTTTAGAAAACCAAGGATTGGATACAGGTAACTTTATCAGTACGATTGGCGCCTTCTTTATGTCGTTTGGTGTGATTGTATTTCTGATTAATATCATTCATACAGCAGTCAAAGGTAAAAAAGCACCTGCTGATGCTTGGGGATCTGGACGTACGTTAGAATGGACTATTTCATCACCGCCAGTCCACTATAACTTTAAGCAAATGCCATTAGTTCGCGGGCTGGATTCATTTTGGATAGAAAAAACAGAAGGCAATAAAAAAATGACACCGGCAGAACCGGTAGATGAAATTCATATGCCAAACGGTTCTATTCTTCCGTTCATTATGACGGTCGGATTCACGATTGCTTCCTATGGTTTTATTTATCAAACGGGCAATTCATACTGGTTAATTGCTGTATATGGAGGCATGGCAATTGCATTAATTTGTATGCTGATCCGTTCATTAAAAGATGACCATGGACATCATATCCCTAAAGAAGAAATAGAAAGGGCGGGTGATTAATATGAGTCATGATCATTCCATTGATCCAGAGAACATGCCGAAGGATCCTTCCAAAGCAACGGCAGAAGGAAAACATAAATTTATGGGATTGTGGGTCTTCCTTGGCGGTGAAACCGTGCTGTTTGCCTGTTTATTTGGTACGTACCTTGCTTTGAAAGATTCCACAGCCGGAGGGCCGTCCACTCAAGAATTATATGGTCTCGGCCTGGTGTTCTTAATGACAATGTTGCTTTTAACCAGTTCTTTAACAAGTGTGTATGCTATTTATCACATGAAGAATAATGATTTTAAGAAAATGCAGTTATGGATGGGCATTACAGCATTATTAGGTATAGCTTTTCTTGCATGTGAGGTTTATGAATTTGCACATTATATTCATGACTATGAGTTTACTTTCCGTTCTTCTGCATTCGGCTCAGCGTTCTATGCTTTAGTCGGGTTCCACGGAGGACACGTTGCATTTGGTTTAGCCTGGATTATCGCGTTAATGGTACGTAATGCGAAGCGGGGCTTGAATTTGTATAATGCACCAAAATACAACACCTTTGCACTATATTGGCACTTTATCGATGTTGTTTGGGTATTTATCTTTACAGTTGTTTATCTGATGGGGATGGTGAGTTAATTTATGACAGATGAAATGAGTACTAGAAAAATTAATTCGTTCCAAAAGCAAAAGAATAAACAAGAAATGCAAAGAATGGTTGTCAGCTTTGCGTTAATGATATTTTTTACAATCGTAGCATTTGCTCTTGTTGCGATGGAGATACCATCCACTTATGTGATTCCGATCTTGTTGCTTCTTGCATTTGTTCAGGTAGGATTTCAGTTTTTCTACTTCATGCACTTGAAAGACAAAGGGCATGAAGTACCTGCTCAAATTATTTATGGCGGGATTTTCATTACTGTGATGATCGCATTAACTTTTACCATCATTACTTGGTGGTAAGCAAGGCAAGTTGAATTCCATCTATTTGAAATTAAAAAAGCTATGATGATTAGATTTTAAATCATCATAGCTTTTTTTGCGATAGAAAGTGACACATCATACAGTGAGGTGTGTCATCTTCTGCTTATATAACTTGAAATTAATATTTTCCTTCCTGACACTCGCTACGGAAAAACACTACGCTTTCCATGGGCTTGTCCTCAGCCTTTAAAGAAGACTTGCTGATTGGCAAGCCGTCAGGCGCTGACAGAAGCAAAGTCGCTCTTTCATCGACTAAGAACGGTCACGTCCTGTGACCAACGTCGATACTAGGACGTCGTGTCCGTCGTGCCCCACGGGTAGAAAAAGAAGACCGCTTTTTCTGCGGGGTCTTCACACTACGCTTTCCCATAGGAGTCTCCGTGTTTTTCCTTCGCTAGTTATGGTGCTTAATTCTAAAATAAATGACTTCATTTTTTAGCACAAAAGACAGGTTTATTAATTCAATTTATATAGAAATTTTATTTTTAATTTTTTTGAAGGGAGAGAGTTACAGACAAAACTACCCTTCGATAAAATAGAGTTGTTTTAAAATCGTCACAATCCTCCTAGAGAATTCTTGTTCATTTTAAGGTATAATAGATAAAGTAGACAAAACTGGAGATGATCTGGTATGTGGTTAGATATACAAATATTTGGTTTTCGGGCGTTATGGAGTCCGTACTTTATGTTGTTTGTTGCGCTCATTATGTTAGCCTATTTTCTCATAACGGGGCCTTATCGGCATAAGTTTGGTAATCATGATAAAGTATCTGTGAAGCAGCAAGCATTTTTTTATGCCGCCATGGTATGTTTATACGTAGTAAAAGGTTCGCCAATTGACTTACTCTCACATATTACACTGACTGCTCATATGATCCAAATGGCTGTTTATTTACTTGTAATGCCGATATTGATTATCAAAGGCATCCCTGCCTGGTTATGGAGGAAAATAATTGACCGGCCTGTTATCAGACCAATTGTAGAAATAGGTACGAAACCTTTAATTTCATTATTACTATTTAATGGTTTATTTTCGGTTTATCATATACCTGTTTTCTTTGAATTCACAAAATCCTCGACGGTTGTGCACTGGGTGGTTCACGGGTTATTATTGTTTGCAGCGTTTTTAATGATTTTTCCATTGCTGTCTCCTTTGAAGGAATTTGACCAGATGCAGCCTTTGTTGAAAATTGGTTTTATTTTTGCAAACAGTGTATTAATTACGCCGGCATGTGCACTCATTATTTTTGCTGCAGAACCGTTATATGCTACGTATACACAGGGAGGCTCCTGGATGCAGGCGATGAGCCTCTGTGTACCGACAGATGTTTTACAAGGACTTGCCCCTGCATTAACTGGTCCGGAAATGTTTACGCCGCTCAGCACCATGATTGATCAGCAGTTAGGCGGTATTATCATGAAGATTATCCAGGAAATTACTTATGGAGGCATCTTAGCCACAGTTATCTTTTCTTGGGTTAGAGGGGAAAGTAATAAGATTGATCCGCTGCCGTCAAACCCGGTAGAATCACATTGAAGAGAAGGTGCTGGAAGGGAAACCGTAAAAATTCAAGTGTATATTCATGCATAATGACGGTTTTTCTTCATCTTTTCTTCATACCTTTTAAACGTATATTTAGAAATACTGGAGGACAAAGAAATGCATTTATTACCAACAATTAGTACATTTTTTATAGCTTTAAGTGCGATACTTGTAGCAATAGGCTGGATTTTAATCGTGAAAAATAAAAGAAAACAACATAAAGCTGTCATGATCTCAGCGGCTGTCAGCGCCCTGTTATTCTTTATTATATACGTATCACGTACGGTTTTTGTAGGAAATACAAGTTTTGGTGGACCTGAAAATATACAGACGTACTTTACGATTTTCCTGATATTCCATATTATTTTAGCAACGGTTGGAGCGATATTTGGGATTGTGACGCTTGTACTGGCGTTCAAGAGAAATATTAAGAAACACCGTAAAATCGGTCCTGTAACAAGTGTTATTTGGTTTTTCAGTGCGATTACAGGAGTTATGGTTTATATTTTTCTATACGTATTATACGAACCGGGTGAAACTACCAGTATGATTAAAGCGATTTTAGGTTTATAAGCGGCAGTTTATTTTACTGCATCAGGATCTATATTTAAAGGATACAATGCTTCTTCAGGAAGTAATGTATCCTTTTTCTATGTTTGGAAAAGCAACATTTTAGGTGCCAAGAATAAGGTGCAGCAATATTATCAGATGATGAATCTTATGAACAATAAAAAAGAGATAACACATCTTTCACAAAAGATGTGTTATCTCTTTTTGACAAATTAAATTTTAAGAGTAACGACCGCTGTGGAAGAACACTACGCTTTCCATGGGGAAGGCTTCAGCTAACTTGAAAAGAAGCCCGCTTTTCAAGTGGATCTTCAGCTCGCCCTGCGATGCACAAATGTTTTCGATGGGGCGAGTAAGCGCAGCAACGGTTTTAATAGACCGAGTAATCGCAGGTCTCAATGTTGTCAGGTTAATGAATT
>NZ_JBHTKK010000009.1:0-132802 GCF_042675985.1 Oceanobacillus locisalsi
ATTTCTTTGGGAGTATCAGGCACTTGTCACGAATATGGAAGATGCTGGAGATGAGATTTGGCGCTTTTATAACCATCGCGCCTGTATGGAAAATTACATCAAAGAATCTAAAACGGGCTTTGGATCCGATCAGGTTTCTGGGGATGCGTTTTATGCCAATGCTGCCGATTTATGGCTGAAAATGATGGCTTATAATGTCTATCTTTTATTTACGCAAGAAATTTGCCCGTCTGCTTATTCCAAGTTCACGATTTCCAGATTTCGAAGAGTATTTTTTGATATACCAGGTGTTCTAACGACGCATGCACGCCGATGGAAATTAAAATTAGCTAATACCTTTTCTCGTTTTTCTATTTGGATGAAAATGCTTCAAAAAGTACACCAGTTAGCATGATAATACCCAAGTTAAATATTGGAAGAAACGCCTCTTAAATGGGGAGGGGGAATTTGTGCGCTTTTTGAAGGGAATAAGTCTTATTGAATCAGAGTGTATTACCATTTATGAAATATAATGGAATGAAAGGAAAAATCAAGCTTGTGAATAAGTGCTGTTATCCACAAGCTCGAAATGCAGGATTAATGTTTTTTCCATTCATATATTTCTTCATTGCTTCAGCAGTATTTATCCGTGTTAATTCCACCTTCTTCTCTTTTAATAAATAACAGCTGATTCGCAGGCCGATTTGCTCCGACGCATTTTCACAAGTCCAGATGGTCAGCTTGTCCCCTTCTTTTATTTCGGATAGCTGTTTCAGCGCCCTTTGAAAAGCAACTTGCTCCATACCATAGTCATAGTCCGCTTTCTCTTGAAAAGAGGAAGCCTTCCAATTAAAATGCTCCTTGATACCCTCAGGCTGATGAATATGGTTGATCGGGCCCGTAGAAAAATCGATCGGGAACCCGATAATTTGATGGTTTTGCTCCCGAAAAGCATGTTTTAAACCACTATCTGCAGCAATTCCGAATATAAGATGAATCAATATAAGTGCCCTCCATTGCTATCATTTTATTATCTGTTTTGCTAAAATGATAACAGTTTTTCTTCATCATTTCTATTATAGATGAACTGCAGATTTATCTTTTACCTAAACCCCTCGCTTATTTCCCCAGACTAATGCATGTACCTGCGGAAGGACGCGAACACGGTTCAGCATACTTGACGCCACTACTTGGTCAATTAACCACTCATATTTATTCAATAAATGCTGCGATAAGTGCTGCGGCTCTATCTCCTCTAAATCATCATTCCCTACCTGTAGGAAAAAAGCAATCTTCGGATAACGCTGATGTACTTTTTCAGCATAGCGAAGGTCTTCTTGATCAAAAATCACTACCTTTAAGCTGGTATGTATGAATCGCTCATTGACTTCCAGTTGATGAATAATATCATCTAATTTCTCCCAGTCCGTTTTCATCTTAGAACTGGGCGGTTTAGGAGAAATAGTCAGATCATCGATTTTGACAAACCAATCCTGGTAACGGCTTCCCTGTGTTTCCAGGGCAACCTCCATATGATGTTCATGAAGCAAATCAATCAAATCATCCATAGCAGCTAACAAAGCCGGATTCCCGCCTGAAATCGTCACATGATCAAAGTAATTCCCGCCTATTTCTTGCAGCCGCTGCCAAATTTCCGCACTCGTCATCGGTACAATGTCTTCTTTAGCACTTCCATCCCATGTAAATGCGGAATCACACCAGGCGCACCGGTAATCACATCCAGCGGTTCGAACAAACATCGTCTTTCTTCCTACGACCATTCCTTCCCCTTGAATCGTAGGGCCAAATATCTCTAAGACTGGTATTTTACGCATGATCCATCCACTCCCGTCTTGCTTCTGCATAGCTTGTCGGTGTTTCAAATAAACGAACAAATTCTACCCGGCATTGGTTGGGAAGTTTTTGGATGGCTGCTTCCATTTGTTCAAACATCCAGACGACCATATTTTCCGCAGTAGTATTCATTTTCGGTAAGGTTTCATTTAAATAACGATGATCTAAAAATACTTCAATCTTATCTTTCCAAATTTCTTTGATATCACCAAAATCAATCACCATCCCTATCTCATCCACAAAACCGCTGATACCAAAGACGACTTGATATGTATGACCATGAAGATTTTTACACTTTCCTTCATAACAATGCAGATGATGGGCAGCATCGAATATAAATTCTTTACTTACCATCACCCGTTTCTGATGATAAGCCAGCTGTTCCCTTTGAATATCTTTATCCAGCTTTTGTAACTCTTCGACAATACGAAACCCGAACATCACACATTCCTCTCCTGTCTTTTTTCCAAGTATTGATCTAATCCCCGTTGGCGCAATTGACATGCCGGACATTCTCCACACCCTGCACCTCTCACCCCGTTATAACAGGTTAACGTTCGTTCTCTTACATAATCAAAGGCTCGCAGATCGTCCGCTAATTCCCACGTCTCTGCTTTGTCCAGCCACATTAACGGGGTATGAATGACAAAGTCTTCATCCATAGAGAGATTCAAGGTGACATTTAATGATTTGGTAAAGATATCACGGCAATCCGGATACCCGCTAAAATCGGTTTCACATACACCAGTAACGATATGCTTGGCATTAATTTGATTGGCTAGAATCGTTGCAAAAGAAAGAAACAGTAAATTCCTTCCCGGCACAAAGGTATTAGGAACCCCTCCATCTTCCGCGTTCTCGACTTCGATATCGTCTCTTGTTAACGCATTGGGAGCTAACTGATTCAGTAAAGACATGTCTAAAATATGATGTTTCAGCCCTTGATCTGCAGCGATTTCCTTTGCCACCTCAATCTCTAAACTATGGCGCTGACTGTAGTCAAAGGTAACTAACTCTACATGCTCGAACTTTTCCAATGCCCAAAATAAACAGGTGGTACTATCCTGACCGCCGCTAAAGACAACAACTGCTCGGTTATTATTTTTTTCCATAAAAAAATCCCCTTTCCAATTTGAAAAAGAGAATTCTATACACCCTAAAATATGAAAAAACCATACCTAAGGTTTAATCAGTATGGTTATCCTTAGTTTTTTATAGAGGGTGTACCTAGAACCTCTCCTACTTATAAAGTAGACTTTATTCATTTTTACTCAAGGAGCAGTATAACATATTTTTCATCCGTATGTTAATATTTTCTGTTTTTTGAATGGTTCTGCGTTGAAACGGTTGGGTTGCGATTCAAACTTTGTCTCTTATATGAATATAGGAAATGCTCCCTTATCAGCTGCAAGGAATGTTACTTTTTCCCCTCACATGGATAAGAGAGCATATCACATACTTCTTACTTTTTCTTGCGGATGCCCATCGGCTTATTTGCTCCCGCAGGCCAGTTTTCTTCAGCTAATTCTGGCAGTTGTTTCACCTTTATCTCAACAGATTCCGGAAATGGTGCCGGGCGTCCGGATGATTCATCCATCCCCATCACCATCTGTTCACTGGTTGCCACGGTGTCATCTTCTTTGTTTTTCATTTCAAACCAGAGATGCATACGCTTTGCGTCCCGATTCAGCACGGTAACATTCGTATACAACTCTTCGTTTTCATGTGCTTCTTTTAAATATTTAATATGGGCTTCTAGGGTGAAAATGGTATAAGCTTGTGCTTTTCTGCCATCTTCATCCAGACCAATGTCATCCATCAAAGCATCCAGGCTGTGACTGAAAATCAAAGCATAATACGCATCATTCAGATGACCATTATAATCTACCCATTCAGGCAACACACGCCCCTCCCATATCTGCTTACTTTCTGTCATATGAAAGCAACCTTTCTGCCGGCCAGAAACCTTCTTCCTCTAACAAAGCCATCAATTTAATTAAGAAACGGTCACGGCGATGTTCCAGATCTTCAATTGGGACGTCTCCGCTTTGTTCTGCAGTTCCTGAAATTACTTTTTCACTTAATTCGTCCGTCAACTCTGGAGCCACCAGACGTGTCCAAGGAAGTTTCAATGCAGGTCCGAATTGTTCCAGCATGTGTCTCATACCATCCTTGCCGCCAGCTAAATGAAGTGTCAAAAACGGCCCCATCAATGCCCAGCGAAGACCAGGTCCATAAACAATGGCTTTATCTACTTCTTCGGTAGTCGCTACACCATCGTTCACAATATGAAGCCCTTCACGCCAGATTGCTTCCATCAATCTGTCACCAATATGGCCGTCGATTTCACCTTTCATCACAAGCGGCTTCATATGCATGTCTTCATACATTTTTTCTGCTTTTTCCATATAACTTCTTTCAGTCTGCTTGCCACCTGCAATTTCCACAAGCGGGATTAAGTAAACTGGATTAAACGGATGTGCGACAACAACCCGTTCCGGATGATTCTCGCAATCCTCCTGCAGTACAGAAGGCATATAGCCGGAGGTACTGGATGCAATGATTGCAGTCGGTTTGGCAGCTGCATCTACTTGTGCCAGCACTTTTTTCTTCAATGCTTCTTGTTCCGGAACATTTTCCTGTACCAGATCAGCTTCTTTTACAGCTTCTTCTAGAGTTTCATAAAAAGTCAGGTTTTCCTTTGCTGCTTCATCGCTTATTCCATATTCTTCCAATGTCATCCAAATATCATCAATCATTTTTTCTGTTTTTTCTTTTGCACCAGGATCCGGATCAAACGCATGGACCTGATGACCACTTGCTAAAAAGCGCGCGATCCAGCCATTACCAATAACACCGGTTCCTAAAACAGCCATTGTTTTTTGTGCCATAATTCACCTCTTAAGACTTAAATGTTTTTAGATTTAATTGTTCTCTTGCTTCCGCTGCTGTCATTGGTTCCAGTTTCACACTATTTAGTATGTTAACAGCCTGATCTACTAACTGAGCATTCGTACCGAGTACGCCTTTTTCCAGATATAGATTATCTTCCAATCCGACACGGACATTCCCGCCAAGTAAAGCAGCCTGTGCAACAATCGGCAGCTGCATCCGGCCAATACCAAATGCGGACCAGTGGGACCCGTCGACAATTCGTCTTTTCATATATTCTATCGTTTCTGCATCTGCATCCGCTCCCCACGGAATACCAAGACAAAACTGATACATTGGCGATCCTTCCACTAATCCTTCCGAAATTAATTGATTCGCAAGACGGATATGTCCAGTATCAAATACTTCCATTTCCGGTTTTACGCCGCTTTCTTGAATCAGTTTAGCATGTTCACGCAGCCAGTCTTCCGGCCCTAAATAAACCTGATTGCCAAAATTCAAGCTGCCGCAATCCAGTGTAGTGAGTTCCGGAAGCAGTTTTCCGACCGGTTCATGCCGCTCTTTTGGTGTTTGAATATCTGTACCAGGGCCGCCCTGTGTCGGGTTTTCGAGATTGGGAACAAAGTCGCCGCCGCCACCGGCAGTAATATTGATAATGACATCCGTATCGGATTCACGGATTCGTTCTACCGTCTCTCTAAAAAGTTCCACATCGTGACTAAGTTTTCCCGTTTTCGGGTCACGGACGTGAATATGTGCAATGGCAGCACCTGCTTTTGCTGATTCAATAGCAGATTCCGCAATTTCTTTAGGTGTAATCGGGACATGTTTGCTTTTCTCCGTTGTATCGCCAGCACCTGTCAATGCCGCAGTAATAATACGTTTATTTTTCATCATGCATTTCCTCCTTCGTATTTGGGGTGACAATAGGAACATGTTTAAAAATCTCGCCGCTTTCGAAAAAGTCGACAAGACCATCAATCCATTGATAATAAGCTTGCCATTCATCTAATTCTTTTTGTAAACTTTCCAGCCGATTCTTTACTTCCTCTGGGGAATCTTCCGTTAAGAAAGTCTCTAAATGACGAATTTGCTCCCTTAAACGACGTTCTAAATTGGTATTACGCTTTACTACTTCTGACCAATTCCTTGTAAATAAGGATATAAACGTCTGCGCATAATCGCGTTCAACATTATAATGATCTTTGCGGCTGCCTTTCACATGTTCTTTCTCTGCTATATCAAGTGAAATCATTTCCCGCATGACCTGGCTCATCCTGGTTTTACTCATACCTGTTTCGCCGGCAAGTGCATCTAATGTCATCGCCTCCCGGTTCATATAAATAATACCCAGCAGACGTCCAATCGTTGACGACACACCAAAAGTCTCCATATTATCGGCGATTCGATCTGTAAGAAGATTCTCGCAAGCGCTGATTTCCTGAAGTAATTGATTGTTTGAATATGATTCCATTGTCAAGTCCCCTTTGTTACGGTATATGAGCTACTTTACCACGGATTAAATAAAAATCAAAAATTCATATTTGATAGAAATTCCAAGTAAATAAAAGCAATTCTAAGATAAACCCTTATATAAAGTTTGTAAAGTTTAAATTGCACAGATTTTACGTATAGAATCGATTTTTTCGGATTTTCGTTTTTATTGGATTATTGATTATACTTTATAAGTCTGATTTTAAGTTTTGACGGAATAAGTTATGGAGGTGCTTTAAATGCTAGAATTTAAAGAAGTCACAAAAAAATTCGATGGAAATGACACTCCCTCCGTTCATAACCTGAACCTGAACGTGGAACGGGGAGAATTTGTCGTTTTCATTGGACCAAGCGGATGTGGAAAAACCACAACCATGAAGATGATTAACCGTCTCATCGAACCTACAAGCGGAGAAATTTTGATAGATGGCACCAATATTTTAGAACAGGATGCCGTCCAGCTTCGGCGATCCATTGGTTATGTCATACAGCAAATTGGATTAATGCCGCATATGACAGTAGGAGAAAATATATCTCTGGTAGGTTCCCTATTGAAATGGAATAAAGAAAAACAACAGGAGCGGGCTAAAGAATTGATTTCCTTAGTCAATTTACCGGAAGATTATTTAGATCGTTATCCGCATGAGCTGAGTGGCGGTCAACAGCAGCGAATCGGAGTACTTAGAGCATTGGCAACGAATCCCCCATTAATTTTAATGGATGAACCTTTTGGAGCGCTGGACCCAATTACGCGCGACAGCTTACAAGAGGAATTCAAAAAGCTTCAAAAAGAAATGAATAAAACGATTGTATTTGTCACGCATGATATGGATGAGGCAATCAAGCTTGCTGATAAAATCGTTATCATGAATCAAGGCAAAATTGTCCAAGTTGGTACGCCAGATGATATTCTCCGCCATCCAGCAACAGAGTTTGTAGAAGACTTTATTGGCAAAGACCGGTTATTAGAAAGCCGCCCGGAAATAACTTTTGTCGAACAGATTATGTATCCGGACCCAATTACGATAGACGAGGAAAGCAGTTTAAGAGATGCTATCCAAAGAATGCATGCCAACCGTGTTGATTCGCTGCTGGTCGTTGATGAATCAGGCATTTTAAAAGGATATATCGATATTGAAATGGTTGATTCCAATTACAAAAAGAAAAATCATGTTTATGAAGTGATGGATACTGTAAAATATGCTGTTGATAAAAACAGCCTGCTCCAGGATACGATGCATCGTATGCTTCGGCGAGGCACCGCTTATGTACCTGTTATCACAGAAGAGCAGAGATTAGTAGGTATTGTCACCAGAGCTGCTCTGGCAGATATGGTTTATAACACCATCTGGGGTGATGAATCAAAAGAAGCCGGCATTATCGAATCCTAAGGAGGCAAAATAAAAATGCAAACAATGATGGATACACTCTCATCTTATGGATGGGATTTGTTAGAAAAAACAGGAGAGCATTTGTATATCTCTATTGCAGCTATCGTATTAGGTATACTAATTGCTGTCCCGTTAGGAATTTTACTGACCCGTATACCAAGCAAATCAGCGGATCGGTTTATATCATTCGTTGGCATATTGCAGACTATTCCGAGTCTGGCTATTCTGGCCTTTTTGATGCCTTTTCTTGGTGTAGGCACGGTACCAGCGATTGTTGCTTTGTTTATCTATTCCGTACTTCCCATCCTTCGAAATACGTATACGGGTGTCAAGGAAGTAAATGCAAGTTTAAAAGAAGCAGGTAAAGGGATGGGAATGAATAATATGGAGATTATCCGCAAAGTAGAGCTTCCGCTCGCTTTACCAGTTATTATGTCAGGTATCCGTTTTGCAACGGTTTACTTAATTGGCTGGGCAACACTTGCAGCATTTATCGGCGGCGGCGGTTTAGGCGACCTTATTTTTGATGGCCTGAATCTTTATCAACCGGAGCTGATTGTTCTTGGTACGGTTCCGGCAACTATTTTAGCGTTAATTGCCAGCGGATTATTATCACTCCTTGAAAAAGGACTAACATCTAAAGCCTTACGAAAAACGGCGTAAAGGAAGGATCATATATGAAGAAATTATTGATTATTCCCCTTCTTTCAGTCCTTCTTCTATCAGGTTGTTCATTACCAGGTCTCAGCGGGCCTTCAGAAAATACGATTCGGATTGCAACCTTGAACACGGTAGAATCTGAAATTTGGGGTAATACACTCGCTCAAATGATTGAGCATTATACAGATTTAGACACTGAATTGGTTACAAATTTAGGCTCTTCGATGGTTTTCCATCAGGCAATGATGCAAGATGAAGTGGATATTACAGCCACCAGATATACAGGAACGGATTTGGAAGGCGTCTTAAATTATGAAGGTATTACAGACCCTGACCAAGCAATGGAAATTGTAAAAAAAGAATTTGATGAAAAATTTGACCAGACCTGGAGCGATTCGTACGGATTTGAGAATAGTTATACTATTTCTGTGACACAAGAATTTGCAGAGGAAGAAGATATCACCCATGTTGATGATCTAAAACCATTTGCTGATCAGATGAATTTCGGAGTAGACAATGCTTGGGTCAACCGTTCTGGAGACGGTTACGAAGCTTTTACGGAGACACACTTTGCTTTTGGTAATGTCTATCCGATGGCAACCGGTCTCGTGTATCAAGCAGCTTCTTCAGGTAGTATGGATGCAGTGCTTGGTAATTCTTCAGACGGCAGAGTTGCTGCTTATGATTTAACAATACTGGAGGATGAATTTTTCCCTCCTTATGATGCTTCTCCTGTTGCGAGAAACGAAATTCTAAGAGAGCATCCGGAAATCGAAGAAATTATGCAAAAGCTAAGTGACACTGCAACAACAGAGGACATGCAGGAAATGAATTACAGAGGCGATGTAGAGTTAGTCAGTCCTTCGATCATTGCCCGCGATTTTCTTGAAGAAAATAACTATTTTGAAGACAAGGAGGTAACGGAATGAGCGCCTGGGAACAGTTTATAACCTATGTATCTCAAAATGGGTTTTACATTTGGACAGAATTTTACCGGCATTTTTTAATGGCAGCTTACGGTGTTCTATTCGCTTCCATTATTTCGATCCCAATCGGCATTCTGATTGCCAGATATGGCAAATTAAGCGGATTTGTAATGACATTGGGCAGTATTATTCAAACCATTCCCGTATTAGGATTTATGGCGATTACTATGGTGGTGATGGGACTTGGAACGACTACAGTTGTTGTAACGGTGTTTTTCTACTCTTTATTACCTATTATTCAAAATACGTACGTAGGAATAATTGGAGTTGATCGGACAATAAAAGAAGCTGCCTACGCTTCCGGAATGACACAGTTTCAGCTGCTATTAAAAGTAGAATTGCCGCTTGCTGTCAGTGTTATAATGGCAGGAATCCGCACAGCTCTGGTTGTCGGCATTGGCGTTGTAGCAATCGGAACCTTTGTTGGTGCTGGAGGACTTGGAGCTATTATCGTACGCGGTACAAACGCAACCGATGGAACAGCGATTATTTTAGCAGGTGCTGTTCCTACTGCATTAATGGCCATCGTAGCGGATTTAATTATGGGGAAAATTGAAAGAATGTTAAATCCGGTAAGTAATTAACTCAACTTACTCACTTAAAAAAGTAACTTCCACAGGAACAATGATTGATCGTTTCTTTCATATATCTGTTGACTAGGATAGAAAGTAAAGTGTAAGGCGACCGCTGCGGCGGAATGTTCTATACGGTTGAAATTAGTTGATGCCATTCCTATGATAGACTAAGAACACTACATCTTTAGGTTGGGTCTGCGATTATCAATACTGGTAAATAGCGATAAAACTAACTAGCGACGATTTTGAGGGGACGATTAAGCGCAGCAACGGTTTTAATAGACCGAGTAATCACAGGTCTCAATGTTGTCAGGTTAATATGACCACTACGGGAAAACACTCCGCTTTCCATGGGGACGGCTTCAGCTAACTTGAAAAGAAGACCGCTTTTCAAGTGGATCTTCAGCTCGCCCTGCGATGCACAAATGTTTTCGATGGGGCGAGTAAGCGCAGTCCTAGAGGAAAAACCATAGACTCCTATAGGAAAGCGGGGGGCTTGACCGGAGCGGAAGCTATATATGATAAATACATAAACCCCGACTCGTTCGAATGTAATCACGGACTAGTCGGGGTTTAAATACAAAATGTATATACAGCTCTTAACCGTTTCCTCTTTTCAAAAAAATCCTATAATGCTTCTAAATTCTTTTTTAATCATTGAATTAATCTGAAAAGTATTTATAATAAAATTAATATATATAATCATTGCAGCGGTATGTAACTGCAAAAGAAATTCCATTTAGGCAATTTGAAAGGAGAAAAATGATGAAACAAGTTATACAAGCATTAGATGCCATATTAGCAAGCGACCAAATCTCTACCAATGACACGGTAAAAGAACTACATAGCAGAGATGAAACCTATCATCAGACAAGCTTGCCGGATATCATTGTTTACCCGAAGTCAACAGAAGATGTCACCCATATTATGGAAGTAGCACAAAAGTTCCAAACCCCTGTAACGCCTTTTGGTGTCGGTACAAGTTTAGAAGGACATGTCATTCCTTATCAAAATGGAATTACCATTGATTTTTCATGGATGAATCAAATTCTGGAAATTAAAGAAGACGATTTGCTTGTCAAAGTCCAACCGGGAGTTACAAGAGAACAGCTGAATAAAGAATTAAAGAAATATGGCCTGTTTTTCACTGTAGATCCCGGGGCAAATGCCACACTTGGGGGCATGGCTTCAACGAATGCAAGCGGTACCACAACTGTCAAATATGGCGTGATGAGGGATCAGGTTCGTGATATGGAAGTCGTACTTGCAGATGGCAGCGTCATCCATACAGGCAGCCTGGCAGCAAAGTCTGCTTCCGGTTATCATTTAAACGGACTGTTTATCGGTTCGGAAGGAACACTTGGCTGCTTCACGGAACTGACACTTCAAGTGTATGGTATACCAGAACATATTGTAGCAGCCCGGGCCACTTTTCCAACTCTGACAAATGCCATTGAAGCGGTAACTTCTATTTTGCACGCAGGAATCCCCATTGCCAGAGTGGAATTCGTAGATGAAGCTTCAGTGGAACAAATTAATAAATTTAGTGAGACTGATTATCCGGCAATGCCGACTCTCTTCTTAGAATTTCACGGAAACGCGTCTGGTTTGCAAGAGGATGTCGCCTTTACCAAGGAAATTATGCAGGACCATGCTTGTGATACTTTCACCTCTGAAACAGACAATGCAGCACGCAACCATCTGTGGGACGCCCGACATAACTTAGCATATGCTTTTGTGCATGATTATACCGGGAAAAAGATGATGTTAACAGACGTGGCCGTTCCTATTTCCGAATTAGCAAATTCCGTTAACTATGCCGGAGAAGAATTAGAAAAATTAAATATTCCAGGCGGGATATTAGGTCATGTCGGTGATGGAAATTTCCATTCATTGATTATGATTGATATGGAGAATGAAGAAGAAGTTCAAAAAGCAAAACAGTTTAATGAAAATATAGTACATTATGCGTTAGAACGCGGTGGAACCTGTACAGGGGAACACGGTGTAGGTGTCGGAAAGAAACCTTATCAACGCCAGGAGCACGGTACTGCTCTCGATGTGATGATAAATATTAAAAAAGCGTTAGATCCGAATAATATCTTAAATCCGGATAAAATTATCGATAGTAATAATGGGAGCAAGCTATGAAAACACTGGAGAAGATAAGCGCACTAGCCGGTAAATATTTTGCAATTCTCGTCATTATAGCTGCGGTTATTTCGTTTATCTTCCCTTCCGCCTTCCTTGTTTTTGGAAGCTTTATTACACTTTTGCTCGGCGTGGTTATGTTTGGAATGGGGCTGACATTAAAACCTGTGGATTTTAAATTAGTAATAACCAGTCCATTACCCGTTATTATCGGAATAGCCGCACAATATTTAATCATGCCGCTCGTTGCTTTTGGCATTGCCTATTTACTGCGATTACCTGCAGAACTTGCGGCCGGTCTGGTTTTATTAGGTTCCGTTCCAGGCGGCACCGCATCGAATGTGATGGTGTATTTAGCAAGAGGTAACGTTGCACTTTCTGTTGCCATGACTGCTTTGTCAACGATGCTTGCGCCTGTTATGACACCGCTCTTGCTTTATTTATTTGCCGGTCAGTGGCTGCCGGTTAATCCAGTGGCTATGTTTCTATCCATTGTCCAGGTTATTATTATCCCGATTATTCTTGGATTCTTGGTTCAGCGCTTCTTCCCTGTTGCTGTTGAAAAAAGCATTGCCATTGTTCCATTAATATCTGTGACAGCTATTCTAATCATTGTAACAGCTGTGACAGCGGCAAATGCTCCTAATGTTGCTTCTGCCGGAGCGCTTGTCTTCGCTGCAGTATTCTTGCATAATAGTTTTGGCTTATTTTTGGGGTATATAACAGCACGGCTTCTCGGGCTGGATGAAAACGACCGGAGAGCTATTTCCATCGAAGTAGGCATGCAAAATTCTGGCCTTGGCGTTTCCCTGGCAACGACTCACTTCAGCCCGCTTGCAGCACTACCAAGTGTGTGGGGTGCCATCTGGCATAATATATCAGGCCCTATTATCGCAACAATTTGGGCAAATAAGTCTGCCGAAAAAGATAAAGATGACGTCAAATTTAAAAAAGTCACTTGATATCAAATATACGGCAAAAAATCCAAGCCTGAGCTTTAGCTTGGATTTTTTGCTGCACGGATTTATTCAAAAATTTATTCAAAAAGTCCGTCCTCATTCATCATCTTGATAAACTGATTTACGCCATGTAATTCCTCTGTTTTCACCAAAGGAATAGACAATTTATTAAAAAGCGGTTCTGCATGCATGGCAAAGAAATCATCAAACATATACACTGTTTTCGGTAACGTTTCTATTTTATCAAAAAGCTGGAATATTCTTTTTTGGATGCCTTCCGTATAGTAAACTGAATCTACTAAATCATATTGTAATACTGTTCCCGTATTCCGATCTATAAACACGAGGATATATGGAAGAAAAGGCCGAGATTGCGGTGTTCTCTGTACCGGTTCTCCCGCCTGGATAAATGCCAGTTCCAATTCCGCTCCATTGATTTTATCTATTTTATTTCCTTCCCGCTTCCATTCTATTTCTGACAACTCTAATTCTAATTTGGGAAATGTAATCGCTTGTGTAACCTGCTTATCTTTGGAGAGAATCGTTTGCTCCCCTTCTTTATTTAGAGCAAGTATTTCACCATCATCAAAGCTTGGCACCTCATTCGAAAGACTTTCCGTTTGGGACAGGAGCGTATCCAACTTAGACAACACTTCTGTGAAAATCAAGCATTCCTCTTGATTAAAGCTCCATGGAACCGTATCCGGAATCATGCTGACAAAAGATGGCCATTGAAGCCTCCCGCGATACTTTCTATCAAGACTTTTAATCAAATCATATTCATCCTCGTTTAATTCTTCTCTGTCATTAAAATTCACCGTCAGAGAATATTGATTAAAAAGAACTGCTAAATCATCTTCAAACGGATCTTCTTCCAGCAGATCCAGATAAGATAATAAACCTCTGTCTCCCAAGAAACCAGAAACGCCATAACTTTCCCCTGCATTTCCCATAATGGAACAGTACACATAATCATTTATTCTGTCCGACCAGATCGCAATAATTTGATCATCACGGATTTCAAGCCATGGTTTATCCGCTTTCACTCGATCGGCAGCATCAAATAATTGATTCCATTCTGTTTCATCCGGTTCTGTTTCTTCGTGGTCCTCCCCATCAAGAAGCCAATCTTCATAAAATACACTCAATTGATGATTAATAGATTCGATAAGTTCTTCATTGTCAGAAAACGAATACGCCTGCTCCACCGTCTGTTCCAGAGGGGCTTCCCCTTCTGCCGCTATACAAAAAGGCAGAGGTAAATCCATTGGCAGCTCTGCTTTATGTTCCAACGTAATGGTATGCTGCCAATCCATATTCAAATCATAAATATACGTCAACTGATCGCCAGACTTTTTTAAGTAATCCGATAAAACCGCTGTTTCTTCATTAACCGCCTTTGGCTGGTGCTTGAAATCTTCTTCTTGCGGAACAATCGTGGTACCATTCTGCGAAAAAAAGTGCAAGTGTGTGTCTGACCACGCAAATGCGACTTGCAGATACAAATGCAATTCTTCAAAAGTGCTTTGTTCCGACACAAGTAATGTCCGTTGTTTAGGGGATTCCACATCTTTAACATGAATATTTAATTGAAGAACCAAGAAAATACACCCTTCCTCTATTTCTGTTTTGTCTTTTACGTTATTTACTACATCTTTTGTATTTAACATAGACTTTCAGCGAGAAAAATGCAACTATTTCTATGCATGAATTCTTGGCTGCAAATGCTATATTCGTAAAAGGGAGTACCTCTCTAAAGCTAGTTTCTTTTATTATTTCGATGTCTGCTGAAAAAAGGAGCATTTTCATGTTCATTTTTTATTGCCTATTATTTATGCTCACTCAGCCACTCTGTCAGTTCTTCCAAATCATCATCCTCCATATCTGAAAAAGCTGGCATTCCCCCATCTGTTCCATTCGCAACGATATCAGCAATTTCATCCTGGGAATAGGCACTGCCGACTTCGGTTAAGTCCGGACCGGCTTCTCCTGATAAGTCTTGACCATGGCAGCCGGCACAATTAGTTTGAAACACTTCTTCCCCGGCTTCAGCACTGACAGATTCTCCATCTTCTTCTTCTTCTCCAGAGGACGCTGTTTCTTCCCCATTTTCTGTATTGTCCGCTCCTTCATCACTGCTGTCATCTCCGCCGCAAGCTGCTAATACCAATGCTAAAATAGTCGCTAAAAGCATAAGATAAAACTTTTTCATTTCTAATCTCCTTCCTTGCAGTTGTTTTTTTATGATATTCGCAATGCGCGATCCGACCCTCTTTTCTTATGAAATCTATACAAATGTGTATGCCAATTGGTTCAAAAGAATGATAAAAGCCATTTGGTACAACATCTATATGTTAGTAGGTTGATATTATAATATTCCTCGATTCCCGCAAAAAGAATATGTCCTAGCAGGTTTATGGGCTCCATTCATTTACGCCGGTGTTTGCAAAGAGGAAGAGAGGAATGGTGAAAAGTAAATACTTGTATGGTATTTAGAATTCACAGCTCATGTATTATAATTGAGGAGAAATCATTTGATTATATTGATTGAAGAAGGACGAACCAAAAATGGTATTATAGAAGTTCAGGAATGCAGCCATTATCTTTTGCTATATACTGAAGGAGATGGCTTTTTTGTTAAAGTAAAGTCACATGAAACTTTATCGAGAAGATACTGCTTTTAAATGCTGAACATCAATGCAAATGAGAAATGGCGTACAGGAGGAAACGGATATGCGAAGTATTCAAAGTTGGCTTGCAGAGCGTTTACTCACAAAGCTGAGTAATAAAGCTAACTTTACCAAACCCAAATTATACGAAAAATTTTTAAAAGAAAAGCAAATGGAGAATGAAAAGCCATATGTCCTGCCTAAGTATATTCAGGCTAAGTATAACATTAAAAAACAGACGTTTGATGGAATGGAATATTATATATTTCACCAGAAGAAAAAGACTCCAGAAAAAGTAATCCTCTATCTGCATGGTGGAGGCTACATAAAACAGCCGTCGATATACCATTGGAATTTTATTGGGAAGTTAGCAAAAGATACCAATACTAAAATCTACGTTCCTATCTATCCAAAAGCACCTAATCATCAATATAAAGAGTCATTTGATAAAGTGCTTCCCATATATGAATGGATTTTAGAAACATCAGAGAAAGAAAATGTAATTTTAATGGGCGACTCTGCTGGAGGGGGATTTGCATTAGCTTTAGCACAATTGCTCCTGGAAAAAGAGCTTCCACAACCTCGGCATATCATATTGCTTTCGCCTTGGCTTGATATTACGATGCAAAATCCAGAAGCTCATGCATTCGAACGTAAAGATCCGATGCTGGGAATTTATGGTTTGATTCAAATGGGGAGAGCATATGCAGGGGACACAGATCCGAATCACTATTTACTCAGTCCGATCAACGGCGAAATAAACGGGCTCGGAGAAATCACTTTATTTGTAGGGACGCATGAAGTGCTGTTACCAGATGCCAGAGAGTTCAGGAATAGACTTACCCTACAAGGAATACAACTAAATTACTTTGAATATCCGAAAATGAATCATATCTTTGTGCTTTATCCTATTCCAGAAGCGAAAAAAGCGATGAAAGAAATAACAGATATTATAAATAATAGCTGACCATTTCAACTTATTAGAAGTGCAGGGTTTTCGTTCAGAAGGTTTATCATTTCCTGTACAAAAACCGATAGTTTCTAATTTTTCAGCTGCCATAATGACTACCTCACCCCACCACTTACTCATGTTCTCTTCTACTTGGTCATGAGTAAGACACTTTTTCTTCATTAAAATGTTTATCCTAATCTATATCTTAGATTAAATATACTCTCCCTGCATTTACCCATTCTAAATACCTGTTTCATCATAGCCAATTTTTATTTTCTTTCATCTAACCCTTCCATAAATAAATCAATAACTTCTTTTGTTTCTTCCCACTCCCTGGCCGCTTCTCTTAAATAAGCTTTTCCTAACATGGTAATTCTGTAATATTTCCTTCTCCCGCCTCGAGAAACTTTACCATAGTAGGATTCAATTAATGCTTTCTTCTCCAGACGTTGGAAGATGGCATATAATGTCGCCTCTTTAATTTGAAAGCGGTTTTCTGTTCTTAAACTAATTTGTTTTGAGATTTCATAACCATACTGATCATTTTCATAAATCAGTCGTAAAACCATCGATTCTAGATGACCGCGTATAATATCGCTTCTAATCATAATACCCCTCCCTTATCGCACAATTATATCTGATAGAGTAATATTATCAATTATTACTCTATGTGTCAAAGTAATAAGATGAACAAGAGTTATTATTTATAGTAGATATAAAGTTTATTATGTCAAACTTAATCTTATTATTATGAGTTATTTAATTTGAAATTTCATTTTATTGTTAGTTCAAAAGAGTAATTATATGTATAACTATACTTTCTGTTAAAGTAATCTAGAACAGAAATCATGTTTTAAGTGTCTAATGAGGTTTTATAAATGGCAAAGAATAGATTATGTGATATGAAAGACGCCATAATCGAGCAGAGAGAAAAGTTAATTAACTTTTCTCTCTGCTCGATACATTATTGTTTTTTGTTTTAATATAGAAGCAGTGCTCTATACTCCGCTGCTTCAATCTAAACTATGGCCTATAAAGCTTCTACCGGAAGTTTCATTATATTCCAAGAAGCAATGCCGCCAAGCAGCTCTTTCACATCATATCCTTCTTTTAATAACAGCAGGCTTGCTTTTTTGCCCATGTTGCACCATGTATCCCAGCAATAGACAACAATCATCTTATCCTTGGGCAGCTCCTGCACTCTTTCCCCTAATTCGTTTAAGGGAATTTCAATTGCTCCTTGAATTTTCTCTTTTTTCAAATGCGGCGGGGCATTTCTAACATCCACTAAGATGCATGCACCTTCATGTTCTTTTGTATAATTCAAATAATCCATTGGGCTATATGTTAACTCTAAATGATTCTCTAAATACGCTATTTTATTCATTCTCTGGTATCTCCTTTTGTAAATAATCATATATCTCTCTGATTGCTTTCTTTTGATGCGCCGTCATCTGATGGACTACTTCTTTTTCACAACTTTCAAGCGCTTCCCATTTTTCCTCTAAAATCGCACGCCCTTTCTCTGTGATCCGAATAAGGTTTGCCCTTCTGTCAGCTGGATTACTAACCCGTTTCAGCAAGTTTTTCGATTCCAGACTATCAATTAATTGCACCATTGTTGTCCGGTCGATTTGTAATTCAAATCCAATACCTTTTTGCGTTAAGTTCTCATTATTATAAATAGCAGACAGAATCCCGTAATCTCTTGATGAAATCTCATAGTGTGTCAATTCTTTTGTAAAACTTTCAGCCATATCTTGAGCGATTTTACTTATCAGATATCCCCACGATTGATTCACTTCGTATATAATAATCACCTCCGCATATAATCAGTTTTACTGACTATATTTTATACTGAACATTTTTAGATGTCAAGGGCTGGCAGTTAAAAAGCACCAAGACTTCTTTTTATCACGTCTTCTAAAGCTCTTCCTATGAAAATCTTCCTACACTTTCTTTTTTAACTGTGTTATCACCGCAAAAAACAGCATATATACCAACACTATCACAGCAATTGCTACATAGCTTGATTGTAATCCGAAAATATCGGCGAATGTACCGCTGCTTATCGGTCCAACCATCATTCCTATAGAATAAGCGGTATTATAAATAGCAAAGGTAACCCCATATGCTTGTGTTTGATTTTTCTGTGCAATATCAGCAAGTTCAGGAAGCGTCGGTGCAAGCACTGTTCCCATACTGATGCCAACCAAAGCTAGGGCCGCAACTTGCAGCCATATCGTTGTCGGCATAACAACAAGTACCAGTGAAACAGCAGTGATTGCTAAACCAATTGTAATGGTTTTAGGATGGCCAAGCTTTGTTGAAACACTTCCGACAATCGGCGCTGCAAACGCATAAGCAAGTGAAGGAACTCCAAATAATAAGCCGATAACTCCTGGAGATGCATCGAATACATGTTGCAGATGCATTGGAAATGTCGGTTCCAGCACACTTGGAATAGCCGCTCCGATAACCACTGCTCCAACAATCAAAAGCAAGGTACGGTTTTTCAATAAAATCCAAGCTCCTGAAGTGTCTTCTCCCTTTCGATGAGGTTCTTCCTTCAATAAAAATATACGCAGCAAACCATCGATAAGGGCAAGCCCGGCAGCTACAAAGAATGGAAGCATATAACCGCCCAACTGATAGAGCCAGCCGCCAAATGTCGGACCTAGCAAGATCCCCATTGCTTGCCCTGACAGCGCAATCCCCATCACTTTTCCCCGTTCTTTGGATGGGTAGAAATCAGCGAGAAGCGCAAGCCCGGCTGTCCACGTGGCTGCTGCTGCAATTCCTTGTAAAATACGGCAAATCAGCAAAAGCCAAAACGTATTCGCAAATGCAAATAGGAGGGTTGCAATCGTAAGCCCTAAAATCCCCCAAAGCATCGGACCACGCCGTCCGACTTTATCAGAGATTACTCCAAAAACAGGAGTCGCGATTAATAGAGCCGCTGCATAGCTGCCGAATAAAATGCCGATTGCAGTTTGAGAGATACCTAAGGATTCCGCATAGTCAGGCAAAATAGGAACAATCATTCCATATAGCAGCATATCAGTGAAGATAGCTAACGTTACAACAAACAAGGCGCTCTTTTGAGCTTTTTTTACATTTTGTTCCTGATTCATTTTTTCCCTTCTTTCCCTTTATTCTGTGTTGTATAAAACAACTTCTCCTCTTTTTAAATGATCCATTGTCTCCTTTCTTCTGTTACTCCTGAAGAGGAGAAGGAGTGATTGATTTTTCCGCCTCGTTTACGCTCCGCCTCCACCAATAACCGCAGCAATTCACAACTTCACTGATGCTAGTGCCGTTATTTATCTTGCATCAAACACACCTTATATTTATTTAATTTTGATTACTCAACATTGACTATAAGTGTATTTTTTTCTCCCTCCGATACAGAGAGGGAGATTATTAATTATTATTTTCTAAATATGCTAATGCCTTTTCGACGAAATCCTGTTGAAGTCTGATCGTAGCAAACATATTATCAAAAACCAGCTGTACCATGGGCGGAATGTTGCCTTCCAGGGCTGCATTCTTTTCCTGCCATCCTGTTTCGACACTTTGATATTCATTTTCCAAAGCTACCCGCTGTTGTTCCAAAGCTTGGCGCGCTTCTTCAACTGGAAGTTTTTCAAAAAAAGAGATGCCTGCATATAAAGAAGAAGGGTATTGAACGGATGAAGCAGTTAAAGCTTCGCGAATCAATTCTTTCAGATGTTCTTTTCCTTCTTCGGTAATTCGATAGGTAAACTTTTGCCGGTGACCGGTTTGTTCCACCTTGTCAATGGTAATATAGCCATCCTTCTCTAATTTTTTAAGCGCATGATAAATGGAACCAATTAAAACGCCGCCCCATCTTTCCGCATCTGTCATCCGCAACGCCTGCTGAATATCATAGCCGGACATCGGTTTTGCATCTAACATACAAAGTACAAGCAGTCGGGTCATCATCGTCACATCCTTTACTTAACGTTGAGTATTATATGATGAATATATGAAAGTGTCAAATATATACGATTTTTCTCTTCCCTGCTTCCTGTTTGCCTATTTCAAAATGAAAAATATGCATCAATATCATTGATACTTCAATACATTATGTTCAACAGCTATTTTCAAAAAATAAAAGAACCTATATCTGCTAAAGGAAACTCATTAACAGGTATAGGTTCTTTTTCATATTTATTCATTTTCAAGCGATTTCTGAAGCTTCCTTACTTCTTCAATCCCCAGACCAGTTAATTCAGCTATTTCCTCCTCTGAATAGTTCCGGTCTAGAAGGTTTTTAACAAATTTCCGTTCCGTGTCTTCCTTGCCTTTCTTGATTGCTTTCTCCTCGATTTCTCTATACACTTTTCCAAACGTCGGGGTGTCTCTTAACTTTTCCAAACCCATGATTTTTTCCTCCTCTTTTTTGTTTTGTGCAATGGGTAACGTTTCATACAGTTGTTCCTGTAAGTCTGAGGGAATCAGCATCATATAATCAATGAAATACACTAATGCGGCGAGATAATTGGTGCGGTGCGAATATTTTTCAAATGCTAGGCGGATAAGCTGCTGTTTCAATCGGTACCTTTTTTTATTATCCTTGTCGGTTTTATCAGGGTTTTCACTAATATGCATACCGGAAAGCACCGCTAAAGCAAATGGATTATCCGATTTTTTCAATTCTTCTTTATCTTTTCCATAAAATCGATAAGTGTTATAAGCATAGGTTAATTCGGTGCCGTAAAAAGAGTAGCCGAATGTGTCTTCATGCTCTTTCTGACTGGCATCTGTCAACAAAGCGATGGAGTAGATCGAATGGCTGGTTCTGTCGTAAATCCGGTAAAAATATTTAAACATGCGTTCTGCAAATTCTTTTTTACCGACCGCCTGCACTTCGATGTGGATGAAGACGTATTTCTCTTCTCCATTCTTTAGATGTACTTTGACGATTTTATCTGAATACTTGGTTCCTTTTTTGGTTTTCATCAAAAATTGAAAAAGCTCCAGATTTTCGAAATGCACTCCTCGTTCAAAATCAATTTCCGGATACAAGTCCGGTGCAAAAAAGGCCACGAATTCTTGAAACAACTCTTCAATCAAATTCTTCCAAAGTCCATCATAATCAGGTTGGTTTACGCGATAACTATTTTTATTTTCTTTGACTGTGTTTAGCATTAGTTTACCACATCTCCAAGTAATTATAAATTTGTTTTCATCATAGCGGTTTTGTATGTAGAAGGCAAAACGGGAAAACAGAGTTTCTCCTGCAAAAAATGCCTGCGAAAAGAAGATTTGTATACGGTGTTTTTCTTTTTTCAATCATCAAATGCCATTCATTTTGGATTTTTAATGTTTTTTAGGCAACAGAAAATTGAGTGCGGTCTTTTAAATCAGATGTGATACGATAGAATAAGCTATGATACTTTTTTTATAAAGAGGATATTCAAAAAGGGAATGTTGTGATTACTTCTTTTCTGTCGCGGGCACTCAACAGCATCAAATATCCGTATACATTTCCAAATTAGTGAAGTTCTTGTGTTGATAAAACTTATTGAAAAGACTGGAGGGAAAAGGATGGAGGAAAATAAGTGCATTGCCAATCGAATCATCGTTATTGGCTGTCCCGGCGCAGGTAAATCAACATTATCCGCTCAAATTGCTCAAATAAGAGACATCCCCTTGGTACATTTAGACAGCATTCAATGGATCGACGATGATACCACTGCCTCTAAAGCTGCTTTTAACACCAAACTAAATGAAGAAATCAGAAAAGACAAATGGGTCATTGATGGAAATTATACCAGAACGCTGGAATTGCGGATGAAGCATGCAGATATGGTTATTTGGTTAGATTTCCCCCGCAGTGTTTGTTTATATCGTATCTTCAAACGCTATATAAAAAATAGAGGAAAGAAAAACCCGCATGGGAATCCGGATAGATTAGACCTTTCCTTCCTGCGTTTTGTTTGGAATTATAAGAAAGAAAATAATTCTCAAATAAAGTCATTAAAAGATACATACCAAGGTCGGCTCCGTTTTATTCATATTCGTTCTGCCAGAGACCTCAAGAAATTTATGAGCAATTTAGAAACACAACGATCGTAATGATCTGTATATTATTTGTATTTTTATAAAACGAAACTTCACTCAGTGGGAGTTTTCGTTCTTCTCCCACAGAGTGTTAGTTGAGTGATTCAGGGAGGTAGCGTCCGTTATCTCCCGCCTAAATAAATTTATTTTCACGCTTTATTTTGAGGCGGGAGTTTTACGGACGTTTCTCCGTTATAAATGAACGACTCCACATTAAAAAATAAAAAATCATTCTTAAACGTTCCTTTTTATCTGATGGACAAAAATATTAAAAAGTGACACTCACTAAAAATTTTTAGTGAGTGTCACTTTTTTATTACCGGGCTTTGTTTCAGTCTCTCTCACATTGTAACGCTTTTACCATTATTTCGTTTGATGATTGTTTTCACGAGTTTTATAGACGATTTTACGAATACTATCCATGGATAAATTATAGGTTTGCTCCAATTCCTCGAATGAATAGCCTTCTCTATATAATCGGTATATCTCTTCATTTCTTTCAGCCAGGGCGAGCCGGGATCCATTCGCTTCTCCCCACCCTGCCCGCTGATTCGTTTGCTTCGGAATATAAATAAGTTCTCCCTGAATATATTTCTGGAGCTCCTTCAACAAATGAGGTGGAAGCACCTCTTTTCCATTTTTGTATGACAAGCTGGAACATCCTTTCTATCAAGATGTATGGGACGAGCATGCATTATTTTCTCATTCATCATTAAAACTCCTTTCATTTTAGTATTATTTTCGTAAGCCTTTTCACTTTTAGTATACAATAGTTTAGGAAAGAAAAGGAGACCGCAATATAAATGCGGCCCCGTTTTTTATGATTTCCGCTATGCGGAAATCACCTCATATTTTGTGATCAATTTAAATCAGCCTCCTTTCCGATATTCTATCGGTCCGACATCCTTATTAACTCATATATTCCCCTTTTTGCACAAGGGGGAAAACGATTATAATTATTTTTTACCTCTTTCTTCAATTCATCATTCCCTGATTTAGGCAGCCCGCTATCCGCATGTATATCCCATGCAAAGTAATAATCTGCTACACTATAAGTAAAGATAAATTTCTGATTAGCAGTGCTTTAAAATGGGTAAACAAAATAAAATCATTCACAAAGACTGCATTATAATGAATAGAGGGAGCGATGGACACAAATGAATAAGTGGATGAAGATACTTGCTGCCTTTACGATGGCAATCTCAATGAACATGTTACTTACACTCACAGCATTTGCTGAAAACCAAATGAGCGATTTACATATTGAAGTAGAGTTGCAGGAGGATGGCTCCGGTATTGTGACTGAACATCGTCAAATGGATATGGACGAAGGTACGGAGCTTTTCATCAATATGCCCAACCTTGACGGGTCAGAGGTACTGGATTTTTCAGTTGAAGGGTTTACAGAAGAGCCCGATTGGGACGCTGATGATTCACGGGAAGAAAAGGCAGGAAAATATGGAACAGTATCTACAAGTGATGGTGCCGAATTAGTTTGGGGAATTGGTGAATACGGGGGAAATACGTATACAGTGACCTATACATTATCTAATCTTGTACGTAATTTAGAAGACGGTCAGGCCATGCTCTGGAACTTCGATACCTTTTCCGATATTCCTGCGCAAAATTTAACAGTTGAAGTCTCTGGATTTCAACCATTTACACAGGAAAATGTTAATTTCTGGGGATTTGGCTTTGATGGAGATATACAGCTGGAAGGCGATCGTATTGTATGGGAGTCAAATGGGGAAGCCGATGGAGATGTAATTGTTTTAACGCAATTTCCGGCTGATTTCTTCCAAGCTGAACGAACAGTAGACATGACGTTATCTGAGCAGCAAGAAGAAGCAATGGATGGGTCCACTTATAATTCAAGTGACAATTCTACGCTAGTTGTTATCATTGTTAGCGCAATCGCTGGTTTTTCTTTATTAATCGGTATCGGAACCTTCTTCTTTGTCCGTAAAACAAATCAAGTAAAAAGAGAAGCCGGCGCGATGAAACCTATCCATAAACGGATAGCGGAAAATAAAGGCAAAACGTATGCAGCCGTGCCTTTCGATGGAGAAGACTATGCAGGTTTAAGTGCCCTTTTAACGCAGATGAACCTTGGATATTTTGAAGATATCTTCCAAGCTTATCTGCTAAAATGGTCTGTGAATGAGAACATCTCAATGGAAGCAGAAGAAGAAAGTAAGGTTTTTGGAAAAAAATATCGCACGACGCTTACCATCAACGATATTGAAAATGAACGGAATAAACATCCGTTAACCTTTAGTGAGCTTACGAAACAAATAGAAGATGAATCCTATGAGGGAACGTATGAAATGGCGCTGTGGACCATGCTCTTGGATGCTGCAGACAGGAATGGCGTCATAACAGATAATGCCATCCAGAAATGGGGTAAACAGCATGCGAAGGAAGTCAGTACATTTGCCGATTATCTCAAGGACTATTCCGAAGCCTATCTAGATCAGCAAGGATTGTTCTCTTTTGAAGAAATAAAGGTGTTTGGGTTTTTACAATCTATTACGATACCAAGTAAAGAGGGAGAAAAACTAGCAGATCGTTTGATTCAGTTTGATAATTATTTGAAAGGATCAGATATCAATCAATTTTCAAATGCTTCCAAGCCGCTTTCCTTGAAAGATATGATGCTATGGAGTGCTTTACTTGGTAAAAGCGATAAATTCTCTAAAAAATTAGAGAGCTTAGTCCCTGAAGATAGATATGACAAGGACTTGGTATACCTGCAATTCTGGTATGGAACTTACTACACCCGTGCAAGCTGGACCGCCGGGCTAGCCAGCGGCGGATTTCATTCCAGCACTTCAGCTGCTACTGCAGCAGGCGGCAGCGGGGGCGCTACCGGCGTCGGTGGCGGCGCCGGAGCTGGCGGAGGTGGAGGCGGCGGTGCTCGCTAAGTAAAATCTCTCAAGCTCCCTTAAAAATAAACTTGTTGTATCTGTCATCATAAGAAAAGCTCAAATTACTGTTTGATATTTGAGCTTTTCTTGCTTTTAGCCCCCTCCTTTCTACTTTGCATTTTCTTTATCCACCCTGTCCGATTTTCTATAAAGAGAAGTTATTAAGAAATTTCACTAGCCTTTCATTTACATAATCAGACCCACGCCCGAGCCAAATTAAGTGTCCCCACGTATCAAGTAAACATAATTCCGAATCTCGAATTTGTTGATCAGCATAATAAGCATGTTCCAATGGAACAGAACCATCATTTTTGCTATGCATAATAAGCGTTGGACAAGAAATAGACTGCAGATTTTTAGAGGTAATTTCCTTTGTTTGGGATAAATCTATTAAAAATCCATAACCTGATCGTTGGCGTTTATTCATTCTCTGGATTTCATCAATATCTTTGTCCAACAGGTTGTCTTTTATTTCTTTATATGAAAGAGTGCTAAAGGCAGGAGTCATCTGCTTAAACGTAAATTTTGGAAAAATATTGCTCATGCCTGAAGCGAGTTTCCATGTCATTTTTTCCACAGCAGGATGGAATAAAACCTGTCCTGCCTTATATATTTTATCTTCAGGTGTCAGCCACTCTTTCGTAACAGCGCTTTGTAAGGTTAATGTTTTAACTCGATCAGGATAGTGAGATGCAAAATAAATGCCGCTTGGACCACCAGCGGAGATAGTAAGCAGATGTACTTTATCAATTTTTAAATAATTTAACAGTTTTATATAATAATCACTGGCTTTGGACAAATTTTCTCCAATTGCTTTTGACGTCTTTCCATATCCTGCTCTTGATGGTGTAATTAGCATGAACCCGCTCTTAACCAGCGGCTCGTACCCAAATTCCTCATAGCAGTTAGAATGCCCGCCATGCATTACGAGAATTGGCGTGCCCTCCTTTCCAGTAATTGAATATTCGATTGTTTGACCATCTACAAAATAGGTTCCTAGAATTCTTTCCATTATTCTCTTCCACCTTTTCACGAACTACTTTTACCGCTTCATTTTTCATAAAAATAAATCTTCCGTTAGATATATTCTAAAACAGCTTTGTTTCAACCAATCATAACAGAAACGAATGAAACCCGGGAGGATTCTAATAGTTTTTCTAAATAAAGTTTGATTCAATGGGAATATTTTTTAAGCTTTTGCACGATTATGCTGTTTTATTCCTTGTATGTGTATGAGATAGAAGTTAAAAAAAGGTGGTTGAGTAAAAAGGAAGCCCTTTCCATTGATTTAGGAATAGACAACTTTGCCGCTTGTATCGACACATTAGGAAATGCTTTTATCATTGATGGCAAACGGATAAAATCAGTAAATCGATGGTATAACAAAGAAAATGCACGCTTAGGTTCCATCAAAGACAAGCAAAAAGGAATCCAGTTAACCACCCGACAAATTCGTATACTTCAGAAACGCAAGCCTATTTTACACGATTATTTAAATAAAACAGTCTCCCACATGATTCAGCATTGTCTGGAACATGGAATCGGTAAAATAGTTGTTGATCATAACGAGGGCTGGAAAAACAAAAGAAACATGAGAAAACGAGCTAATCAACGTTTTGTACAAATTCCACACAGCTTATGGATGAGAAAGATGGGATCTATGTGTGACCGTTATGATATAGTGTTCATGAAGCAAGAAGAGTCTTATACATCAAAGGCAAGCTTTCTTGATGATGATCCCGTTCCCTGTATATACAGCAACGAATCATAAAGAGCTTATTTTTAGCGGTAAACACATCTACCGTGGTCTCTATCAAACCAAATCAAACCGTTTGATCAACGCAGACATCAATGGTGCAGCGAACATCTTACGTAAATGTACCCATACATCCGCATTAGCGGGCAAGGTGGTTAGGGGGCTTTTGGCGGTCCCAGTGAGAATTAGGTTGACTTAAATTTTTGTCAATTGAAACTTGCAGAATCTCGTTATTTTAATGACGAGTTGTTCAAAGGCGGTTTTGTATTATTTGCATTGGGCGTTTGGGTTATCGTCGATTTATTTTTAATTCCTGGCATAATTAAACCAAACCATAATCAAATCGAAGTAGAAGTAACTCGAGACTTGGAAAATCAAAAAGTTCAAAGTCAATAAAATACATAGGCAAAGCTCAGATACATTTGGGCTTTGCCTTTTCTAATACGTCATATATGTCACATCAGTTTTCCATTTTGAACGAAGCCATCATTCCACCAGCTTATTCTGAAAAGCATAAATCACAGCCTGCGTCCGGTCTTGCACTTCTAATTTCCCTAAAATGTTGCTGACATGAACCTTCACTGTTTTTAACGCGATAAATAATTCATCCGCAATTTCCTGATTTGCTTTCCCTTTCGCCATTAGTAATAATATTTCCTGCTCCCGTTCTGTTAACTGCTCATGTAAAGCAGTTTCCTCCTTCGTCCGCATACGATTCATAATTTTCCCGGTCACTTCTGGTTCCAGAATGGATTGCCCTTCGTAGGTGGCACGAATTGCTTTGGCAATTTCACTGGCTTTGGATGTTTTCAGCATATAGCTCGTAGCTCCCGCTTCCAATGCAGGATACACTTTCTCATCATCTAAAAAGCTGGTAACGATAATAATCTTCGCTTCCGGCCAGGATGCAATAATTTTCTTTGTTGCTTCAATCCCATCCATTTCTTTCATCACAAGATCCATTAAGATAATATCCGGGCGGAGCTCTAACGCCAAGTCAATAGCTTGTGCACCGTCATCCGCTTCTGCAACTACATCAATATCCGGCTGTGAAGAAAGATAGGCGGATACACCGATTCGTACCATCTCGTGATCATCGACAAATAAAACGTTAATCATCAGACGGATCCTCCTTTCTTACAATGGGTACTTTTACTTCTAAGCGCGTGCCTTCATTCGGAAGACTGATAATTTTCAATGTGCCGCCAACCTCATAAGCACGTTCACGCATATTCTGCATGCCATAAGAACTTGTTTTGACAGCTTCTGTCTCAAAGCCAACCCCGTCGTCCACCACACGCATGATAATATTTTCATCTCGTTCCAGTAATAAAATATGCAGATTTGCAGCCTTTGCATGACGTAATGTGTTCGAAATAGATTCCTGAAAAATGCGGAAAAGCTGGTCCTCCACTCCTTTATCTACGTGAAAATCTTCTATTTTAGCATCAATTTCTAACGGTACTTTTTGCGTCAGTTCTTTTAAAAGTCCTTCCACACCTTCCTGCAAGGACTTGCCCTTTAAAGCTACCGGACGTAAATGTAAGAGAAGGGCCCGCATCTCCATCTGTGATTGGTGAATCATATTTTCCACCATATTCAACTGTTTCTTTAAAGTCGGATCCTCTGGCGGCCCTGACTCATTAACTGCAGACATCAGCATCGAAGCCGCAAACAGCTGCTGGCTGACAGAATCATGCAATTCCCGAGCTAAGCGATTTCTTTCCTGTTCCACTACTTCCTGCAGGCTTTGTTCCCGTTCATTGGCTCTTTCCGTCGCAATTTTTTGAGCGTGTTCTGCCTGTATCCGCAGCTTTTCCTGAACTTGATTCATTTGTGCAGAAATAGCTTCCAATTCTTTCGGCATATCCTCCGTCTCCGAAGGTTTTTCTCCTTTCACAATCCCTGCCAGCATTTTTTCTACTTTTTTTAAATTCCCCTTCCAATACCAGCCGATAATCGCGCCGATAATGGACCCGAATGTTATGACAAATGCTAGAATCGTTAGAAGAAAAGATACATCTCCAATCCGGACTTCCCATAGTGCACTCCATCCTGCTTCTTCATGAATGGAGAAAGTAACAAAGGTCGCGACAACCGCAGCAACAGCCAGAACAATACTGCAAGCAATCGATAAAAGGACAAAACGTATAATGGTATTCATATGCGTTTCACCTCAATGTCTCCGGAAAATAAAGAAGTAACAATCTTCACTCTTTGCTGTGCTGTACTATAATTTTTCGTTTCATAATGAAGCGATTTGTTCATCAGCCGTCCGTGGTATTCTCCAAAAATAGATGCTCTGCCCAATATGGAACTATGATGAATACTCACATCCACTTCATAAGGTACATAAATCTCAATATTGCCTACGAGATGCCGGATAGAGATAATTGCTGTATCATACGGCAACACCGTATTACTTAAATCAATGATACGATCTCCGTAAATCCCATGCATGTTGACGTCTTTCCATTGATAAGATGTTTCCTCTGTCCGAAAGTCATCAAAAAAGCGTTCATCAAATAAATTATCCACTTGAATAAGCGGATCTTCCTCTTTTAAACCCGATTTATTAGGCAGTCCGGGTTTCTCTTTGCTAGGCTCCTTCGTTGATTTGATATAGTTTAAAATAAAAATAACAATGACGGCAACAATTAAAAATCGCACTGCAAGTAAATTAAAAACGTTTAAAATGAAGGATATGGCAGCAATTGCAAACACGATTTTCCAGCCCAGTGAATGCAGTCTTTTCCAGCTAAAGTATACAAAGAAACCGGAGATCAATGCCGATATCAGTGATCCGCCATGAAAAAAGACGATTTCAAAAATGAGAAGAATGGCAACGGTAATGCCTATCCAATTTAAATTTCTCGTGCTGAGCTGTTTAAACATCCTGCCATTCTCCTTTCGTTTATTTTATGTAAAATATACAGGCGAGGGATCTCCTTCGCCTGTATAAGTATACCATGATTTTTCAATTCCTAGCTATCGTTTCTCGTTTATTTCCTTTTCATCTAGCTTATTTTCAATGGCTGCGATTTTATTATCAAAGGTGCTTTGGTAGTAAGAGCTGTTGACTCTGTACTCCAGATTTTCGATATATTGTTCCATCTCTTCAAATTTAGAAAATGGCTTTTCGGGCGATTCATCTACGACGCGATTAATTTGGTGATTTGCTTTGGCAATGTTTTCACGCCCCATTAACTCCATACGGCGAAGATGCATATCCTTCAGGCGATGTTTCATTTCTTCGTATTTCTGCTCCAGATTTTCAAGCTGCGTGATTGCTTCTTCTCTGGATGCTTTCATACGCTCGGCACGGTTTTTATACTCTTCATGCTCTTTTAAAGCGAATTCGTGCATCTCTTCTTCCTGCGCTCGCTCTGCAATTTGTGCTTGTTTTAAGCGCTTATCAGCAAGATCCTGGGCTTTCATATATTCCCGTGCAAACTCTTCTTTTAATTTATATTGACGGTCAATCAGCTTCCTTACTTTTTCTTTTTCCTGTTCACTTTGGCGCAGGTAATGATTAAGTGCTGCAATCGGGTTTTTTTGTTCCTTCTTATCCATCATTGTGTGTAAATCTGCGGAAATAGAATCCTTCATTCGTGTAAAAATATTGGTTGACATAATCAATCTCTCCTTTGAATGTTATTCATTTTATTTATTTAACTCTGCCCACTGTTTTTCAAAATTGGTAAATGGATCATCATCTTCTTTCATTTCGTGGACAACAGAGCTTTCCGGTGTATTCCAGTTCTTATAGATTAGGTAAAGGGCATAAGCTGCTGCAACGCCTAAAACAGCATAAATATTAGAGAATGTGATGCTTACAACAATCAATCCTAAAATCGTCCACCCTACTTTGGCAGCGATGGAATCTGCACTGATGAATTTTTTAAAGCATATATAGAGCAGCCATACGCTTAATGCCAGTAATATCATCGGCCCGAGGTTAGCAAGAAGTATCAGTAATGCGACCAATCCGCCGATAAACAACATGAATTTTTTCATTCCGTTTTCCTCCTTTTGTTATTGTACCTTTATCTTACCGGGTATTTTGTTTTCTCGTAATGAGCCTGAGCTATATCTTTGTCTAAGCCTTCAGGTCTATACACTTCTAATCCTTCTAAGTAATGCTTTAACAAACCATCAAATAACAGATGTTACATACAAAAAGTGGAATGATACCTCTAGATGAGATACCATTCCACTTCGATTTTATCTATTTTGTTTTAAATATAAGTCCCTTATCCTCTAACGCCTTCATTAAAGCCGGCATAGATGCTGGACCAATACCATGCAAAGCTAATATTTCTTTCTTGGTACAGTCTGCCAGCTTTTCTTCTGTTGTAATACCTTCATGAATAAGCGCTCTTCTTGCTGGAGCGGAAAGCGTCGACAGAAAACCGCTCTCTGGTTTATTTTCTTTGTCGCAAGTCGGGCAGCTATCACAGTCTGAACTTTTAAAGAAAACATGTCCATTCTTACATACTTTTCTTTGTTTTTGGCGGCTCATCAGATTTCCTCATTTCTTCATTCCGTATTTTAAAGAATAAACCTCGAACTTAATTAGTTCACATAATATAATTATAGTTACTTAAAGATATTTCTCCATAATTATTTCTCCCTCCGGATCATTTTCTCCTGTCCGGACGAAACCATTTTTTTTATATAATTGTTCCGCTTGATCGTTACCCGGAACAAAGCTTAATCGTATGATTTGTACATCATAATGTTCGTTGATGTATGCTTCAATTAATGGGATGAACTGATTGGCATAGCCTTTTCCTTGAAAGTGATAATCAATCATAAACCGATCAAACCAGATACTCTTTTTTTCATCAAAATAAAAACCGACCATGGCATAGCCGACTGGCTTATCACCTGCGTAAAGTCCAAGTGAAGTAGTCAACGCTTCAATAAAACTTTCTGCTAAACAAAAAGGGATGCTCTCTATAAACTCTTTTTGGTTTTCCGCTGGTTCCAACGCTGCGATTTCTCTCCAATTTTCTTTATTCACTTCTTTTATATAGGTAGACATTGATTTGCACCGCTCTTTCTTTATTTATTCTTTTATTAGCGCTTAAATGAAAACTTCATTATCAAAATCCCCTAGTACGATGATGTGAAATCAGCACTAGGGGAATACGTCTTGATTGTTATTCAGTTAATCTTTCTCGAACTTCCTCACGAAAATCTTTCTCATTGATTAATTTATCCGTTAAAGCCTGGACCTGCATCGTAACAGTCTCCAGTTCGGATAAATGGAGATCATTTGTAAATAAAACCATCTCCAGCCGGTTCCCATCAGCATCTTCTGCGTATACAGCCTGATTCAAAACAAAAGCAGTACTTCCGCCTTTTTGCGCGGAACGCACAATCGATTCATTATCTAAATCCGTGTTGAAAATCGCATCCAATTCCTCATAAAATGCTTCGGAGTAAAGCTCCTTTTTATTCAGCATTGCCATGATGTGATGATAGTCTTCCGCTGTCGCATGCGTCAGGCGATCCGACCAAACCTTTTGAATCGGCATATCCAGTAAAGCACTTGCTTCTTCTTTTTCCTCGTCCGTCCAGGGTTCTTCCTGCCATTCTTCAAAAAGATCGACGGCTATTTGCCGGTAAGCATAATCATCTAAATCATGTAATGCTGCTTCCAGCTCATCTTCTTCCAAATGATTCTCTTCCATTATTCTTTGAGGAATCGCAATACTTGCTGTTAACGGATAAATAGGCTCATGATGGTTCAAATCCAGTTCTTCTATCCGATTATTTACTTCTTCTAATCCCAGTCTTTCTATTAAATAATCGGTATTGGCATTGGAGCTGAAATCCATCATTCCCTGTGCAATTTGTTCCAGAGAAACATCGCCTTCCTCATCTTCTAATGTCCTTTTCCATGCATCATGTGCTCCGCCGTCTGTGTTCGGGAAATAATACTTGTCTACTTCCTCCATAGCTATCATTTCAGAAGGATCAATATCTCCTTCTTCTGCTTGGCCGGCGAATTCAATCGCAATGATTATTTTAACAACACTGGCAAGCGGCATGGCTAATTCCGTATTGACTTTTGCTATTGGTTCTTCATTCCAAGTCGCTAAAAAGGCAACCCGATCTGAATCTTGATTTTCTTTTATAAATTCCTGCAACATTCCCGTTGTGGGATCTGGATTTTCTTCGGAGTCATTTTTTTGTCCCGCATCGTTTTCATTATCTTCGTTCTCTTCCTCATTATCACTGGAACAAGCAACGAAAAGGAGAATGAAACTCAAAAGCACTAGCGCATACGTCCTTTTCACGATAGACCGCCTTTCCGGTTAATTTCCAGCTACATCTCTTTTCTTGAAAGTCAGCCATCCTATTACCATGAATATCACATAGTAAACAATAAGTACGGTAATCGAAAAGCCCAAGGATGTTCCTTCAATTATTGGAGATCCTTCAAAAATACTCTGCAAGTTAAGATGCGCAGTTAATAAATATTTACTAATTTCATATTGACTCACCAGCATCGTAAGCATTGGTGCAGCAACGAATATAACGATACTTACTGCAATGGCCATGGCACTGCCTTTGAATAAAATTGCAATCATGAAAGATAAAGTTGCCACGACAATTAATGAAATAAGGCTGAACAGAATGTCCATTCCAATAGAAGTCATGATCGAAACTTCTGTATACCCTGATCCCATATTATCTACAATGGTTGGATTCCAAGAATCAACACCGAAAAAGAGAAGTCCGATAATCATAGATAAAATAATCGTATAAAGAATTAATACCAGTGCAAAAAGGAAAACCGTAATGTATTTTGAAGTTAAAATGGTTCCTCTTCCAGCCGGGCGAATCAGTAGTAATTTAATCGTTTCCCATTTAAATTCATTGGAAATAATTTTAGCGGCTACAACAATAATAAAAATGGTAATGAAGCTGGTCAAAGAGATATTTTCTGCCACAAAGGCCCACATATCATAAGCGGGAACCTCTAATCCCATGGATTGATATGCCTGCATTAAATCTGCTTGAAAGGTTTCATCAACCATCAAGCTTGGGTTCACAACAAAGTTGGTAACCATGCCCATTCCAATCAGGAGTAATCCTATAATAATATACATTGCCCAGGTGGATTTATAATGGTGTAATTTGATAAATTCGTTTTTTACTAGCTGAACCAGATTACTCAATGACATTCTCTCCAATCAAATCGAAAAATTTATCTTCTAGCGTGCCTTTCGCAGCCTGAACCTCATACACATTAATATGATGGTTTAATAATTCTTTCAGAACAATTGGTATTTGTTCCCGTTTCACAGTTGTTTTCAGGGTGGATTCATCTGTTATCTCGACATGGAATGTTTCTCCTTCCATGCTGTCCAAATGCGCTTTGGCCGCCTGCGCATTGCTGAGAGTAATCGTATACTCTAATACATCATCTTCCTCCGTCTGCCTGTTCTTCTCCACATCTTCAACGGCAATTAAAGCACCATTTTTGATAACGCCAATCCGGTCACACATTAATTCAATTTCAGACAATAAATGACTGGACACAATGACACTGACATTCTCTTCTTCTGCCAATGTCCGGATATATTGACGAATTTCCTTCATTCCGGATGGATCGAGTCCATTGGTCGGCTCATCTAAAATAAGAATGGATGGTTTATGTAACAAAGCTTGTGCAATGCCTAACCGTTGTCGCATTCCCAGAGAGTACCCGCCTGCTTTTTGATCGACGACCTTTTCCAGTCCGACTAAGCGGACAACCTCCTCTATCCGTTCTTTGGTTGTTCCCGGAATCATGCGGGCAAATTGTTCCAAATTCTTTCTTCCTGTTAAAAAAGGGTACATTTCCGGATTCTCTACAATGGCGCCCACTTCTCGAATCGCTTCCTTATAATCTGTTTGAATGCTCTTGCCAACAATCTGAATGTCACCTTCTGTTAACTTCATCAAGCCAACCATCATCCGGATCGTTGTTGTTTTACCGGCCCCATTCGGCCCGACAAAACCGAAGACTTCCCCTTTTTTTATTTGAAAGTTGACGTCTTTAATAATTTCTTTGTTTTTAATGCGTTTACTGACATTTGTTAGTTCCATTGCAATCTCTGTCAATGTAAGACCTCCTCATCCATTTTTTTCTTCTTATTCAAGTTATACCAAGTTATACGAAAGAATAAATTAAAAGTTTCATATTCATCTTTATTTTTATTGCCATACAACTGCCTGTACAATTCCCGTTTCCAAAAAAGAAAAAACGTCAAGATGTGAAACAGGATGATTACAGGGATTGTGATGTTCTAGTTGATTTTTAAGAAAACCATCTCATGCTCCCCAATTCTCCATTAAAAAATGTGTTAGCTCCTATTAGGTTTGTCTAATCTCTTTTTTCTTTCTTGCGTATATTGAATGAGAAAGGAGGGATAAGCTATGTGCGGTCATCACTCATCTAAAGAAAAATGTAAAGACCCTTGTCGCAACACCAGCCGTCGAGGAGGCGACTATCGTCAAAAAGATTATAAATCTTATCATTGTGACAGCGGATATGAAAAACGTTGCGGATGCAAAAACAAACATGAAAAACATTGTCACTGCAAGGATAATCACAACAACAACCATCATCACAAATGCTGCGAATCAAATCATCATGGTAACAAACAGTGTCATAAAAATAAAAGGAGATTCTGCCACTGTTGTCACAACTTCTATTAATTAGAATGAATAGAAAACGAATCCTTCCCTTGTAAAAAACACCCGCAAACTGTCAGATTTTATTTTCTGACTGCTTGCGGGCGCTTGAAAACGCATTATTGATAAAAATTTTCCGTGAAAAACGGCTGATCACTTTCGTTAAAGTCAACGCCTATACCTAAATGACTAAACGTATCTTGTAATATATTCTCCCGGTGCCCCTCTGAATTCATTAACCCCTGATGGGCAAAAACACTGCTGAATTGACCATATGCAAGATTCTCACCGGCACTTAAGAAGGAAATATCGTCTTCCTGCATTCGGTCAAAGGGTGATTGTCCATCTAAGTTCGTATGACTGAAAAATTGATTGGCAGCCATATCCGTGCTGTGTTTTCTCGCTGTTTCCCGCACATCTTCATCCCATTCCAAAATAGACAAATTATGATTCACGCGAGTGGCATTGGTCAGGTCAAATAATTGATACTCCAGCCCTTCTTTCAACTCTTCACTACCAGGCGTATAAAGGGTACTTTTGGCAGATTCTAAATCCTCATCTATCAACTGTATTGCTGTGACTTCCTCTGATTCATGCAAATCATAGAAGATAGTTGCATACGTTCCATCCATATGATATATATCATATTCCCCTTCACTTTCAATGTTATAATTAAACCAGCCGTTCTGAATCATTTCTTCCGGCTCACCTAATGTCTCATTGACAAACGACTTAGTATCACCTAATGCAATATCATCCTGAGAGGACAGTAAATCCTGATTGGTAAAAAGTCCACGCACAACCTCCTGCTCATCATACGCTACCATCATAAAGTTTTGATAGTTTTCATGATAAGTGGACCACTCGACACCATACTCATTTTGGCTCCGGCGTTCCGGTTCGCCATACGTATTTTCCACCTGTTCTCTCGTATCTCCAATTTCCACATTGCCGACAGAAAAAGACTGTTCTTCCGGATTAGTGAGTTCCGGTGTTTCTACTTGTTCATACTCTGTGCTTGTATCTGAACCAGTTATGGAATCGATCACAGACGATGCCTGATCTGCTATTTGTCGAAAATAAAAGTCATTATCGATTGCATCCGTCACAAAGTCACTTGCAGAAGAAAGCGTATCATTGACAGCATCAGGAACTAGATCACGAACCGAATCTTCCCATAATGGTTTTGTCCAAACAGCTAATAATATAATAAACAGCAAAAATAATAATTGCTTGAAAATTGCTATCCCAACCTTTTTTGTCTCTTTGATGCAGCAAACGGGTCTTTCACAGCTGCTGTTCCATTATTTACCAAATCAGCCGCCGCTACTCCTTCCATCATCAGTTAACGTACTGATATATGTAAATTATACTATGTTTGAAACACTTTCAACAAATTTGAGCAATTTTTCTTTAAAAAAGTAACTGTCTTTCCATACATTTGTGGACTAGGATAGAAAGTAAAGTGTAAGGCACCGCTGCGGCGGAGGGCTTGGCCGGAGCGGCTGCTATACACCATATCCTGTTCCAAAAATAGAAGGATGATTTAATTAATAGCAAGGACGATAATAGAAATCATGTTCACCCTAGAACACCAAGGGTTATATACTTATTCTTAGATGCGCAAGTTGAGTTCCTTACATAATAGATCCGAACCAAACAGCTAGGAAGGTACCTAAATAATTTCCTAGAATATACCCCAGTGTTCCGACGATTAATATTGGTCCAACCAGCTGCTTCCAGCCTTTTGCAATGGCAAAAGCAGCTGCAGTAGTCGGTCCGCCGATATTTGCGTTGCTTGCTAAAAGAATTTCCTCTAAGCTCATCTTGAATAATTTCCCAAAAACAAGAGACAACAATAAATTAATCACAACAATTATAAATGCAAATAACAATAATAACGGTGCTGTTTGAATAATTAAAGGAATGGAAGCAGGTATTCCAATAACGACGAAAAAGATATGGATCAGATACGTACCAATTTCCTGACTTCCGTTTAACCCGGAAAAATAATTGGGAAATACAGCCAGCGCTATAAATGTCAGTGTTGTCAGAACCAGATACTGATCTCCAATGATACCGCTCAATAAATTATTGAAAAAAGAAGCATTGTCTCCGCTCGGTATAATAGCCGCAAAGAATTCCGCAATTTTCAACGAAACAATAACCAAAAGAAAAGCAGTTCCAATAGAGAGCGCCATATCCTTCAAAGAAATTTCTTTTCTCTTCCAGAAACTTTCCGCTAATGTCTTATCGTCATCCGACTGACTTTGCTCGACTTGTTCCACATGCGGTGCAGGATACCATTTACGGATAAGGTGTATAGCTGGTATCATCATCAGAATAATAAATAATAATGCCATCATTAGATTATCGGCGACCACAGCTGAAGAGATAATGGCTTCAGGAGTATCAAATTTAGCTGACATCGCCGCAAAATTCACTCCGCCACCAGTATATGTAGCACTGAAAATACCGCTCAATTGGTCTAAAAACGGAATATGATTCCGCAATGTAAAGAACGCAACAATCGTTCCAGCTACCGTACCAATCGAACTCAGCAGAAAAATAAGCAATAATCTGCTGCTTTCTTTCCATATTTTTTTAATATTTACGTGAAATAATAAAAGCGGTATCGCCAATGGAACAATCACAGACCAGACCGCATCATATACTGGTGATTCTAACGGAATTACACCCGTATTAGATAAAATCATAGCACCGACTAACGCAATAATTGCTCCAGTAACTTTAGACGCCCAACTGTAACGCTGTTCCAAATAAATACTGACAGATGCCCAAATAATAATAATTCCCCATAGTGTAATACTATCGTCAGCTTGAATGAACGTTTCGCTCATCGATTTCCCTTCCCTTCCCTGTTGTACATGATGTGTATTATATTTTATCATTTCCTCTTACCAAGTTAATAGGTATTGTGGCATGTTTTCAGAAATATCGTATATACCATAAAAACATATTAAAACCTCTCTAAGCACCTTAGAGAGGTTTATAATCGGATAGAATTATTTTACTTGCTCAAACAAGTCTAATTTTTGATTTAATGATTGCAGCTGCTCATCATTTAATGGAAGCAATGGTAAACGAACGCCGCCGACATTTACACCCTTCCGGTTCAATGCTGCTTTTACCGGAGCCGGGCTTGGTGCTGCAAATATTTCCTGCATAACCGGTAAAATACGCTGGTGAATAGAAGCCGCTTTTTTCACTGCCCCTTGTTCGTATGCAGCAATCATCTCCTGCATCTCATTGCCGATAACATGAGCAGAAACCGAAACAATTCCTGCCGCTCCGACTGCTAGCGTTGGCAATGTGATTGCATCTTCTCCGCTATAAACAGAAAAGCTCGCGTCTGTTTGTGCCACCATTTCAGTTACCTTATCCATATTACCGCTTGCATCTTTAATGGATACGATATTATCAACCGCAGATAAGCGGATAACCGTTTCTGCTGCCAAATCAACCGAAGTTCTTCCAGGTACATTATATAGCATCACAGGCAGTTGTACGGAATCAGCTATCGTTTTAAAGTGCGCATATAAACCGTCCTGAGAAGGTTTGTTATAATAAGGCGTTACCAGCATAATGGCATCTACACCTGTTTTTTCAGCAGCTTGCGATAACGCAACAGATCCTTTTGTCTGATTGGACCCTGTGCCTGCAATTACCGTAATTCTTCCATTTACTTTCTGTACCGTATGTGAAAATAATGCCAGCTTTTCTTCATTTGATAACGTTGGAGATTCGCCAGTCGTTCCTGCGACCACCAATCCATCGGAACCATTGGCAATCAGATGCTCGATTAAATAATCCAAAGCTTCGTAATCAATCTCTTGCTGTTCATTAAATGGCGTTACCATCGCCGTTACCACTTTCCCAAAATTCATAACAACACACCCTTTTTATAGTATCAACATTTCATAATGAAAAATAGACGGCAGCACTTTATTAAAGTGCCTCGAAAACTAGAGGGTGGAAAGTAATAAAGATAAGCAGAGTCAGTGTTATTTTTTACTGCTCCCAAGTTTATTTTCTCTTATCATGATCCATTACTTCAACAATTTCCACAAAATAAAATGCACCAACGGAGACCGCTGCTGCATAAACATTTTCATGTCCTCTCAGCTGATAGCCCTCCACATAGTTCCCTATATGACAGCACCGGATTTATTCAATCCTGGTTCCAGTACAATAAGAACAGGGCTTATTGTGCTTCGGCAAATTCCCCTTTCTATATGCTTCATCGCCGGCCTGTTCTGACTCCGCATATATACTGATGGTTTCTGCACCTCTATCGTTCACCTATGAATAATGAATTTGTCTGTATTATAGCAAGAATAAAAAAGAAAAACAATGAAAAATAAAGGTTTTTTTGTATTGGTATGACATTGCCCGGAGTACACACTGCTCCGCCAGTAAAATAATGCTTTAAAATAATGAATCAGTATTTTTACTTCTTTACTGGTAAACTATGCAACATCAGAAAATAGGTGATTCGCCTGCTTTTTATTTATCTTCTTGCAGAAAATCCATGGACAGGTATCTCTCTCCAGTGTCTGGTGCGATACAAACTACCTTTTGCTCAGGATCAAGACGCTTGGCAACTTCTATTGCTGCATAAACAGCCGCTGCTCCAGACGGTCCAATAAATAACCCCTCTTTCTGTGAAAGTTCTTTTAATAAATGCAGTGCCTGCTCATCATTAATTTGAATAATCTCATCATAAATAGAAGTATTTAAAATTTCAGGTACAAAGCCCGGACTTGTTCCCACCAATTTATGCGAACCCGGTTCTCCCCCGGATAATACCGGGGAACCTTTAGGCTCTACCACAGAAATATGTAAATCCGGAATATACTCTTTCAATGATTCACCTGTACCTGTTACCGTTCCTCCTGTGCCTGCTGTACAAATAAAAGCATCTAATTGATGATTCATGTCTGTTAAAATTTCCGTAGCTGTTGTTTTACGATGGGCATCAGGATTCGAGATATTTTTAAATTGCTGCGGGATGAAACTTGCAGGTATTTCCTCTTGCAATTCCAACGCTTTATTAATGGCACCCGGCATTCTTTCATCACTTGGCGTTAATACTACCTTCGCTCCATAGGCTTTTAAAAGATTTCTTCTTTCTGCCGTACTGTTATCCGGCATCACCAAAATGGCCTCATAACCCTTGGCAGAGGCAGCCATCGCAAGCCCTATCCCGGTGTTCCCGCTTGTTGGTTCGATAATTGTGTCCCCCGGATAAATCAGTCCTTCCTGTTCAGCCACATTAATCATATGCGCAGCAGCCCGGTCCTTGACACTCCCACTCGGGTTAAACATTTCCAGCTTCACATAAATTTCCGCAGCATTTTCCGGCTGCAGTTTATTTAATTTCACCATAGGCGTATTGCCAATCAATTCCGTAATGTTATCTACTACTCTCATACTTTTTCTCCCTTCTGTCTATTCTATCGCTTTCATTATCATTTCTCTTTATTTCTTCTTCCAAACTTATCTTCTTCTATTATAACGGCGGAAATCCTTTTTACCAAATGTCACCCTTTCAGCTTCCAAATTTTTAACAATAACAAATACTTATATACCTTTGGCGCCCGTTTGTCACGAGTCATTTCCAATTCTGTTCGCCTTTTAGCCAAATTGTCCTCACAAAAAAGAGGGGTATCCGATATACCCCTAATAGGTATAACGGATACCCCTCTTTTTTTATCAGTTCATCCTAAAATGATATGGGTGAATTGTCTCTTAATGGTGCCAGTAACCGATCCAAATGTTTCCATTCCAGTTTACTTAATTCCGTGGTTACTTTTTCTTCTTGAAAATGCCATGTAAAACTTTCTAAATCACAAGAAATCGGAACATCACATTTTATCTCAGCAAGATTTCTTGATAAATAAAGCATATCCATATCTGCTTGTAATTTATTTTGTACCCCTTTAGGCAGATTGGCGATATTATCAACTAAATAATCGATAGTTCCAAACTCTTGAAGTAACTTCAATGCCGTTTTTTCTCCAATACCTTTTACTCCAGGGTAGTTATCGGAAGAGTCTCCCATCAGTCCTTTTAAATCAATGATCTGCGCAGGAGAAAGTGCTTTTTTCTCATAAAAGTTATCCTTGTCAAAGACTTCATAATTGCCTTGACCTTTCCGCATAATAACCACACGGATATTTTCTTTCACCAATTGCAGTAAATCCTGGTCACCAGAAAGAATAAATACGTCATTTTCCGGATTATACATATTGGCAAGTGTTCCCATGCAATCGTCCGCTTCAAAGTTTTCCAGTCCGACATTCGGGATATCAAAAGAATCCACTACTTCTTTTACTAAATCAAATTGAGGAATTAGCTCCGCCGGCGGTTCATCGCGATTGGCTTTATAGCCGTCATACATCTGGGTCCGGAATGTTTTACTCCCCATATCCCAGCAGCAGACAACATGCGTCGGTTCAAACGTATGAATGGCATCTGTTAAATAGCGTAAAAACTGATAAACGCCATTTGTCGGAACACCTTTAGAATTGTACATAAAATTCCCTCGGAAAGATGTTGCAAAAAATCCCCGGAACAAAAGCGCCATTCCATCTACTAATAAAACTTTATTTGCTGTCATGATTTATTTCCTTCCTCTCTATATGCATCCAAAATACGGTTCATTCGTTCTTTGCGCTGCTCTAAATCATCCATATCCACTTCTACAAATAAGCGCTCGATAAATTGCTGATAAAGGACATCCGCTTCATGGACAAGGGTTGTTTTTTCCTGTTCTATTCCTTGATCCCACTGCGCTTGATAAGACAACTGGATTAACCTTCTTCCTTCTTCTATGAAAGTTTGAATATCTGATTCAATGATGGTATATAACTGCTCTTTGATTTCTTCTTTTTGATTTTGAACAAAGAACGTTTTTGTATCTTTAAATCGCGCAAATAATTTTTGAAGCTCTTGCTCCTGTTCAACCGACAATTTTGTCGTGATATCAGGTGTGTCAAACGAGATCATATCCCATTCTGCTATCGAAAAAACCGGATCCAGATCTTTCGCTTTTGCAATCATTTCCTGCTGATTGGTCTTTAATAAATCTTTCAAGAGCTGCTCCACTCGTAAAGAAATAGCTAATAACTCCTGATGCAATTCGGTTTCCATATACAACTCCAGCTGTTCAAATTGCTTCACCAATTGTTCCCGTCCTGCTTTCCCGGACTCTGTGATGGTCCCCGGATTATACATTTCTTTAAAGAGGTCATGGAAACGGATAGCAAAACGCCCTTTTAAAAAATACGTTTGTTTTTCTAATTTTTGATGCCAGCGATTTTCTGTTGAAGTGACATCCAGGTTTTCTGCATATTGAATGATTTGCTGATACGCATGCTGTAAATCTTCTTTTCGTTTTGTTTTTGCTGATTGATCCAGTTTTAAGGATTGAATAAATTGTTCCAGCGCTTCATCTGCACGCTCTATATCGCTGATAGCAGCTCTTTTCGCCAGTGCCGTTAAATCATAATGAATAAAATCATAAAAGCGAGATTCAAAAGCCTGCATCTGCTGATTCAATGGTTTTTGTTCTAATTTCTCTGCTAAGGAGAGCTTGCTTGAAACAGGATAAAGACGCGGAAAACGAATTCCCAATTGCGTTAATTGTTCTTTAACGTATCCGGTCACCAGATTTAACTCTTCTTGATTGCTGGCCAAATCTGCGGCGTTGACAATAAAAAACATTTTATCTAATTCAAACACATCTTTTACCCTTCCCAGCTGCATCAGAAAATCTTTATCTGCGCGGGAAAGCGCATGGTTATAATAGGTAACATATAAAATAGCATCTGCCTGTTTGATATATTCAAAGGATACGTTCGTATGTCTGGCATTAATGGAGTCTGCACCAGGCGTATCGACAAGCGTAATGCCCTGCTTTGTTACAGCACAATCATAAAAAAGGTCCATCGATGCAATGTAGCATGCTTTTTCTTCATCTGTCACGTAAGATGCAAATGCATCAAAGGTGATTTTCTTAGATGAGCCGATAACCGATTTCGCCTGCCCGTAACCTGCTATCATCGCCCGTAAATACGCTTGATACATTTTTGGTAAACGCGCATCGGTCAGCACTTCTTCTGTTTCCAGCCAGGTAATAAGCTCATCCAGAGAAGCATCCGGCGGCTCACATTCTTTTGCCAGGGTTTGGATGTCATCCTTTAGCATGGCTTCGGATTTAAAAGTGACAATAACGTCCCGATGCTGATTTTCCTTCGTGACCGGGCGAATCCGATTGACTGCTGCAGTGGTTGGATTCGGCGATACCGGCAGAACGCGTTCGCCCAGAATCGCATTGGCAAAGGATGATTTTCCAGCACTGAAAGCACCGAATAAAGCAATGGTATAAGATCGTTCTGTTAAAGATACTTTTCGTTTCTTTAAATCCTGCTGATAACTTTCAAAACCCGGTAATTGAACAACTTGCAATACATCATCTATATCACGGACAACGTCTTGATCAGTATTATGATGCTGCTTATTTTCTGTCTCACCTTGTTCACCTGCAGGTTCATCGGCCTGCGCTTCCTCTTTCAACATTTCCAAGTCCGCGGTTCCCTGCTTAGGAGTAACTTGACGGGCTTTTAGCTCTTTCTTCATCGCAGCGATAATATCTGTTGATACTTCCGGAGCGGCTTCCTGTTCATCTAAATGCTTGAAATAAGCTTCCTCTTCCTTATCAAGCGCCTGATTAGCCTCCTGCTCTTCCTGTTTCTCCTGCAAGCTTTCCAACGTGCGTTTCCGTTCTTCTAACGCGTTCTCATTCTTTGCCTCCAGTTCTTGTTTTACTTCATTTGCTAACTGCCGCATTTGTTTTTTGAAATATGTTTTTAAACTGGAAGCAATTTCATTCGTATAGTTTAAAACATAGTCGCCATTAGGGTTCGCACCCTTACGTAAATGACTTTCCAGCAAATCTTCACTTAAAGACCATTCCAGGAAAGAGACACCTTTTTCCTGATAAGAAGAATCAAGTTGATGGGTTTCTATATGTTCATACCACTTATCACGAAGTTTCCATTTTAAAGTTGTTTCCACATTCTTTTCTAAAGCTTCCATAAAGGCTTGTTTTCGTTCTATTTTCGCTTCTTTTGTTTTTTTACTGCTTGTAAATAAGCCGCCCACTTTAAAATCGGGTTGCACGGATTCCAAATAATTTTTTGCAAGATCTCTTAAATCAGCCGGCATCAGATAAGCATTTTTGACGGTCTGATCCACTTCATCTAAAAAGGAGGCCGCTATATTTTTCGGCTGTTGCTCCAACTTTTCCATTTCTTGCGTGAGGGTTTCCATTTCTTGAGTCAGGGAAACTCCGTCAACTTCTCCCAAAGATGCTTTTTGGTTCGACATTTCTCGATGAATTTTTTCTTTATGATCACGGACGATTTGTCGAATGCTTGCATCCATCGTCATGTATTCATCCTTTGATTGCAGCATATGAAATACCGTGTCTTTCAATTCTCCCCACGCATTATGCGGTGCTTCAGCGTTTTTGAGAGATGTGTAGAAAATGGAAGAAGGATGGAGATTCCATTGATCAAACGTTTGTTTAATTTTTTTATCAAATTCGACAAAAGGCAATTCCGCTTCATTATGCTTATCTATTTGATTAATAACCACCATAAACGGCAGGCCATTTTCTTGCATCGCCTGTAAAAATAATAGATTCACTTCTGATTGCACATGATTATAATCGGTGACATAAATCAGATAATCCGATAAATGCAGCGATGCTTCTGTCAGCATTCTGTCCACATCATCGGCAGCATCAATACCAGGTGTATCCAAAACAGCTGTTTGCGGCGGCAAAATGACTTCTCCTGTACTGATGTGCATCTTTTTAATATCATTTTTATTTTGAGTGAACTGTTTAATTTGTTCTAAATTATACGGTTCATGATACTCTACTACTTCTCCATTATGAAAAAACACGTTGACAGTTCCTTTTCCAGATGTGATTTTAACCACATTTGCACTGGTAGGAATCGGGCTGTTCGCTAAAATTTCTTCCTCTAAAAGATGGTTAATCAGTGAAGATTTTCCTGCAGAAAAATGACCTGTCAAGGTAATAATAAATTCTTGGTTCGTGTATTTTTCCAGCATATCGAGCATCTTCTCTGCATTCACTTCATCCCCTTTATCCATCATTTCCTGATAGAGGGCTGCAATTTGTTGTTCTGTTACCTTTTTTTCCATATACGTGATCACAAGCCTTTACCCCTTTTCCAACTTATTCCTATCTGTTTATCGCTTTATCGCTGTTATTCCGAAGTTAGCATGATATCTTCATTATACGGAATATTTGTATTGATTTCTAGGATTACTTATTTTAGTTTACATAATAATATTATTGTAAACTAAAATATTATGTATAAAAACGCCCAGATTCAAATAAATCTGAGCGTTTCAATTATATCTCTATACCGGGTACACTCCATGTTTTCGTTCAGTAAATTGTTTTTTCTTATTCTGATAAACGGAAAAGCGGCTTGTCAGCTCACTTCTGAGATGATCGGGATGAATGATATCATCAATAATCATTTCCGAAGCTAAGCGGTAAATATCAATGTTCTCTTTATAGGCCGCCTGCTTTTCCTGAATGTAAGCTGCTCTTTCTTCTTCCGGCATTTGGGCAATTTTATTTGCTTCGACAGCATTTACTGCTGCTTCCGGTCCCATAACAGCAATCTGTGCATTCGGAAATGCCAAACAGCAATCAGGGTCAAAAGCAGGTCCTGACATCGCATAAAGACCGGCTCCGTAAGCTTTTCGGACAATCACGGAAATTTTAGGAACGGTTACTTCACTCATCGCAAACAGCATTTTCGCTCCATGGCGGATAATTCCTTGCTGCTCCACTTTTGTTCCAATCATAAATCCGGGCACATCCGTTAAGAACAGTAACGGAATCTCGAACGCATCGCATAATTGGATAAACTTTGCTGCTTTATCTGCTGAATCGGTAAAAAGAACACCGCCCTTGACACGCGGCTGGTTTGCAATAATTCCTACACTCCGTCCGTCAATACGCGCCAGACCTGTGATTAATTCCGGAGCAAACCGTTTTTTAATTTCACAAAAGCTGTCTTCGTCTATTGTACGGTCAATCAGATCATACATATTAAATGCCGCGTTTTGATTTTCCGGAATAATGTCGCTGATGGGCTTATCAAAAGCTTTTGGTTCTACAGGCGCCACCTGTTGGGGTTTTTCCCGAAAATTAGCAGGGAAATAGGTTAAGTACTTCTGTGCAAATTGAATCGCTTCCTCTTCGGTATCTACTAAAACATCGCCTACTCCCGAGGTCGTACAATGCATTTTTGCTCCGCCCATTTCTTCTAAGGAAACCTTCTCGCCAATAACCTTTTCTGCCATGCGCGGAGAACCCAGATACATAGAGGCATTCCCATCGACCATAACAACGATATCGCAGAAGGCGGGGATGTATGCTCCGCCGGCTGCCGAGGGTCCAAATAATAAGCAAACTTGCGGTACTCTGCCGGACAGCTTGATTTGATTATGAAAAATACGTCCCGCTCCTCTTCTTCCCGGGAACATATCTATTTGATCTGTTATTCTGGCACCAGCAGAATCAACCAGATAAATCATCGGTACTTCTAATCGTTCTGCGGTCTCTTGAATGCGTAAAATTTTCTCCACCGTACGCTGTCCCCAGCTTCCGGCTTTGACCGTAGAATCATTCGCCATCGCGCAAACCGTCTGCCCGTTTATTTTCCCTGTTACAGTAATCACGCCATCTGCCGGCAAATCCGCTGCCATTGCATTGGCAAATAAGCCGTCTTCGATAACATCATGTGAGTCAAACAGCTGTTGAATCCTTTCTCTAGCAAAAAGCTTTCCTTTTTCGGCATTGTTATCATGATATTTTTGTTTTCCGCCCTGTTTTATTGTTTCAATGTACTGCTCCAGTTCTTCTTCCTTACGCATATAAACATGCTCCTTCCCGGCTTTTAATTTCCGTGATAATCCGGCTTTCTTTTTTCTTGAAATGCAAGCAGACCTTCTTTTCTGTCTTTTGTCGGTATCAGTTTTTTATAAGATGCATGTTCCAGCTGAATCGCTTCATCCATCGGAAGATCCATCCCCTGGTTAATCGCTTTTTTAGCCTGTTTGATTGCGGCTGGTCCATTTTTGGTGATTTTCCGGGCGATACTGACAGCCTCATCCTGTAAAAAAGAAGCGGCGACTGACCGCTCAATCAGTCCAATAGCAAAAGCATCCTCTGCGGAGATGGATTGAGCTGTATAGATAAGCAGTTTTGCTTGCCCCGTTCCAATTAATCGCGGCAGCCGCTGCGTTCCTCCTGCTCCCGGTATAATGGCTAAAGATGTCTCTGTTAATCCCATCTTCACATGATTCGCTGCAATACGCAGATCGCAAGCCAGAGCAATTTCCAGACCTCCGCCAAAAGCAACGCCATTGATAGCTGCAATAACGGGTACATCTAATTTCTCTATGGCATCGCAGACACTGGAAATTTTCTGTACGGCAGTCACAACTTCATCATCATTCATTGTTTTTCTTTCTTTCAAATCAGCACCGGCACAAAAAGCCTTCTGCCCGCTGGCGGTAATAATTACCGAGCGAATGTTATCGTCCGTTTTCACCTTTTGAATACACTGCTCTAAACCTGTGATTAAATCCGAAGATAAAGCGTTTGCGACTTCCGGCCGATTAAATGTGATAACAGCTATATCATTATCTATCGTTTCATAGTTTACCAGTTCCATAAACATTCACCCCAGACTGATTTATTCAACAATCGCAATGGTATCGCCTTCATTTACAAAATCACCCTCTTGCACCTTCCATTCCTTTAAAACACCTTTTTTCTCTGCTGCAATCGGAATTTCCATTTTCATAGACTCTAAAATAACAATATCCTGTCCTTCTTCCACTGCTTCCCCTTGCTGTACTGTGATTTTCCATACATTTCCTGCCATCGATGCTTTGATTTCCATCTTAATTCCCTCCTGTATTTGGTTGATAATATTTATCTAAAAAGTTTGTTTGCGTATTCCCTTTCCTATATGCCTCGTAGGTGATAATTTCCTGAAGCATCGGTATATTCGTTTTTATTCCTTCTACTTTAAATTGCTGCAGGGCTTCTTCCAGCTTATAAATGGCTTCTTCCCGTGTCTTTCCGCAGACGATGAGTTTTGCAATCATCGGATCATAAAAATGCGTTACTGTATCCCCGGAAGTAACCGCACATTCATTTCGCACACCTTCTCCTTGAGGTAGTTCCAAGGCGGTAATTTTACCTGGAGACGGGAAAAAACGAACCGGATCTTCTGCGTAAATCCTTCCTTCAATCGCGTGCCCGTTTCTAGTTATCTCTTCCTGTGTAAAGGGAAGCGTCTGGTTATTAGCAATGTTGATTTGTTCCTGTACAATATCCAGCCCTGTTATTTCTTCTGTCACCGGATGTTCTACTTGAATACGTGTATTCATTTCCAAAAAGTAAAAATGCTCCGATTCGTCGACCAGAAATTCAATCGTTCCAGCGTTGGTATAATGAATTGCTTCCGCAGCGATAACAGCTGTCTCCCCGATTTTCTTTCGAAGTTCTTCCGAAATAGACGGAGAAGGCGCTTCTTCCAATACCTTCTGATTGCGGCGCTGAATCGAGCATTCTCTTTCAAATAAATGAACGGTGTGCTGGTGATGATCTGCTAATACCTGCACTTCAATATGTCTGCTGTTCGTAATCTGTTTTTCTAAAAACATCGCTCCATCACCGAAAAAAGAGGCAGCCCGTTTAGAATTATTTTCAAAAGCTTTTTGCAATTCCTCGGAAGAATGGACGATTTCCATTCCAATACCGCCGCCGCCAGCAGATGCTTTTAACATAACAGGATAACCGATTTGTTCTGCGAAACGGGTGGCATCTTCTACCGATTCTACAGCACGGTCCGTACCGGGGATGACAGGCACGCCAGCTGCTATCATCGCTTTCCGGGCTTCGATTTTGCTTCCCATCAATTTTAAAATAGACGCTTCCGGCCCTATAAAAATAATCCCTTCGTTCCGGCACATTTCCGCAAATGCCGGACTTTCACTCAAAAAACCATAACCGGGATGAATTGCATCGACATGGGCCTTTTTGGCAACTTCTACTATTTTATCTAACTGGAGATAGCTTTGCTGCACTTGGGAGGGGCCAATATGGTATGCCTCATCAGCCTCTTGTTTAAACAGAGCATTTTCATCGGCATCCGAATAAACAGCTACTGTCTGGATGTCCAGTTGTTTGCAACTGCGTATAATTCTTCTGGCTATCTCGCCACGATTGGCAATTAACACTTTTTCTATCATAGATTTCTCTCCTTTTCTAGCAGCCCAACTGTCTGGCAATAACCAGCCGCTGAATTTCCGATGTCCCTTCGCCAATTTCTAATAATTTCGCATCCCTGAGCAGCCTTTCTACTTCATACTCACGCATATATCCATAGCCGCCGTGGATTTGAATCGCCTGGTTAGCCGCACGGAATGCCATTTCCGTTGCATATAATTTGGCGTACGCAGCTTCTTTGGAGAAATTTCTATCCTGATCCTTTAACCATGCTGCTTTATAAACCATATTACGTGCCAATTCAATTTCCATTGCCATATCCGCTAATTTAAATTGAATTGCCTGGAAGCTGGAAATCGATTTTCCGAATTGTTTCCGATCTTTCGCATACTGCAAAGAACGATCTAAAGCAGCCTGCCCGATTCCCACAGCTAATGCCGCAATGGAAATTCTTCCCCCATCTAATGTTTTTAAAAATTGTTGATGACCTTGATGTTCTGTTCCTAATACATTTTCTTTGGGAACACGAACATTATCTAAAATAACTTCTGCGGTATCTGAGCCGCGGACTCCCATTTTGTCATAATCACTGCGGATGGTCAGCCCTTCTACGTCTGTCGGCACAATAATGGCAGAAATTTTATTCTTATTATTCGCATCTTTTTTGGTAACTGCGGTCACAATAATAAAATCTGCAAAACTGGCATTAGTTATAAAACATTTTTCGCCTTGTATCACATATTCGTCTCCATCTTGGGTGGCAGTTGTTTTCGTTCCCCCGGAGTCGGAACCCGCGTTTGGCTCTGTTAAACCAAAAGCACCCAAAGAATTCCCTTCAGCGATGGGTTTTAAAAATTGTTGTTTTTGTTCTTCTGTTCCAAAATAATAAATCGGGCTGGCTCCCAGCGACACTGCTGCTGCATAACTTAACCCGGTACTTCCGCAACGCTTCCCGATTTCCTCGACAGCAACGGCATACGAAACGGTATCGCCCCCTGAGCCGCCATAACTTTCAGGGAAAGGAATCCCCAATAAACCGAGCGCTCCCATATCTTGAAAAATATCTTTTGGAAAGGCTGCATTGACGTCAATTTCTACTGCTCTTGGCCGGATGGTCTTTTCTGCAAAGTCAGAAACCATCCGTTGAATCATTTGTTGTTCTTTCGTTAAATCAAAATCCATTCTCGTGCCCCCTTTTTGCAATTAATGAATGCGTTTCCATATTTATTTTATCAAAAGCTAGGAGTTAGGCAAAGCAAAAGGTAAAAAAATCTCCTTAATCATGCTTTTGGCATGATTAAGGAGATCATATGACCATTACGATTCTGCTTCATTATCCTCAAATGGTTTTTCATAAACAGTTTCTTGATATACTTCGATGACTTCACCGGTTTTATCAGCATCAAACATAAATGACCCATTCCCATAACGATCGGATACGGAATATTCCATTGGGTTGACTTTCTGCGTTTCGCCATTCTTCGTTTCATAACAAATTATTTGCTGATGATTATCCACCATAAAGAAACCTTGAATCCGATGCGGTTTTTTCTTCAATTCTTTTAGCATCGTTAACCCGCGTTTAGCACGAGTTCCCTTTTCAAAGGATTTTAACTTCATACGTTTGCTGGCTCCGCGCTGTGTGATGATAAATAAATCTTTAGGTGCTTCCGGATCAAAAACTTGTCCATTGACCACGAAATCATCATCTTTTAAGGCAATGGATTTCACGCCGGCTGCCCTTTGTCCGACAACGGAAACGTCACTTTCGTCATACCATAAACCAAACCCTTTGTGGGTTGTTATAAATAAATCTTTCTGACCGTCTGTCCGGGTAACATGAACGAGTTCATCATCGTTTTTCAGATTTAAAGCAATGAGTGCTTTCCCGCGGCGTTGTGCCTGATAAAGCTGAAACTCGCTCCGTTTTACCATGCCATTCTTCGTAAAGAACATTAAATACCCTTGTTCTTCCTGAAAATCACGGACAGGAATCACTTTCAGCAAATGTTCTTCCTTTTCCAGCGGGACAATATGGGAAATATGCTGCCCCATATCTTTCCAGCGAATATCAGGAAGTTCATGAACAGCACAAAGAATGTATCTTCCTTTTGTTGTGAACAGCATGACATCGTCCGTTGTATTAACCTCCAGCAGACTGATTGGATGGTCATCATCTTTAAGCGGTAAATTTTCATTATTGGAAGCTGCATAAGACCGTAAACTGGTCCGTTTCACATAACCGTCTCTCGTTACAGAAACTAAGACATCTTCACTTGCCACGGTCACTTCGATATTGATTTTCAGCTCTTCCACTTTATCTTCAATATGTGTGCGGCGATTATCTGCAAACTTTTTCTTGATTTGTCTTAAATCGTTTTTAATAGTTTGCAGCAGTTTCTTTTCACTATCCAAAATGCTCGACAGCTTTTCCATTTGTTCCCGCAACTCGCTGGCTTCTTCCTCTAGCTGGACAACATCCGTATTGGTTAACCGGTACAGCTGCAAGGTAACAATGGCTTCCGCCTGCTGCTCAGTAAAACCATATTTATCCATAATCTGGCGCTTGGCATCTGCTTTATCCTTTGATGCACGAATCGTTGCAATCAATTCATCCAAAATGGAAATGGCTTTGATTAACCCTTCCACAATATGCGCTCTTTTCTTCGCCTTATTTAAATCAAACCTTGTCTGATTCGTAACAACCTCGCGCTGATGGCTGACATACGCATCAAGCAGCTGCGGCAGTGATAAAAGCGTCGGTGTTTTATCTTTAATAGCTACCATATTGAAATGATACGTAATCTGCAGGTCGGTATTTTTATATAAGAAATTTAAGATGCCTTCACTATTTGCGTCTTTCTTCAGTTCAACAACAATACGGAGCCCTGTCCGATCTGTTTCATCACGTACTTCAGCAATGCCCTCCACTTTCCTGTCAATGCGGAGTTCATCTATTTTTTTCACCATCGTGGCTTTATTTACTTCAAAAGGTACTTCTGTCACAACAATTTGTTCCCGGTTGCCTTTTAATGTTTCAATCGCTGCTTTTCCGCGAACGACAACTTTTCCTTTACCGGTCTCATATGCCTTTTTAATCCCCTCAACGCCTTGTATAATACCGCCGGTCGGAAAATCAGGCCCTTTCAGCACATGCATTAAATCATCCACACTCGATGCGGGCTTATCAATCCGCATGATGACTGCGTCGATTACTTCTGCCAGATTATGAGGAGGGATGTCCGTTGCATATCCTGCAGAAATTCCTGTAGAACCATTTACTAAGAGATTCGGAAATTTGGCTGGCAAAACAACAGGTTCATCGGTTGTTTCATCGAAGTTAGGAATGTATTCAACGGTCTCTTTATCAATATCCCGAAGAAGTTCTGACGCAATCGGGGACAATCTGGCCTCGGTATAACGCATAGCTGCAGGAGGGTCTCCGTCAATACTGCCGTTATTTCCGTGCATTTCAACCAGTCTGTTACGCACTTTCCAATTCTGGCTTAAACGGACCATTGCCTCGTATACAGAAGAATCTCCATGCGGATGGTAATTACCAATGACAGTTCCGACTGTTTTAGCAGCTTTTCTGAAGTTCTTATCATGCGTATTTCTCTCGGTATGCATGGCATAAAGAATACGCCGCTGTACAGGTTTCATACCATCTCTGGCATCCGGCAGCGCACGGTCCTGAATAATATATTTACTATATCTCCCGAAACGGTCCCCTATAACTTCTTCTAAAGGAAGGTCTAAATATTTCTCTGTTTGATCCAAATGGAATCACTCCTTACAATTCCGAACTATTCTTCTTTATGAATATTTTCATTTTCTAAAATGGTTCCGTCTTCTGCTAAACCAAATTTAACATGCCCCTCAATCCATTTACGACGGGGTTCTACTTTATCTCCCATCAAAGTGGTTACTCTGCGTTCCGCACGTGCAATATCATCAATGGAGACACGGATAAGCGTACGGGATTCCGGGTTCATGGTCGTCTCCCACAATTGATCCGCATTCATCTCGCCCAGTCCTTTATAACGCTGGATATCATAGCCATTCTTTAGTTCTTTTGCTGCTTTTTGGAGTTCCCCTTCATCCCAGGCATAACGTGTTTTTTCCTGTTTTCCTTTTCCTTTCGTAATTTTAAACAGCGGAGGGAGCGCAATAAATATTTTTCCTTCCTCTACCAAAGGCCGCATATAGCGATAGAAAAATGTTAACAACAGCACCTGGATATGGGCTCCGTCCGTATCTGCGTCTGTCATAATGATAATTTTATCATATTGAACATCATCCATATTAAAATCTCCGCCGACACCAGCTCCTATCGTATGAATAACGGTTGAGATTTCTTCATTTTTAAACACATCTTCCAGTTTTGCTTTTTCTGTGTTAATGACCTTGCCTCTTAGCGGAAGCACAGCCTGGAATTTACGATCACGTCCCTGTTTTGCAGAACCGCCCGCGGAGTCTCCTTCGACTAGATATAATTCATTTCTCTTTGGATTTTTGGATTGTGCCGGCGTTAATTTTCCGCTCAGCAAGGAATCTTTTCTTTTCCGTTTCTTTCCGGTACGGGCTTCTTCCCGCGCTTTTCTTGCAGCTTCCCGTGCTTCTTTGGCACGAATCGATTTTTTAATCAGCAGGGAAGAAGTCTCTGCATTTTCTTCTAAAAAGTAATTCAGGTGTTCAGAAACAACTGCGTCCACAGCAGAACGTGCTTCTGTTGTTCCTAATTTGCCTTTTGTCTGCCCTTCAAATTGCAGCTTATTTTCCGGTACACGTACAGATACAATGGCTGTCAGTCCTTCGCGGATATCCGTTCCTTCCAGGTTCTTGTCTTTTTCTTTTAAAAGCCCTGCTCTTCGGGCGTAATCATTTACCGTGCGGGTAATGGCTGATCTTGCTCCAAATTCATGTGTCCCGCCATCTCTGGTCCGTACATGATTGACAAAAGAGAGCATATTTTCAGCGAAACCGTCATTGAATTGAAATGCAAAGTCCACTTCCATTTCTGATTGTTCTCCTTCAAAGGAGACAACCGGATGAAGCACATCTTTTTCTTCATTCAGCCATTTCACAAAAGACTGAAGCCCATCCGGATATTGGTAAATCTGCTGTTCATCATTGTGCTCATCTTTGAGTTCAATTTTCAAACCTTTAAGCAAGAAAGCAGATTCTCTTAAACGTTCCGAAATAGTTTCAAAATTAAATGCGGTTACCGAGAAAATGGTTGGGTCCGGTTTGAAGTGAATAGAAGAACCTTTTTTTCTGGAAGGCCCTTTATCTTCTAACGTCGTTGCCGGATGACCGCCATTTTCAAAACGTTGTTCATATTTATGTCCGTCACGGTAGGTGGTTACTACCAGCCACTCCGATAAAGCATTGACTACAGAAGCCCCTACTCCATGCAGCCCTCCGCTTGTTTTATAGCTTCCTTGACCAAATTTTCCGCCTGCATGCAACACCGTAAAAATAACTTCGATGGTTGGTTTCCCCGTCGCATGCATCCCGATCGGCATTCCTCTGCCGCTGTCCTCCACAGAAATACTGTCATCTTTATGTATGGTTACCGTGATTTGATTGCCATGACCGGCTAGCGCCTCGTCTACAGCATTATCTACAATTTCATAAACAAGATGATGTAATCCGCGAATATCTGTACTTCCGATATACATTCCCGGTCGTTTTCGTACTGCATCCAGCCCTTCCAGCACTTGGATGGAGCTGTCAGAGTATTGATATTCATTTTCCACGAATCATCTTCTCCTTTCAAACTACCTCATATACACATCATAGAACATTCGTTCTTTATTCGCAAATAGAAAAAAGAATAAAAGCTTTATTTAACTCCATAAAAGTATTTCCTCAGCAAATACCTTGTTTATCCACTATAGAGCAGAATTTGTTTTTTCGTCTAGTCTAAACATGTTTCCGGTCCGATAAACCTTCAAAAAAACGTATTCAAATCAGGATAAAACGCACTATATCCATATTTACATCATTAATATCTTATTGGAAAAATCGCAGAAAAGCAAGATAATCATTTATTTTAGGTATGAGCAAATGAAATAAACGTTACTATTCACAGCCAACTTATTTGGCTTCATCAGAGCTCCTCATCAAAATCAACTAAATTTAGAGAATAATGACCGCTACGGAAAAACATTCCGCTTTCCATGGGGACGGCTTCAGCTAACTTGAAAAGAAGACCGCTTTTCAAGTGGATCTTCAGCTCGCCCTGTTCCCATAGGAGTCTCCATGTTTTTCCTTCGCTCATATAGCGTTCTACAGCGAATGCAATACAAAATGATCTGATAAAGTGATTAATGAATCATTTTACGTCGGATAACAAAGTCATTCTGTGTTTCAAATGGCTGCTTCAGCAGTTTGAAGGAGCATAGATGATGCATATCAAGAATAGCTTTGGCGAAAAGAAAATAGCTGTGCTGGGGTTATGCTCTAAATAGATTCTTTTCTGGTTTAACGTTTTTAACACAGCTATATCAAACAGGATAGAACACACCGTTAGCGGAGGCGGACCGTTTTGACTCCTGAGGGATTAGCACCCTCTGAAGATCCACTTTTGCCAAGCGATCTCCTTGGCAAAAGTTAGCTGAAGAGCGTGCCCCTAGGAAAGCAAAACGGTCCGCCGTAGCGGTGGCTACCCTTAAAACTTAATTTGTCTACCATAAATTTTGGTGAAGAGCTCTGAAAATATATTATTTTTATTTGGTGGCTGTGAATAGTAACAAATAAACCTTTAACATGAGAAAAGCTGAAAAACGGTTTATCATCCCGGATTCAGCTTTTCTTCTGCGGTAATAACAAAGCGGCTTCAACCAACAAATTACGCGCTGTCGAAAGGTCGTAATTGCCCCTGCGTTATTTTAATAAAACAGCGTGTATCACTTTAATACAAAGATCCATCGCTACGTCAAAATCATGTTTTTTTAAATAATCATAAGCTTCTTCGTTTACAATTCCCTGCTGCGCCCAGAACATTTTACAATCTGTTTGTACGGCATCTTTTGCAACCTCCATCAGATACTCTGGCCGGCGGAAAACATTAATAATATCAATCGATTCATCTACTTCTGCCAGGGTAGAGAAAGCTTTTTCCCCTAGCACCTCATCAATTGTCGGATTTACCGGAATGATTTTATATCCTTCCTCCTGCATCCTTTTAGCAATTTGATGGGAGGTTCTCTCCGGATTAGCAGATAAACCTACAACTGCGATGGTTTTGGCATTCTCCAGAATTTCTTTCAATCTTTCTTGACTTGGGTTTTCAACAGGCATGGTTATTCCTCCTTTAAAATACTTCTTTGGTACTCCTGCTTTTTCTTACTCAACAAAGCCGTTTTCTGTTAAATAATCTCTGGCAACATCTTCTGCAGCTGCATCCTCATAATCCACTTGGTAATTCATCTCCTGCATTTCCTCATCTGTAATTTGTCCGCTTAATTGATTCAGAATGTCTTCCAGTTCCGGATACTGCTCTAACGTGTCTTCCCGCATTAACGGTGCACCCTGATAGGACGGGAATAAGTTTTCAGAATCTCCCAAGGATACTAGCCCTAATTCTACCATATAACTATCTGTTCCATAAGCGTCAATCACATCCACCTCTCCACTGGCAATCGCCTCTTGACGAAGACCTGGATCCATGGTATTTACCTCATTAAAGTCCAGATTATAAATATCCTGCATTCCGACATAGCCATCATAGCGGTCATTAAATTCTAATGTGAATCCTGCTGTCATCTGATCTTCAAGCGGCTTCAAATCAGAGATATCATCCAGGTTATTTTCTTCCGCAAAATCTTCTGTCACAGCTACCGTATATGCATTATTAAACAACATTGGCTCTAAAAGTTCCAAATTATATGCTTCTTTAATACCATCTCTGGCTTGTACGTATACTTCTTCTGCTTCGTTGGATTCTGCCTGTTCATCAAGCAGGGAAACAATAACCGTACCTGTAAATTCCGGATAAATGTCGATACTTCCTTGCTGCAGCGCATTAAATACCATATCCGTTTTTCCAAGGTTCGGTTCTATATCAACGGAAATATCACTGTCTTCTTCGATTAAAATTTTATAGAGATTCATAATGATTTCCGGCTCTGCTCCCAATTTCCCAGCAATAACAATATCTCCTTTTTGGTTGCTCGGAACCATGAACGGGATGGTCGCAACAAGAACAACAATAATCAACATTGCTGTAAATGCTTTGATTCCATAATTCTTAGAAAGCTTTTCAAATAAACGCAGAATAAAATCGAGAATAATAGCTAATAAAGCAGCTGGAATCGCTCCTAATAATACAAGCGGAATATCTCCTCCGCGGTCCAAACCAAGTAAAATAATATCTCCCAGACCGCCAGCACCGATTAAAGCCGCAATGGTTGTAGTCCCTACGATAAGAACCATGGAGGTACGGATACCAGCCATGATAACAGGCATCGCAATTGGCAAATCCACTTTCATTAATTGCTTCCGTGCATTCATCCCCATGCCTCTGGCAGCTTCTTGTAATGCGGGGTCCACTTCTGCAATTCCTGTGTATGTATTTCTGAGAATCGGCAACAGTCCATAAAGTACTAATGCTACAATAGCCGGCTGAATACCAATCCCTAAAAAGGGGATTAAAAATGCCAACACAGCAAGACTTGGTATGGTCTGCAACACAGCAGAAGTACCAATGATCGGCTCAGCTACACGCGGATATCTTGTCAGAATAATGCCTATTGGTACAGCAATTAAAATCGCAACACCGAGTGAAATTAAAGAAATTTGCAAATGCTCCCAAATAGCTTGAAGGAGCATATCCTGCCGACTTTGGAATACGTCAATAAAGGCATTCATAAAATGCTCGCCCCTTCCTTCTCCTGCTGATAGAAGTAATGAAGCATTTCATCTCTTGTCACCATTCCAACAATTTTTTGATCATTATCCACTACCGGAAACACCGCCTGGTTTGCTGACTGGATGATTGTAAATGCATCTTCCAAGGTGCTTTTTATAGGAATTGTCACAGTATTTTCTTGCTCCTGTTCATACAGAGAATGCACATCTGTTTTCATAACTTCCTGAACAGATTTCAGCCATGGCGATTGCCGGTTCCCTATAAATTCTTCGACAAAATCATTCTGAGGATGTTTCATTAATTGTTCTGGTGAGTCACACTGCACCACACTTCCCTCTCTCATCAAGCAAATCCGGTCACTCATTTTTAATGCTTCATCCATATCATGCGTTACAAACACAATCGTCTTTTTTATCTCTTTTTGCAGTTTGTCGATATCGATTTGCAGTTGTTCTCTGCTAATCGGGTCAAGCGCGCTGAATGGCTCGTCCATTAAAATAATGTCCGGGTCTGCAGCTAATGCCCGGATAACACCGATGCGTTGCTGCTGACCGCCAGAAAGCTCGCGTGGATATCGTTTTTTAAAAGTAGAGGGATCCAGCCCGACCATATCTAACAATTCATCTGTTCGCTTCTCCGTTTTCTTTTTACTCCATTTCAACAGCTCAGGAACTACCTGGATATTTTCCCGAATAGTCATATGAGGGAATAAAGCAATCTGCTGTAGGACATATCCAATATTCCACCGTAATTCATGAATGGAATAATCACTTACCGGTTTTCCGTCTATGTATATCGTTCCTGCAGACGGATCGATCAAACGGTTAATCATCTTCATTGTTGTTGTTTTTCCGCAGCCGCTGGGACCGATCAATGTCATCAATTCGCCTTTTTCCACTGTAAGATTAAATTGATCGACAGCAGTTGTTCCATCCGGGAACGTTTTTGTAATATCGTTAAATGTAATCATGAAAAACCTCCTTCCAAAAAAGATTCCCGTTTATACGTGTTTAAAACCCATTCATTATTTTATTTTCTCTCCAATGAAAAGACAAATAAAATAAATCAACTTACGGTTACTATTTATTTGGCTTCATCAGAGCTCCTCATCAAAATCAACTAAATTTAGGGGATAATGACCGCTACGGAAAACACTACGCTAGTTAATGCGCTTAATCCAAAAATAAATCACTTTATTGTTTAAGCACACAAGTTAGAGTTATGAATCCAATTTATATATATACAAGCTTTCGGGTACTTTTCTAAAAAAATATGTACTTAAACCGATTGGTTCATGCTAAAATAGCTTTAGGAATATAGAATAAGAATTTGAAAAAGAGAGTTGGGAACGCATGGATTATATTATTTTCGGGATTATTGCATATCTCTTAGGATCTATTCCATTCGCCTTAGTTATTGGCAAAATTGGTTATAAAATAGATATTCGTGAACACGGAAGCGGTAACCTTGGAGCCACTAATGCCTTTCGTGTACTTGGTTTTAAGGCGGGCAGCATTGTTATTCTGGGTGATATTTTAAAAGGGACGACAGCTGCTGTGTTGCCGCAGTTATTTCATGCTGATGCTTACCCATTAATTATTGGTATTATTGCTGTTTTAGGACATACTTATCCGATTTTTGCTAAATTTAAAGGCGGCAAAGCGGTGGCAACATCCGGCGGGATGATTCTGGGAATTAATCCCATCTTATTTGTTATTATGATTGCAACTTTTTTTCTGTCGTTGTATTTATCTAAATATGTGTCCCTCTCCTCTATGATTACAGGAGTTATTGCTTTTTTCGCATCATTGTTTTTCCAGAACACCGGATTAACCGTTGTTATTCTGATATTAACCATCTTTGTAACGTACCGGCACTGGTCAAATATTAAACGAATAGTAAAAGGGACAGAGCCTAAAATAACTTGGATGTAAAAGCCGATAAATTGAATATTTAAGCTTGATTCAGTATACTAGTGGCTATAATGATTGTTTAAACATCTGACTACTTCAGGGTTTATCTAGAAAGGGCGTTTTCTATGCAGCAATTCAACACCATTCCATTAAAAAAACTTCCTTCAAAGGAAGAAAGGCATAAATTATTTGGTTCTGTACCACCCGGCGAGAAGAAAAAACCGACTGAAAAAAATAAAATGGCCGATCTACAAAATGTAAAACGCGATTTTCTTTTTGATTTAGATGCAGTCGGTGTTTCCAATGTAAAATATCCTGTTCGTGTGTTAAGCGGACAAGCTCCATTGGAACAAACTACTATCGGTACATTCTCATTCTCATCCAGCATCCCTGCAAACAGCAAAGGAACAAATATGAGCCGTTTCATGGAACTGCTGGAGCAATACCATCAAAACGGATTCAACGTCTCCGTAGGTGCATTAAAACAATTCACAAAGGATTTGGCAACGAAACTGGAACAGACAGACGCAACGATTTCCGTCAGCTTTCCATGGTTTTATGAGCGAAAAGCACCTTATAGCTCTGCGGCTGGACTGAACCATGCTGAAGCATCTGTTTCCGTATGTTATTCAGCAAACAAGGGGTATCAAATCAATGTTTCTTTAAATGTACAAATTACAACATTGTGCCCTTGTTCTAAAGAAATCAGTGAATATAGTGCGCATAATCAACGTGGGAATGTAACGGTTGAAGCAGAACTTGACCCTGACTTTTCCAATGAAGATGAAGATTGGAAAGTACTTTTATTAGAAGCTGCCGAAAGCAATGCAAGTGCCAGGCTTCATCCTGTTTTGAAAAGACCGGATGAAAAAATGGTGACAGAATCTGCTTATGAAAATCCTCGATTTGTGGAGGATATCGTTCGTTTAATTGCTGCCGATTTGTATGAATTACCTGCAGTAATGAAGTTTTATGTAGCCTGCCGTAATGAAGAGTCGATTCATATGCATGATGCCATTGCTTCGGTTACCTACGACAAGCGTAACGGACAAGGGTGATAATCAAATGAAATATATTTTTATTGGGCTAATCCGCTTTTATCAGCTTGCTATTAGCCCTTTCACACCGGCGTCTTGCCGTTTCTACCCTACTTGTTCCGCTTATGCATTAGAGGCGTTCCGACGTTTTGGTTTTTTTAAAGGGGCTATATTATCTATAAAAAGAATTAGTAAATGTCACCCGTTTCATGCAGGGGGCGTGGATTACGTCCCGGAAAAGGGTGAAAAGAAAAAGCACCCTTAACGTTTTTTCTTGGAAGGGAGAGATAGAATGGAAATAACAGTAACAGAACAAGCAGCAAATTGGTATAAAGAAGAGTTAGATCTTCAAGATGAAAAACATGTCCGTTTCTTCCCGAGATATGGCGGAGTGGGCGGCAGAATAGCTGGATTTTCACTTGGTATAAAAGCGGAGGAACCCGAAAATGAAGCAGCTTCTGCCAAAGTAAACGATATTCTGTTTTTTATCGAAGAATCAGATGATTGGTATTTTGAAGGCGCTGATTTGTCCATATCTTATGATGATTCCAGCCAGGAACCTAAAATAGAATACCTCGAAAGAAACGAATAGACAGTAAAAAAACGCAGGTAGCTCACCTGCGTTTTTTTACTGAAACCGTTCCAATTGCTCCAACCGGTTTTCTGATTTTAAAATTTTCCACTGGTAATCACCGAATAGATCAAAATGGGGGTATTCCGGCTTTAAATCAATCCAGGATTCATCCAGCTGATATTTTCTGCCCCATTCTTTCAGTTTTTCCAAATCACTGCAACCCACTTTGGTCACTGTATTGCAGCCAGGAAAGCGGTCATCCAGCCAATAATGCGTAATAAAATCAATTTTCCCGGCCCGGACATTTCGCTTCCACTGATTTAATTCTTCTCTTTTTAAGCCAAAAGCCATTCTTACTCCTCTTTCTTTAGAAAACTTGGTTGTCACCAAGCCTTTAGGTGACAACCTTAGTTACACTTATGCAGTAAGAAAGTTTATACTTTCTTAACTGCCAAGCTGTTTTTGATAGGCAGCATGCCAATCAGGAAATTTTCTGCGGATCGACAGCGGCCGAAATGTGTCTTTATCCACAATCGTATGTGTGGTCGTACCTGTAACAGCAGTGTCTCCTGTTTCTGTTAAAATTTCATACCGATAAACCGTACGTAAGCCATCATAAGCTTCCAGCCATGTTTTTACAACTGGTTTTTCACCATAGCGCACAGCATTTTTATAGGAAATGTGCGCGTCAATCACCGGAGAAACAACATTTTGCTGCTCCATACCTTGATGGTAGTTAAGCCCTAACGCCTCTACAAACTTTGTACGGCCGATTTCAAACCATACAAGGTAGTTAGCATGATACACCACTCCCATCTGATCGGTTTCCTGATATCTTACTTCTATAGGTGTTTCTGTAACTAACAAACTTTCTTCCTCCTCTTCCTTCTCGGTCAATTAATCCATTCCCTGAACCATTTCTTCCATGAATTCATAATCCATCGGTCCAATTCTTCTAGGCTGTTGTATCGTACCATCTGTTCCTATAAAATATGTCGTCGGTGCAGCATAGACAACATATGGTTCCGATAACGAATCGTCCTCATCTAACGGTACTGTAAAAGTATGTTCATTTTCATCAATAAAATCCCCGATATCCGACAATTGATTTTCATGCTGTGTCATATTAACAGCAACTACTTCTACCTCATCCTGATAATCGTCATAGAATTCCTGTATTTCAGGCATTTCTTCAATACAAGGAGGGCACCAAGAATACCAGAAGTTTAAAATCACCTTCTCTCCCTGTAAATCAGACAGACGAAAACTTTCTCCTTCCAACGTCTCGAGTTCAAAGTCAGGAGCGGGTTCACCGGGCTCTATTCCAGTACTTTCTGCAGGTGCAATGCCGGCACCTTGGCTGGATGAACCATCGTCTACAAGTTCCGCCTCCTCTTCTCCCCCTGTTGTATCATCTGTTCTATCCACGATCACATTTGCAATAACAACCCCGACAAGAACAAGCAATAGAGTAAGCGCAAATATTCGTTTATACAATCGTATCTCCCACCATCCACATAGTTTTCCTGCTTCTATCGTAAAGAGGAACGCAAAATTTGTAAAGAATATAGACTCCATAGAAAAAGAGTTTTGCCTTCAATCAGCAAAACTCTTTTTCGTTATCAGTTACATATCTAACTGCTTATGCTTTTACTTTATCACGCAGTACCATACGCAGGATACCACCATGACGATAGTAATCAATTTCAACATCACTATCAAAACGGGCAACTGCTTTAAAGGAAGTTACTTTTCCATCTTCATCTGTTGCAGTTACGTTTACTAAATCGCCAGGTTTTACAGTTTCATCCACATCTACAGCAAATGTTTCTTTCCCTGTTAGCCCTAAGCTTTCCGCACTGTCGCCTTTTTCAAATTGAAGCGGCAATACACCCATCATAACAAGGTTCGAACGGTGAATACGCTCAAAGCTTTCCGCAATAACCATTTTGATTCCTAACAGATTTGTACCTTTTGCAGCCCAGTCACGGGAAGAGCCCATGCCATAATCTTTTCCGCCGATAACTACAAGACCTGTTCCATCTTGTTGATATTTCATTGCAGCATCATAGATTGGCATGACTTCGCCAGTTGGCCAGTATGTTGTATAACCGCCCTCTGTGCCAGGAGCCAGCAAGTTACGGATACGAATGTTTGCAAATGTACCACGCATCATAATCTCATGATTACCACGGCGAGATCCGTAAGAGTTAAAGTTTCTAGGTGAAACACCTTTTTCCTGCAAGAACTTACCTGCTGGCATATCTTTTGCGATAGCACCTGCTGGTGAGATATGGTCGGTTGTGACAGAATCTCCAAACAGGCCGATAGCACGTAACCCGCTAAGTGGCTCAACAGTACCTGCCTCAGGCGTTAAACCTTCAAAGAATGGTGGGTTTTGAATATAAGTAGAATCTTCATCCCACTCAAACAACGGTTCATCTGTTGTATCAATTTCATTCCATTTTTCGTTTGAGTTGAAAACATCTTCATACTCTTTACGGAAAATTTCAGGTGTTACTACTTTTTGTACTTCATCTTTGATTTCTGTCAGTGTTGGCCAAATATCCTGCATGTAAACATCTTTACCGTCTGAATCTTTGCCAATAGGCTCTTTTACGAGATCCAAATCCGTTGTTCCAGCCAGTGCATAGGCAACAACAAGTGGCGGAGAAGCAAGGTAGTTTGCTTTCACCAGCGGATGGATACGCCCTTCAAAGTTACGGTTACCGGATAATACGGAAGATGCGACTAAATCATTCTCGGCAATCGCTTGTTCAATCTCTTCACGTAATGGACCCGAGTTACCGATACATGTTGTACATCCGTAACCTACAAGGTTAAAGCCTAATTGATCTAAATACGTTTGCAAACCGGCATCTTCCAAGTAGCGTGTTACTACTTTTGAACCAGGTGCTAATGACGTTTTGACATACTCAGGAACTTCCAAGCCTTTTTCAACTGCTTTTTTCGCAACCAATCCAGCACCTAACATCACGTAAGGGTTGGATGTGTTTGTACAGGATGTAATCGCCGCAATCGCAAGACTTCCTGTTTTCATCACAGAAGTTTTTCCGTTTGGATGGTTGATTTCAACCTCTTTATCAAATTCAGATTTATCTAATCCGAATCCTTGGTTGCCTTCTTTCGCAGTTATTGCTTTATTGAATTCTTTTTTCATGTCAGAAAGAGCGATTAAATCTTGCGGACGTTTTGGACCGGAAAGATTCGGCTCTAATTCGGACAAGTTAATTTCGATGACTTGTGTATATTCTGGATCCGCATCATCTGAATCATACCATAAGTCATTTTCTTTACTGTATTTTTCTACAACGCTGATTAATTCATCACTGCGTCCGGTTAATTTCAGATAATCCAATGTTTCCTGGTCAATCGGGAAGAAACCGCAAGTAGCACCATATTCCGGAGCCATGTTGGAAATGGTAGCACGGTCTGCCAATGGCATATCCTTCAGTCCTGGACCGAAGTACTCTACGAATTTCCCGACAACATTTTGTTCACGCAACACTTGCGTTACTTTTAATGCCAGGTCGGTTGCTGTTGTTCCATTCGGGAAGGAACCTGTAAATTTCACGCCGATAACTTCCGGTGCAGGGAAAAAAGAAGGCTGTCCAAGCATACCTGCTTCTGCTTCAATTCCGCCAACGCCCCAGCCAAGAATACCAAGGCCGTTAATCATCGTCGTATGAGAGTCTGTTCCCACAAGTGAATCCGGGAATGTATCATAAGTACCGTCTTCATTTTCACGTGCGTGCACAACATCAGCCAGATACTCCAGGTTTACCTGATGGACAATACCAGTTGCAGGCGGTACAGCACGATAGTTATTAAATGCTTTCTGTGCCCAGTTTAAGAACTGATAACGCTCAGCATTACGTTCAAATTCCAGTTCCATATTTGCACGTAACGCATCCGAAGTACCATATTGGTCAACTTGTACAGAGTGGTCAATAACTAAGTCTACAGGAACTTCCGGGTTGATTTTATCCGGCTCTCCTCCTAGGTCAACAGTTGCCTTACGAAGGGATGCAAGATCTACAACGGCAGGTACCCCTGTAAAATCTTGAAGGATGACACGAGAAGGCTTGAACGGAACATCTTCCCCTGTAGCTTTATCTGTTCCCCATTGTGCTAAGGATTCAACATGCTCATTTTTAATTTGATGGCCATCTTGTTGTCTTAATAATGATTCTAAAAGAACACGCACAGAAAAAGGCAAGCGATCTACTTTACCTAAACCCGCTTCTTCCAGCGCTTTCAAATGGTAATAATTATACGTTTTACCATTCAATTCGAACTGCTTTTTTGCATTATACGCATTTGTGTTCGACATATAGTGTTACCCCTTTCATTTCCTACCCTTCTTCTCATTACAATAAAGAAGGTATTCCTTTTTTCATTCATATGCTATTCCAATTAATAAACCGTTCATAATATATAATATAGGAATCTAGTAAATAAAACAAATAATTATTGTTAAATAGTAGATAGTAAAAAGTTATGCCAAGAGATAAATTTAACTTATATGATTGCTGATTATTAATAGAAAAAAGGAATATAAAACAACCAGGATAACATTATTCGTCTATACCAGCTTCGTCATCAGCTTTAGGAAAAATAATCTCAAATGTACTCCCTTTGGAGACATTATTATACATATGCAGATCGGCGTCATGGTTGCTGAGGATTTTCTTCGTAATCAAAAGCCCCAGTCCTGTACCAGAACTTTTCGTTGTGAAAAACGGCTCTCCCAATCGATGCACGGCATCTTCCGGCAACCCGCAGCCTTCATCAATAACGGATAATTTTACTTTATGTTCTATTTCTTCCGCTTCTACGATTATTTTTCCGGACTGTTCCATGGCTTCAATCGCATTTTTCACCAGATTAATCAGAACTTGTTTAATTTGGGACCGGTCACAAAGAATAGACGCTTCTGTACTGCTTTGCAATTGAATTTGAATATCTTTTTGCGTCGCTTGCGATTGTAATAACAGTTCTACATCTTGCATCATTTTTGTTACTTTTTCTTTGGAACGGTTGTCCGTCAACGGCTTAGAAATAAATAGCAGTTCAGATGTAATCGACTCAATTTTATCGACTTCTTCAATCATCACATTAAAATATTCTTCTTTATGCTGTGCACCAGCCTGCAGCAATTGCAAAAAACCTTTCAGCGATGTAAGCGGATTGCGGATTTCATGAGCCAAACTGGCAGCTAACTGCCCAGCTACATTCATCTTTTCCGAACGAATCATTAAATCATCCAACCTGGTATCTTCTTCTTTTCGTTCCAGGTAAAACAAGTATCTTTTTTCAACATCTATATCTTGAAAAATATTGTTTAACTCACAAGAAAAAGAAAGCTTCTCCCCATTTTTATCCGGAATGTCTATTAATAGTTTTTTGTGTTTCATTTCGTCATCTGCTACAGCTTGTGAAATAATTTCTGAATCTATTTTAATCGGAGAATTGCTCCACGTTTTTCCGATTACTTCTTCCGGATCATAGCCAAGTATCCCATATACAGAGTCACTAATATATTCAATTTCCTGATTGGTATTCATGACCACTACTATTCCTTCTATTTTCTTGCTCAGCCATGAAATAATGGCCGCTGAAAGCGCTGCATCAGGGTGTAAATTATAACGACTTTCAGAACTTTGTAAGTCACTCGGGTTCTCATTTCTATTATTTCTATCCATACCCATGCTCCTTTCAGAAGGTGTTATAAATAATATGTATGATTATGACGAAACAATTATGAATACTTGTGTATATTTCTTATTATCTTTATAATGTTAAAGTAAGGAAACTTAACAATGGTTAAATTCATGTTACTACAATTTTCTAAAAAAATAAATTGATTAGTTGAGAATAAATTAGCAATATTCGTAATTTTTTCATGTAAAATTAAGGTGAGGTGTGCGATGATATCACTGATTATTATACTGTGGGGCTGTTTATTAATTGGTTTAATGGCAATCGGTGGATATTTTATGTTTCGAAAGTTTTTAAAAAAACTCCCGAAAGAAGACGGACGATCTATTATGGACTGGGAAGAACATTATTTAGAGCAAACCATACATAAATGGTCCCAAACAGAAAAGGACTTTTTGGAAGAATTGGTCTCCCCTGTTCCTGAACTGTTCAGAGATGTAGCCAGACAAAGAATCGCCAGCAAAATTGGAGAGTTATCCATTCAGAAAAATGAAGCTACTATTACACATGCAACATTGATAGAAGGATATATTTTAGCAACACCGAAAAAAGATCACAAATTTCTTCGTAAAAAACTAAAAGAAAAAAACATTGATGTCACTCCATATGAATCTTTTTTCAAACAATCCAAAGAAGACTATCAGGAGAATTGGAGAGAAAAATACAAACAGAAAAATTCATAAGGTTAATTCGTATATCTTGGCAGCAGGAATTTTTCAGGTTCTTTCAGCATTGGAATTTGTCCGCAACCAAAAAGCAAAGTGCAGAACGTCATGCACTTTGCTTTTTGGTTAATTGTACATATTGATAGAGCATAGCCAGCCTCCATGTACCTATCATCCCTAAGGCAAGTAAAAAGAACATTCCTGAGGTCTCGCCTACGGAGATGCTTGTCCCAATAATAAGCTTAATAGTGATACGAATGATTAATAAGCCAACTAAAATAACCGGAAACATTTTCGAAGGTTTGACGTAAATATTATCATCAGAAAGCTCTAATTTTGATGTTTTTATTAAAAAAATCGAAAATATGATTCCCACAGCCAACGCTTCTGCAACCTGAAGCCAGCTTATCCGAAACATGGGAAATAAGAACATCAATGCACCCGTACTCATGAAAAAAGGCGGTAATATAATCTTTTTTACAGATGCCGGCCTTCTGGAAGCACGCATTCGTACAAAAATCATCACAATTGCCATGAATGCAAAGACAGCTGTTGTCGCAATTGCTAAATACATAAATAACAACTCTTTTCTTTATACAACAGAAAATACCGGTCCACGTCATAGCGGCCGATACTTCCCGCTCAATAAAATGTTTTCAAAGGAATCCGGTTATCATATCAATAAATTTAAAAACCGGAAAATCCGAATAAATTTGCTAAAAACGCTGTAATTTTCGTCATCCAATCAAAGAATAAGGCAACCCCCATGAATATCATAATCCATCCGCCGATTTTCACCATTTTTTTGCTATGCTTTCTAAACCACTTTAATTTGCCGATGAAAAAAGCAAGTAACAAGAAAGGAATAGCAAAACCTAAGATATAGCTGATCATCATAACAAGCCCAATATTTGGATTCGTTGCCGCTAACGAGAATACAACCATTAAAATCGGTCCAGTACACGGTGTCCAGCCTAAAGAAAACGCCATTCCAATAATAATGGAACCAAAAAACCCGGCCGGACGGTTTTTAAACTGAATTTTACGATCTTTCATCAGAAATTCGAAATTTAAAACGCCTACAATAACCAGACCAAAAAAGATAATTAAAATAGCGCCAATCTGTCTAATGGTATCTTGATAAGTCATTAAAAATTCGGAAATATATGTTGTCGTAAATCCAATCATTATAAAAATACTTGAAAAACCGATTAGAAAACATATTGTATGTAATATCGCTTTTCGATCGAGCCGTTTATCATCTTGATTTACTTCATCCATGCTCATTCCAGTAATATACGAAAGAAATACAGGGTATAAAGGAAGAACACAAGGCGAAATAAATGAAAGGAATCCAGCTGCAAAGGCCAGAAAAATATTAATCTCTTCCACATGACTCCCCCCTAATCATCTCTATTTTAACAGAGAAACACAAAAATAAAAGTCAAATTTATGACAATCTATACACACTTTATGAATGAAATTTCAAAAATATTCTCTTCTCCTTTTTCGGTTCTTCGCTGAATTTGATGGTGTAATACCTATTATAGATTTCGTTTTGATCTTTTTTAGGAAGGATTTTTAACTAACTCAATTTTCGGACTTTAAAAGTAACTTCCATTCCAAGGGAACAGAGATTGATCGTTTCTTTCATACAGCTGTTGAGAAAGATGAGAAGGGAAAGTGTGAGGCATATCACCGCTGCGGCGGACCGTTTTGCTTTCCTAGGGGCACGCTCTTCAGCTAACTTTTGCCAAGAAGAGCGCTTGGCAAAAGTTAGCTGAAGAGCGCGCTGATCCCTCAGGAGTCAAAACGGTCCGCCTCCGCTAGTAGGATGTTCTCTATATGAAATAGCTGAACAAATAAAAGTAGATTAGACAGAACACATTTTTCGTGGTGCATGATAAAAATGTTCAGCAAGCATTCCTTTCTGTGCATGAAAGCCATTATTTTATCTCACTTCATCAGGATGTTATTTCTTCCAAACGCTGTAGCATCCTATTAGAGCGCAGGCCAACCACGGAGACTCCTAGTCGGCTAAGACCGGTCACGTCCTGTGACCAACGGCCGACACTAGGACGTCCTGGGACTGCGGTTACTCGCCCCATCAAAAACCGTTGTACGTCGGAAAGCGGGGGGCTTGGCCGGAGCGGGAGCTGTACACCATACCCTGTTCAAAAAAATAGCAGGACACTTTAACTCAAAGCAAGGTTTATATGCTTATTTTTAAGTACGTAAGTTGAGTAACTAAATCATACAAGAAAATAAAAAACCACTCTTCTGCTTCACTTTTAACAGAAAAATGGTTTTTGAAATTACGTAACCAATCACTTTTTACTTTAAAGAAAAAATTAATCCGACAGTTTTTTATTATAATCAGAAAAAATCAAGATGGTTGTAAGGCTGATATATCAAGGGTTATTTCTGATTTTGGTTATTCATAGACCGCATCATTTGATTGATTTTCTTTTGTGACGGCTTTTGGCCCATTTGCATCATCAATGTACGAAGCATTTGCTCATTGATCGGCGGATTCTTTTTCAAGTAGTTCATCATATATTTTCTAGCAATGAAAAATCCAAGAGCAACACCAGCAATTAAAGCTGCAATTGCAATTAATACTACCCATATCGTACTCATGTTACTACATTTCCTCCTTCGTGTTGTCTCTAGTACAGTATATTAGATTAGAGGAAATTATACAACACTTGACTTTCATCATTCATAGCTTTCAATGGCTTAGGAGAAATCCACCCGTATTGCGGTGTATCTTTCCCCTGAACAAAGAAATAAGGATGAATATCTTCTAAAATAGGAAAAAGCAGTGACACTGCGGTAGTTAAATGATTACATTTCAAAATTAATTCTCCATTCTCAATATACAGGCAAACTGTCTCTTCTCCCCTTTTTATGAGAACTCGATTTCCAATTCGTTTTACGTTAATTTCCGGCGAAGAAAACGTCTTCAAATGCATAGCAAACTTATAAAAATGGATTTTTCGTGTTATAAATCGAAATTGCTTTCTTATAATGATTTCATCCTTTTTCTCATTACATTCCAAAAAGAACCGATGTAATAAATCACTTTTATGAAAATAGTTTTTTGCCACATTTTCTTCTATCCAATAAATTGCGTATTCATTCATCACGTATTCCCCCTTTGTCTATCTATTATAGGGGAATCTATCTCCGGAACTTGTCAAAATAGCGTGCAAGAAACAACTTCTTTTGTCGAATACAAGAATAAAGAGAGAAATGGTATCCATCTCTCTCTTTATAGACATCATATATTCTTTTTTATTTCGTTACTTCTTCTACTAATTGAACAACGTTTTCTACGGTAAAACCATATTTTTCAATAATTAAATCGCCATTAGCAGAAGCACCGAAACGATCAATGGTAAGGGTTTTGCCTTCCAGACCGACATAACGGTCCCATCCGAATGAGGAAGCCATTTCAAGTCCGACTCTGGCAGTTACCTCTTTCGGAAGTACTTTATTTTTATAAGCTTCATCTTGTACTTCAAAACGGTCCCAAGAAGGCATACTAACTACTCGCACATCGATATCTTTTGCTTGAAGAGCTTCTTGAGCTGCAACTGCCAAGTGAACTTCAGAACCGGTAGCTAAAAGCAGCGCATCTGGTGTCTCTTTTTCAGAGTCACTTACAATATAAGCGCCTTTTTTAACGCCGTCGTATGCAAGTTCTGCCGTATGAGCCAGTGTAGGAATGTTTTGGCGTGTCAACACAAGAGCTGTCGGCTGGTTAGTTGACTCTAAAGCTATTCTCCACGCAGCCTGTACTTCATTGGCATCTGCTGGACGAATGAGCGATAAATGCGGCATAGCACGTAAAGCTGCTAATTGTTCAATAGGTTCATGCGTCGGTCCATCTTCACCTACTGCAATCGAATCATGGGTGAATACATAAGTTACCGGTGCATTCATAATAGATGCCAGGCGGATAGAAGGACGTAAATAGTCACTGAATACAAAGAATGTTCCCCCAAAGATATTTAATCCTCCGTGAAGAGCCATTCCATTTAATGCTGCGCCCATGGCATGTTCTCGTACACCAAACCAAATATTGCGTCCGGTATAATCTTCTTTTGTAAAATCATTTTCATCTTTGATTGTTGTTTTATTCGATCCAGCCAGGTCTGCACTGCCTCCAAAAAAGTTTGGAACAGTTTTCGCCACGGCGTTTAATACTTCACCAGATGAAGCGCGTGTAGCCAGCTTAGAACCTTCCTCATAAACCGGCAGATTTTCTTCCCAGTTTTCAGGAAGTTCCCCTTTTATTGCAAGTTCTAAGTTTTTACCTAACTCCGGAAAAGCTTCCGTATAAGCTGAAACAAGTTGATTCCAAGCAGCTTCTTTGTCTGAACCGTCATCAATAATTTTTTCTTTAAAGTCGGCATATACTTCATCAGGTACATGGAATTCATCATACGTCCAATTGTAATTCTCTTTTGTTAATTTCACTTCGTCCGCTCCAAGTGCAGCTCCGTGGGCAGCGCTGGAAGCAGATTTATTTGGAGAACCATAACCAATAACAGTTTTGACCTCAATTAATGTCGGCTGGTCTTTATTTTGCTGTGCTTCTTTAATCGCCTGACGAATAGTTTTGAGATCATTGCCGTCTTCTACCCGCAGTACTTGCCAGCCATATGCTTTAAAGCGTTGTTCTGTGTTTTCAGAGAATGAACGGTCTAAATCGCCGTCTAATGAAATATCATTGGAATCATATAAAGCAATCAGCTTCCCTAAGCCCATGTGGCCTGCAAGCGACGCTGCTTCGTGAGAAATCCCTTCCATTAAATCTCCATCGCTGACAATAGCGTAAGTGTAATGATCTACTACATCATAACCTTCTTTATTATAAGTCGCGCCAAGATGTGCTTCTGCCATTGCCATTCCAACAGACATCGCAATACCCTGTCCTAATGGACCGGTTGTTGCTTCAACCCCGTCTGTATGATGCACTTCCGGATGCCCCGGTGTTTTTGAATCCCATTGACGGAAATTTTTTAAATCGTCAATAGAAACTTTATAGCCGGATAAATGCAACAGGCTGTAAAGTAACATCGAACCATGCCCCGCTGATAATACAAAACGATCCCGGTTGAACCATTTTGAATTCTTCGGATTATGATCCATAAAGTCAGTCCAAAGTGTGTAAGCCATCGGTGCTGCCCCCATTGGCAAACCAGGATGGCCTGAGCTTGCGTTTTCAATTGCATCAATAGCTAATGTGCGAATCGTATTAATGGATAGTTGTTCAATTTCTTGTGTCATTATTTTTCTCCTTCCACTGCAAACATATTCTGTTCATAACTCTATTTTATAATGAAATACGGAACGATACAAGCTAAGTCCATGCAGCCAATTAATGTTTCTTGTTACGATCCTGATAATCACGGAGTTTTTTCGGTGTCACATCATTGCCTTCAGGGTCCACTACTGTCATCCCTTTTAAGTGATTTTTAAAAGCTCCCCGCACATTTGCAAGGTACGCTTCACGAAGTTCTTTCTGTTCTGTTTTTTCGTCTTCGGTCAAACCTTCATTTTTCGATTTTTTCGCTAATACGTTTATTCTATCTAATTTGTCTTTAGACAACATAACTTGTCCCTCCTTCTGTCGCTACATATTCAAAATGTTGTCAATGCATTATGACATGTCGGATAATCTAAAGCATTGTTTTACCCTTCTATATTACGTCACTGTCAGTCATCATTCAAGGAATTGATATATTCCTGATAGCGGCGATGGATCGTTGCTTTCGAGGCGTGATACCCCAGTCCATTTAAAACCGATGTAATTTCTTGAAATGTTAATTGATTCTGACGAAGCCGTACAATCTCTTTAATTGGAATCTCAGCACGTTCTCTTCCGGGAGACTGATCAATATGATTTAAATTTTCCTGCGGATTATATCCATTAGATACAGCTCTGCGCATGCCCCGTTTTATTTTCATATTATGTAATTTGCGCTGATGTTCTTCTACTATACCGACAATGTTCAGGACCATCGAGTCAGACTCATTCAATTCGAGTTCCCCTTCATGCGTTACGGTATAAATCGGTATATTCATTTTTCGCAGTTGATGAAATAAAGCAATTTTTGTATTTCCTCTTCCCAGCCTCGTTTCATCCTGAATACAAAGACAGTCAGCTTCTTGACGGGAAAAATAATCAAGAAGCTTAAATATACCATCTCTATCGATATCATAGCTGCTGGCTTTTTCCTGTATGCAGTCAATGACAGTGAAATGTAACTTTTCAGCGAAGGCTGTTAATTCTTCGTATTGTCTTTCCAGTGATGTTTCCTGTGTTTTTTTATCTGTACTCACCCGGCAGTAAATAATCGTTCGCAATATCTTTTCCTCCAATAGTCAACCGTTCTTGTCCAAATTCCGGGTTATCCTGTTATGTTGTTTCGCTTTCGTTACAAATTTTATTCAATCCTTATAAAATAAGCAAGGAAATAAGTCATCCTGTTCCAAAATCTAAGCAGTCGTCACCATCATTACATATAAAAATAACAAAGCTACAATAAAAGATATAATATAAAACGCATCAGACTTCATTAGTTTTTCAAACATTTTAAAACTCCCCTTCAGTTATTTTATAAATCTCCGGAACAGCTGTTCTAAAAATAGTATATAAAGAACAACTGTTCTTGTCAACAATTTTTAGAACGTTTGTTTGTAAAAGACAGAAATACATGCTATACTTGTAAATAACAAATACCTATGCTAGAGGGGAGAAAATCATGACAAAACTATCAAAAAGACAGCAGATGATTTTTAACTTTATTAAAGATGAAGTAGAACAAAAAGGCTATCCGCCTTCCGTACGTGAAATTGCAGTAGCTGTCGAATTAGCTTCAAGTTCTACTGTTCATGGTCATTTAGAGAGATTAGAAAATAAAGGGTATATTCGCAGAGACCCGACGAAACCCCGTGCTATTGAAATTATATACGGCAATGAGAATGAAGCGCCCAGAGATAAAGCCATTTATATACCTGTGATTGGTAAAGTAACAGCAGGCATTCCTATTACTGCAATTGAAAATATTGAGGAATACATTCCTGTTCCCAGCTCTTCAGCCGGACCGGATGATAATCTGTTTGTACTTATTATCGACGGGGAAAGCATGATTGAGGCAGGCATCCTGGATAATGATATGGTTATTGTTAAACAGCAAAATTCTGCGGATAACGGGGATATTGTTGTAGCTATGACAGAAGATGATGAAGCTACTGTCAAACGATTTTTTAAAGAAAAGAACCGTTTCCGTCTGCAGCCTGAAAATCCGACAATGGAACCTCTCTATTATGAAAACGTAACGATTCTTGGTAAAGTTATCGGACTGTATCGTAATATACATTAATCCAAACGATACAGCTCTCTGAGTATCCCGAGGGATATATAGACAGCTGTACAACGAAATATTTATGAATTAAAAAAGTTAACAGTCACATTCGTGTAAATGTACCTGTTAACTTTTTAAACATATATGATGCACACGCTTCATATGCTTGTATTAAAGACAAGCTTAAGGAGTGTATTGCCTTGCCTGACATCATAAAAAAAAGATGGATTTATATTCCGATTATCCTCATTGCCTTTGTATGTGGTCTTATTTATTTAACGAAAGTTGCAGATTATTTAACCCTTCCTTTTCTGTCCATGCTTTTACTCATTCTCACATTTTTAGAAGTCCATCCGGACAAAAATTATTTTTCCAGGAAAAATATCATTAAAATATTTTCTGCTTTGTTGCTTGTCGGGCTTGCAGCATGGTACCAAATTGCAGTTTTCATTCTTGGATAATTCAATTTGATGGCACCACAGTATATTCCCTTCATAACATCGCATCATGAATTTATGCCGTTGTTTTGGCATTCGCAACTCTGTAACTGTATATAACAAAAGACATCTCTCTTCACCAGGGCAATATTACACCCTATTAAAGAAAAATGTCTTATGATGAACAAACCATTTATTTATCGTCCTAAAAAGGAATGTATCTGCTTTTATATACCGGATTGTAAATATTGTATAAGTAATATAAATCCTGTTACACATCGGGTTTAGTACCCACTAACTCACCTTATGCTCCAGCCTTAATCTGTCAGCCACCATCGCAATGAATTCGCTATTTGTAGGTTTAGCTTTGGAGATATTGATGGTGTAACCAAATAAAGCAGATATAGAATCAACGTTGCCTCTGCTCCAGGCAACCTCTATGGCATGGCGAATCGCTCTTTCAACACGTGAAGCAGTTGTGCTGAACTTTTTAGCGATATCCGGGTAAAGTACTTTTGTAATGGAGCCTAACAACTCGATATCGTTATAAACCATTGTAATTGCTTCTCTTAAGTACATGTATCCTTTAATATGCGCAGGTACGCCGATTTCATGAATTATATTGGTTATATTAGCTTCCAAATCCTGTTTCTTTTTATCATCTACATTTGTTTTCGTTATATTAGATACTCTTGGCGCAGTGAATCCCCGTACTTGAAGAATTTGATCAGCCAAGTTCTGTATATCAAATGGTTTCAGAATAAAATAAGAAGCACCTAAGTCCACTGCTTTTTTCATGACCTCTTCCTGGCCAAAAGCCGTCAGCATAATAACGTGTGGTTTTTTAGTTAAGTTCATTTTTTTAATTTCATTTAATACCGCAATACCATCCATGTGCGGCATAATAATATCTAATACCAAAACATCTGGTGTTTTTTCCTCGATTAATGTGATGCAATCCTTGCCATTTAATGCGGTTCCGACAACCTCTATTTCATTCTGCTGTCCAAAAAAGTCCTCCATTAATTGAATTAACTCACGGTTATCATCTACAAAACATACTGAAATTTTACTCACTAAAAAATCCTCCCTTTTGCTTTTTATGCGCTTATTACTTATTCTACAAATAATAAGAATATCCTCTTAAAAATCAAAATAAATTTGATTTATTTCGATTTTCTTTCACATTCTCTTTTATTCTCCGTTTTTCAACATCTTTCGACATCTTGTTCAAGACATCATTGTATCCGTTTTCATTATAACAGATATATATGTATTTTTTTCAAGAAATTTAAAAAACATTCCTTATAAAAAAGCGAACCGGTTTCTTTTCCGAAATATATAATACAAAACCTGTGACAGCCATTTGCCTTCGCCGCCACAGGTTTTGTATTGTCTTTTTATGCCGCAACTTCATTATCATTATCCGGTTCGATAATATCGGCATCTTCCAGCATCCATTCAATGTGAACACCATAACCGGAAGTGGGATCATTAACAAATACATGGGTTACAGCGCCAATAATTTTGTCATTTTGAATAATGGGACTTCCGCTCATTCCTTGAACAATTCCGCCTGTTACTTCTAACAAGCGCGGATCTGTAATTTGAATAACCATTCCTTTTGTGGAAGCTGATTTCTGAGGAACACTGCTGATAATTTCAACCTCGAATTCTTCAATTTTTTCTCCATCTACAACCGTTAAAATTTTTGCAGGACCTTCTTTTACTTCATGAGATAATGCCACTGGAAAGGATTCTTCATATTTTTCATGATTGACTCCTTTCTCCAGTTTTCCAAATATCCCAAAGTCTGTGTTTTTTGTTATATTACCGATTCGCTTTTCCTGGGTTTGAAAAGATGCCTGCTTCTCGCCTGGCAGCCCATTATCCCCTTTTTCAATGGAGGTCACGGATGAGTGAATAATTGACCCTTGTTTAATGTCAATCGGTTTCTTCGTATCCATATCGGAAATAACATGACCTAAAGCACCATATTTTCCTGATTTCGGTTCATAAAATGTCATCGTTCCAATACCTGCTGCTGTATCCCTGATATATAAACCAATTTTGTAGGCTTTTTCTTTTTTATCAAAAACAGGCTGTAAGTTGGTTTCCATAAATTTATCTCCACGCTTCAGCTTGACTTGCAGCGCTTTGTTTTCTTTACCGCTATGATCTACAATTGGTTTGATATCGGTCATATGGTTAATTTTTTGTCCGTTAATTTCTACAATTGTATCACCGACATTTATTTTGGCGGCTTCCCCCGGTGATTTTGTTCCTTCTGACTCTTTCACTTTATGATGTCCAACCACCAGCACACCTTTTGTTTCTAATTGAACGCCAATTGACTGTCCTCCCGGGATTATTCTGACATCCTCGAGGTCTTGATACTGCTTGTCACTATTTTCGTTATTGGTACGTTCTCCTTTATTGAAAAAAGGAAGGATGGGATGATCTTGAAATACTTCTTTATATCCCTGCATGGAAGTTTCTGCGTGGATAAAGGAAGGGGAAATAAAAAATAACATAAAAACAAGTGATAAAAGCGGGCTAATGAGATATATCCACTTGTTCTTGCCTGGTCTCTGCATGAATCGACTCCTCCTCTTACAAAAAATATGATCTTTCTGTACCTATACTTTTTGCAGTTGGAGGGCAGTTTAAACTGGAACAACCTATGTGATATGTGTATCTTTTCCTCTAAAAAATAGAGAAACGAATGTATAGTGTATTGTTCCTCGGATGCAAACAGACACGCTATTGACGGAATTTGTAAGTATAGGAAAAAGAAAAAACCGGTACTTATATTGTCCGGTTTTTTCAGGTTTTTATCCCTTTAATTTGATTTTTTAAAACGATCTGCCAACGCTAACATTTCCTTCGCATGTTCTATCGCGGTATCTGTCAGTTTTGTTCCTGTAACCATTCGGCTTAATTCTTCAATAAGTTCTGTATCATTTAATTCAACAACAGAAGTAAAAGTGCGGTTTTCTTTTTCTTGTTTTTGGATAAATTTATGTGTGTCTGCCATGGCGGCAACTTGGGGAAGGTGGGTGATACATAGAACTTGTGAATCCAGTGAGACTTCATGAATTTTTTCAGCAATCGCCTGTGCAACTCTTCCGCTGACACCTGTATCCACTTCATCAAAAATAACACTCGTAATACCTTGATGCTTTGAAAAAATTTTCTTTAAAGCAAGCATGATTCTGGATAATTCTCCGCCTGAAGCTATTTTTGTCAGATCTTTTAAAGGTTCGCCGACGTTGGTGGAAATACGAAATAATATTTTATCATAACCGTTTGATTTCAGCTTTCGTTGTGTTGAATCCTCAAAATCGATGGAAAAGGTCGTTTTTTCCAAATAGAGATCTTTCAATTCCCGGTGAATATCTTCTGTTAATTTATCAGCAGCCTGCTTTCGCAAATGATGAAGCTGATCTGCCTCTAATAAAGCATCTTTTTCCAGCTCATCAATTTCAGTGACCAGTGTATTTAAATGCGTTTCTCGGTTTGAAATCTGTTCAATCTCTTCTTCCACCCGGCCTAAATAGTCTGTCATCTCTTCCACTGTGGAACCGTATTTCCGTTTTAATCTGTTCAATTCATCCATTCGCTGCTCAATCTCATTGAGTCTTTCCGGGTTATATTGCAACTGGTCAAGATAATTCCGGATATCATAAGAGCTTTCTTCCAGCATATAATAATGATTGGAGATTGCATCTGCTTTTTCAGCAATAAAGGGATCCAAATCAGCCGCATCCTGTAAAGACCGCTGTGCATGATTGATTAAATCCAATCCGCGTTGTTCGCCATATAAAGAATAATAAGCGTCAGAAAGCGACTGGTGTATTTTTTCATAGTTGGCTAACTGGTTCCGTTCTTCTTCTAAATCCTTATCTTCATTGGGTACAAGCTGTGCTTCCGTTAATTCTTGCTGTTGAAATTGAAGCAAATCCAGGCGCTGCGCCATCTCTTGTTCATTATCATTCAGATCACGATACTTCTTTTTTAACTTTTCCAGCCGCTCATAAATATTCCGATATTCCTTTTTAGCTTCTTTCATCTCGTCTCCAAGATAAAGGTCTAAAAAGTCAATATGCTGCTCATTATCCATCAGTGATTGGGTCTCATGCTGGCTATGGATATCAATCAATGTTTTTCCAAATTCGCGAAGAATTGCCAGTGTCACTAATTTACTGTTCACTCGGCAGATGCTTTTTCCGGATGAGGTTATCGTCCGTCCCAGCACAATTTGCTCGTCATTGATTTCAATCCCGTATGCTTTTCCGACCTGATAAATAGGATGATTTTCGTGATCGATGAAAAAAAGTCCTTCAATCTCTGCTTTTTTCGATTCATGTCGAACAAAGTCAACCGACCCTCTTGCGCCGGCCAATAATTGGATCGCATCAATGATAATTGATTTTCCTGCCCCGGTTTCCCCGGTTAACACCGTTAATCCTTCTTGAAAATTCAGGGACAGTTCCTCAATAATTGCAAAGTTTTTTATAGATAATTCCGTTAACATGCTGCTCCCCCCGACTAAATAATTTTGAACATCCTCTTAAAGCATTCCAATTAATCGATTTTTAATATCTTCCGCATGTTCCGGCGTTCTGCATATAATTAAGCAAGTATCATCTCCGCAGATGGTTCCCATAATCTCTTCCCAGTCCAGATTATCGATTAGGACGCCAACTGCATGCGCATTACCGGGGAGTGTTTTTAAAATAATAAAATGACTTGCATTTTCGATTTTGACAAACGTATCCACAATCAGGCGCTGCAGTTTCTGTAATGGATTAAACCGCTGGTCTGCCGGTAAGCTGTACTTATACTGGCCCGTATTTGTCGGCACCTTTACCAATTGCAATTCTTTAATATCTCGTGAAACAGTAGCCTGTGTCACGTTATAGTCGAGATTTTTCAATGAATCAACCAGTTCATCCTGTGTTTCAATAATATTTTCTGTAATTAATTCACGAATTTTTATATGGCGCTGTATTTTACTCATTTACAAACCCTCCTTTATCATCATGCCGCCAAATCTATTCGATTAATGCCAATGCCTGCTGTGCTTCCGCCACAACCTTTTCTAAAACAATATCTTTGGGCGTCTCTTTATTTGCCCATTTGAAATGCGCCAAAAATTCAATATTGCCTTCTGTTCCTTTGATAGGTGAATAAGTAATATCCATTAAGTCGAAGGAAGCGTCCTTAGCGTAATGTATGACTTTTTCCAAAACCTCTAAATGAATTGCTGCGTCTCTTACAATTCCTTTTTCCCCCACCTGTTCTCTGAGGGCTTCAAATTGAGGTTTTATTAAGGCAATGACATCATTTTGTTCCTGGAGTAATGTCGCAAGAACAGGAAAAATATGTTTTAACGAAATAAAAGACACATCGATTGAAGCTGCTTCAGGACAGCCGGCGTACAACAAATCCGATGTCACATGCCTGAAGTTTGTCCGTTCCATGCTGATAACCCTGGAATCGTTACGGAGCTTCCAGTCCAATTGATTATAGCCAACATCAATCGCATAGCATTTTTTAGCACCATTTTTTAAAGCACAGTCTGTAAAGCCGCCTGTTGATGAACCGATATCCATAAAGATTTTATCTGCTACACTCACCGGAAATGTTTGAAGTGCTTTTTCAAGCTTATAACCGCCCCGTCCTACATATTTTAAACGCTTGTCTTTGATTCGGAGCGGTTTTTCAACAGGGATAAGGATTCCGGGTTTATCCATGCGTTCTTCTTCGGAATAAACCAATCCGGCCATGCAAGCACGTTTGGCACTTTCTAAATCTTCCACCAGTTCCCGTTCCACCAATAGCTCAGCAATTTTTTTCTTTTTTTTCATAAACCTGTTCCTTTACCTGTTTAGTGGTCTCTTTCACTAAAGTAATCCGTTAACGCTCTTAACAGCGAATCTTCAGCATCCGCTAATTTTAAGTTTTCATATGCTTTTTGGACATATTCTTCTTTTTGAGCAATTGCGCCTTCCAGTCCTAATAATTTCGGATAAGTGCTTTTTTCATTCAATTCATCACTTCCGACAGGTTTACCCAATTTGTCTTCTTCCCCGGAAACGTCGAGAATATCATCCTGCACTTGAAAAATAAGACCTAAATAATGCGCGTACTTCTCTAAATAATGTAACTGATCCGCTGTGGCATCCGCTAAATATGCTCCTGCAAAAATCGCAAATCGAATCAGCTCACCTGTTTTCAACGTATGGATCTCTTCCATTACTTCTAATGAAACAGATTGCTTTTCCGCTTCCATATCAAGAATTTGTCCGCCGACCATTCCTTTTGGTCCGCTGCAAGCCGTTAAAGCTCTTGTGAGCGTTACTTTTTGATCCGAAGTGAGAAGTGGATCACTTAAAATCAGCTCAAAGCTGTAGGTGAGCAATGCATCTCCGGCAAGAATCGCTGTTGCCTCATCGAACTTTTTATGGTTGGTCAACATTCCGCGGCGGTAATCATCATCGTCCATCGCTGGCAAATCATCATGAATGAGCGAGTAGGTATGTATCATCTCCAGAGCAATAGCAGATGACATCGCTTTTTGTACATCCTCCCCATACACTTCATAGCTTGCAAATAATAAAATCGGACGCAACCTTTTTCCCCCTGCATCTAAAGAATAGAGCATCGACGATTTCAGGTTTTCCGGTATATCGAGCTTATCAAAGCAGCTTGTATATGCTTTTTGCAGTTCTTCCCGGTAATAATCTAAATAAGCTTGCAATCGTTCATGCATCTTACTTTTCCTCCTCTACATCAAATGACTCCAGTTCACCCTGCTCGTTTAAAATGGAAACCATCTTTTCCTGTACGTTAGTTAACTTTTCATTGCAAAGCTTAGAGAGTTTCATTCCATCATGATAGTACTCGATAGCCTGTTCCAGCGGCACATCGCCTTCTTCCAGTTTTTTTACGATGACTTCCAGCTTTTCCATAGCCTGCTCAAACGTTAATTCATCATAATTCTTCTCTTCCGCCACTTTGATCTGCCTCCTCTATCTTCTGTACTTTTGTTTGTACATATCCGTCTTGCAATTGCACATCCATCGGTGCACCCTCGCTCACATCATTTACCGACTTGACCACCTTGCCATCCTGATCGTAGCTGATTCCATATCCACGGGCCATGATAGCGAGTGGATTAACCAATGTTAATTTATTAATAGAAGCTTGCAAATCGCTTTCTGATTTGGTGAGCCGCTGTTTCATGGATTTATTTAAATCGGACAGCAGGGTATTATTTTTTTCAGAAGCTATTTTGATTTCCTGCTCTGGATGCTGTGTATCCAGTCTCTGTTTTAAATGGGTATAAGAAATACGTTTCTGTTCCATTTTTCTCTTCAACGATTTGTTTAACGTATCCAACATATTATCCAATTCTTGTTCTTTTTGAGCAAGTAACTGTTTCGGGTATTTTAATGCATAGGTTTGGCTTAAAGATTCCAAACGGTTTTGATGCATCTGGATACCTGAGCGCATATATTGAGTGAGTCGCTGTTTCAAGTACGACACTTTATCCAACTGCTCTTTTTGTGAAGGAACAGCTAACTCGGCCGCTCCTGTCGGTGTCGGTGCCCGTAGATCAGATACAAAATCGGCAATCGTTGTATCCGTTTCGTGTCCCACCGCAGAAATGACAGGAATCTCTGATGTATAAATTGCTCGTGCTACTGCTTCTTCATTAAAGCTCCACAATTCTTCAATAGAACCCCCGCCGCGGCCGACGATTAATACATCATATTCATTCGGAAAAGCATTTGCGTACTGTATTTTTTTAACAATCGAACCTGCAGCTTGCGGTCCTTGAACAGAAACCGGTAAAACTGTAATGCTCACAGAAGGCGACCTTCTTTCAATCGTTGTCACAATATCGCGTACAGCGGCTCCTGTGGGTGATGTAATAACGCCGACATGATTGGGATAAACGGGAATTTCCTTTTTCTGACCAGCATCAAATAAGCCTTCTGTTTGCAATTTTTCTTTTAATTGCTCAAAAGCTTGGTACAATGCGCCGATACCGTCTGGCTCCATTTCACGAATATAGAGTTGATACTGCCCGTTTGCTTCATATACACTTACCTCTCCGCGAATCAGTACACTCATGCCATTTTCCGGGCGAAAGACAAGCTTGCTGTTATTGGAAGAAAACATCACTGCCTGAATACGGGCATTGTCATCTTTAATCGTCATATACATATGCCCGCGACTGTGATGTTTAAAGTTAGATATCTCCCCGCGCAGCCAAACTTGGCGCAGATGGGGATCTGTATCTATCTTACGCTTGACATACCTTGTCAGTGCAGTAACCGTTAAATAATTGTCTTTCACTTTTCAGCCAATCCTTTAGCTGCTTTAATGGTATTTTTTAAAAGCATCGTAATTGTCATCGGACCGACTCCGCGTGGAACAGGTGTAATATAAGCAGCTTTTTCTTTCGCACTTTCAAAATCCACGTCACCTGTCAGTTTCCCGTTTTCCATACGGTTGATACCAACATCAATGACAGCTGCACCTTCTTTTACGTAGCTTCCGTCTACAGCATTTTGTCTGCCCATTGCAACCACTAAAATATCTGCTTCAGATGCAATTTCACGAAGGTTTTTTGTACGGGAATGGCAGTATGTAACCGTCGCATTTCTCTCTAACAACAATAGTCCCATCGGTTTTCCGACAATATTGCTGCGTCCGATAATCACTGCATGTTTTCCTTCTATATCAATATCTTTCGATTCCAGCATGGTTAAAATACCAAAAGGAGTGCACGGCAAAAATGTTTCTTCTCCATTCACCAGTTTTCCAATATTAACCGGATGGAAACCATCTACATCTTTTAACGGAGAGATTGCGTGAATAACCTTCTGTTCATCGATATGATCAGGTAAAGGCAATTGTACAAGAATACCATGTACATCGTTATTATTATTTTGTTCTTCAATAATTTGTAACAGCTTTTGCTCTGATACTGATATGGGAAGTTCAATCAAATCAGATGAAATACCGGTATAATCACAGGCTTTTTCTTTCCCTCTCACATACGATTTTGAAGCAGGATCATCTCCCACTAAAATAACCGTTAAATGGGGATGGATATGCTGCTGTTCTTTTAATGCAGCGACTTCTTGTTTCATTTCTTCTTTTAATTTATCCGATAATTCTCTTCCATTCAATAATTCTGCAGTCACACTAACGCCTCCTTAAGAAATAACCTTGGATAATACACCGTTAATAAATTTACCGGATTGCTCATCTCCAAATGTATGTGCCAGCTCTATAGCTTCATTAATGGATACATTGAGAGGGATGTCATCCATGTATAATAATTCATAAACAGCTAGTCTTAAAACCGTGCGTTCTACTGCTGCAATCCGGTCAATCGACCATTTCTCAAGGTTCTCCGCTATTTTAGAATCAATCGTTTCTTTATAAGTAATGACACCTTCAATCAGCGTGGACAAGAATACATCTTGTCGTTCTTCTTCCTTCAGTGACTCCATCGCCAAACTGATTTCATCTTCATTCATATCTAATTGAAAAAGCGTCTGAAAAGCTTTTTCTCTGGCCTTATGTCGATTCATCACACGTCTCCTTCTACATTCTTTCATTTACTGTTAAAATCATAACACGTTTTCCATCTTTTTGGCTAGGATACAGTATACCCCGGTAACACAAAAATGAAAACTGATGCAGGCTTATTTTCCGTTATCCAAATAGAAAAACACAAGCTGGTTACGCCTGTGTTTTTCCGTAGCCAAGATGTATATTCATACATCTTGCTTTATATCATTATTTGAGGCATGAGTCTGTCATTTAAAGTATCTATACAATTTCCTGGTTATCCATTTGAATACCTGCAACATGCACATTTACTTCTTCAACTTGAATAGAGGTCATTGTCTGGATATTTTGCTTAATATTTGCCTGCAGCTTAGAAGCAAGTTCCGGAATCGATTTCCCAAACTGAAGGATAACATAAATATCGATAATAGCACCATTATCAATTAGTTCTACACGTACGCCCTTGCCATGTGACTTTCTGCCAAATTTTTCAGCAACACCAGTTGCAAAGCCGCCGTGCATCGATGTAACACCATGTACTTCCGTTGCAGCAAAACCTGCAATAACCTCAAGGACTTCTGGTACAATCTGTACACTGCCTAAGCTTTCATCCTCATGAATCTCTACTAATAGTTGATCGCTCATTGCCTTCACTCCTTATTTGCTATCCTCATCTTCTTTTTCTTCGATGATTGGATATTCGGTTAAGAAATTTGTGTTGAAGTCTCCTTCTTTAAACACAGGATGGCTCATGATTTGATATTGAAATGGAATGGTTGTACGAATACCTTCCACAACAAATTCTTCTAACGCGCGTTTCATCCGCTCTACTGCTTCACTTCTGGTTCCGGCATAAACAATGAGCTTCGCAATCATGGAATCATAATATGGCGGTATTCGATAACCGCTGTAAGCTCCGGAATCTACCCGGACTCCCAATCCGCCGGAAGGAAGATACATTTCGATTTCCCCTGCGGAAGGCATGAAATCTTTGTACGGATCTTCTGCATTAATACGACATTCAATAGCGTGCCCTTCAAACGTAATTTCCTCTTGCGTAAATGCAAGCTCTTCTCCGTCTGCAATCCGAATTTGCTCTTTAATTAAGTCCACTCCGGTTACCATTTCTGTGACCGGATGTTCTACTTGGATACGTGTATTCATTTCCATAAAGTAAAATGCTTCCGATTTTCTGTCAAAAATATACTCTATGGTTCCTGCTCCAACGTAATCTACTGCTTGTGCTGCTTTTACAGAAGCATCTCCCATGCGTTCCCGCAATGTTTCATTAATAGCAGGTGACGGTGATTCCTCTACCAGTTTTTGCAAACGGCGTTGAATGGAGCAATCCCGTTCTCCAAGATGTAAGACATTTCCATGTGTATCAGCCAATATCTGAATCTCCACATGCCTGAAATCTTCAATATACTTTTCAAGATAAACACCTGGATTACCAAAGGAGGTTTCCGCTTCTTTTTGTGTCAGTTCCATTCCCTTGATTAGTTCTTCTTCTGAATGGGCAACGCGGATGCCTTTACCGCCGCCCCCAGCAGTTGCTTTAATAATAACAGGGTAGCCGATTTCAAGCGCAATCTCTTTTGCGTGTTCTACCCCATCGACAATACCTTCTGAACCAGGAACAACCGGGACATCTGCAGCTTTCATTGTTTCTTTGGCAACGTCCTTAATCCCCATTTTTTGAATGGCTTCCGGCGTCGGCCCCACAAAAGTTACATTACACGCTCTGCAAATCTCTGCAAAGTCAGCATTCTCTGCTAAGAACCCGTATCCCGGATGTATCGCATCTGCCTCCGTAGAAAGAGCCACGCTCATGATATTTGTTATATTTAAATAGCTGTCTTTGCTTAATTTTGGGCCGACACAATATGCTTCATCTGCTAATTCCACATGTAAAGATTCCTCGTCCGCTTCCGAATATATAGCAACTGTTGCAATGCCCATCTCTTTACAGGCACGGATAATTCGGACAGCTATTTCTCCACGATTGGCAATTAATAGCTTTTTAATCACTTATTCCATCCCCTTACTTCTTCTTTACTCTAAATAGTGGCTGACCATATTCTACAAGCTCGCCATTCTCAACTAAAACTTCCACAATTTCACCATTGGTTTCCGCTTCAATTTCATTAAATAATTTCATCGCTTCTACAATACATACTACCGTGTCTGTACCGACAGTGCTTCCTTTCGTTACAAACGGCTCACCTTCCGGGGAAGAAGAAGTATAAAATGTTCCAACCATTGGGGAAACAATTTCATAATCATAGTCAGCTTGAGCCTGGGATGTTTCCTCTGCTTGTGCTTCTGGTTGTGCACTTGTTGCAGGTACCGCTTCTTGAACTGCCTGAGCTTGAGGTTCTGCTGCAGTTTGAGGCTGTGTTTGAACAGTAGTTGTAACAGAGCCGGTATTTTTCTTCATTGCTATCACTGCTCCATTTGCCTCATAGGAAAATTCGGTTAATGATGATTTATCGACCATTTCAATAATTTCTCTAATTTCATCTACTTGTAACATGTTGGCACTCCTCATTTCAATTAAGATCTTATTACTGTTTCAAAAAGGATTTTTTCTTACCTTCTAATATATTACGATAAAATGAACAAAAACTTCAAGTATACTGTGAACCATATTTGTTTTACACGGGCAGCTGTCATGAATAAAACGGCAGAAAAGCAAGGTTTCAGGTAACTCTATCAATGGATAATTCCTTTCACCTTGTTTACAGTATAACAGCTATTGCCTGTTCATGTCGGTCTGGAAATTTTTATATAACTCAACTTTTGCACTGTAAAAGTAACTTTCTTTCCACAAGAACAGGAATTGATTGTTTCTTCCATACAATTGTTGACTAGGATTGGAAGGTAAGGTGTAAGGTCATCGCTGCGGCGGACCGTTTTGCTTTCCTAGGGGCACGCTCTTCAGCTAACTTTTGCCAAGAAGATCACTTGGCAAAAGGGCATCTTCAGATGGTGCTGTTCCCTCGTCCAGCTACAAGCGTCAAAAACTAGACAACTTCCCGAGAGCGCCCTACGATAAGTCATCATCCGTTCGTAAACTCACGGTGATTCCTTTATCTCATAAGTGATGGAAGTTCGACCAAGGTCGAACCACTCCCAAAGATCGGGGGCGCAGTTGTTACGTTTTTAAACGACGCTTTCCGCTTTCCTTTCAGGAGTCAAAACGGTCCGCCTCCGCTAGTGGGAGGTTCTATGCATGAAATAGATGAACAAATAAAAATAGATCAGACAGAACACATTTTTCATACACAGAAAAAATGTTTCGCAATCATTTTTTCTGTGCATGAAAGATATTCTCGTTATGAGATTCATGCTCTTATGCAATGAAGCACCAGAATGATTATTTATTTAGGCTACAAAGCGATTCTTTCATCCCGCTTCATCAGGAGGTTATTTCTTCCAAACGCTGTAGCATCCTATTAGAGCGCAGGCCAACCACGTAGACTCCTAAGTGGTTTGCAGGCTAAAACCGTGACTCCTGGGGTTGCGATTACTCACCCCATTAAAACCGTTGTTGCAACGTCTGCACTAGTACGTCCTGGGACTGCGGTTACTCGCCCCATCAAAAACCGTTGTACGTCGGAAAGCGGAGGGCTTGGCCGGAGCGGTAGCTGTACACCATATCTTGTTCAAAAAATAGAAGTACGCTCTAACGAAAAGCAAGTATGATAACAGAGTTCAGTTCATGTTCATCCTGGAACAGCAAGGTTTATATGTTTATACTTCAGTAAGAAAATTACTGTGCATAAGCAAAGCCAGCAACACATAGAGCTGCCGGCTTGTTGTTTATTCTTGCGTTTCTGTGTCTTCTTCCCCTGTTTCTTCTGTTCCTTCCCCTGCTCCTTCTGTTTCCTCACCTGTTTCTTCTGCCGTCTCTTCCGCTTCGGTTGTTTCCTCCGAGCCTGCAGTTGGTTGGAAATTAACTTCTGCTTTTATATCCGTTCCAAATTCATCACGGGCCATTTGCATAATATTTGCTGCTTCTGTAACAGGCAGATCCTCTGTTTTTACATGAATATGGACTTTTTCACCATCCGTACGAACAAGAACGTCTTCATATTCTGTTGCACCTAGAAGCTGCTCTTGGAGAATGTTTTCTTTGCTGGCTAATTCCTCTAAACTGTCAATTTCCTGCAATGCTTCATCCTTTTCAGTCGGCGATGCATTTGCAGAGGCTACTACATCCGTTAGCTGGCTTTTTTTCCGGCTGCGTTCATCTTGAACTTCCATACGAATGGTTGTGAACAATTCATCACTATCTACATTCTCGATATTGTCTACTTCTACCCCTTCATCTGATTGCGTTGCAGGTACTACATCTTCTGAACTTGCTTCCTGCCCATCATCTACAAAAGCTAAATCATTCCCATTTGCTGAAAAAATGTAATAAACACTTAAAACAACCATCAAACTTAACATTGTGAGTAACCATACTGTTTGTTTTTTTAACATACATTTTACCTCCTTAATTTTTAGGCATTACTGAGATTTTATGTGAAGGGACATCTAACACTCGGGATACGGCTTCAATAACTTGACTTTTCATCGATTGACTTTCCATCCCCGCTGCAACAATGAAAACGCCTCGGATTTCCGGCTGCTTTGATTGTACAAGTAAAGGGGTTTCCTGATCTCCCTGGCGGTAAAGGACGACCTGCTCGTCATCGGTTTGATCCTCGACTGTTCTGGAACCCCCGTTTCGATCGGTCTCATCTGTTGTCTGCTGTCCCGTTGTTTTATTTTTTTCATACACTTGTTCGCTCGTTGCATCCAGATGAATCATCACTTCCGTGTCCGAAACGCCATCCATCTGGTTCAACATGCTGGACAGTTCCTCCCCTAACGCATCCTCCATTTCTTTCATATCTCCCTCTGTCGTGTCTGCAGCTGCCTCCTCGGATACTTCTATCTGTGATTCGTCATAAGGAACGGGCTGCGATTCCTCTTCCGGTTTCAAAATATTGCTGATAATGATAAACAGAATTCCCGCTAAACCTAAAATGACGATAAAACCTATTTTTTTAGATGGTTGTTTTTGTTCTTTACCGGAAGCTTGTTCCCTGTCTGTGGTCTGTTTTAAAAAGTGAGTCAGTTTATTTTTCAAAATCCCTCTCCTTCCCAATAGACCTTGATTTCTTTATCCTCAATTTCCCAAAGCTCTCTTAAACGGGCCTCCATCTCTTGTAACGACTCTTCTGCATCCGTTTCCTCCTCATTGCCCCATTCAATAACCACATCTTCAACCGTATTCATCGCTCCTTCCCCTGGTTCTGATTCTGTTATATAAACAATGACCTCTGTCAGCTCCTCGTAAGAAACGGAGTCCATTACAGAAAATTGGAAATCTATAGAGGCAATCTCTGCGTCAAATTCCTCTTTCAACGAATCTGCCGCTATCTCTTCCAATTCATTAGCCATTTGTTCTAAAATATATGCATCTTGTCCACTTTCTATTTCTTTTTTTTCTAAATCAATTTGATTTTCTATCGATGGCTGACCTTGGAGCTGATGCTCTATTTTATTCATAGAGCTTGATATAGCAGCATTTATATCGGTGTTAAACAGGTAAAAAACCGGTTGAAGCAGAATTAAAATTAAGATTAAACTAATTGCCAGCCGCACATATTTTTGCAGATGATTTGCCGGAACAAGCAAATCAATGACAGACGCCAGAATGATAAATAAGATAATCTGTGTCACCCAGTCTGTAAATATTTCGATTCTCATCAACCCCTATCGTAATAAGACGGTTAGATTACTTGCAGCAACAATAATGACAATTCCGAGAAAGAACATCAGGGACACAGCCAATAAACAAGCTAAAATAAATAAAATATACGTACTCACTGTATTTAAACATTGCACAATCGGTCCTCCGCCGAGCGGCTGTAATATCGCCGCAGCCAGCTTGTAAATAATCGCTATTACTCCGACTTTCAAAGCTGGAAAAGCAACAATAAATAAAATAATAAAGAGCCCGATCATACCGACTGCATTTTTTAGAATAAGGGATGCACTGAGAATAGTATCCGCAGCATCTGTGAACGTGCGCCCTAAAACAGGGATGAAGTTACCTGTTACAAACTTGGCTGTCTTCATTGCAACCCCGTCCTGGATCGCTGTCGCCGTACCTTGAACAGAAATCACGCCCAAGAAAATCGTTAAAAAAACACCCAGACTGCCTACAGCAACATTTCGGAATAAATTTGCCAGATGCGTTACTTTGTAATGGCTGTTTAAACTGCTGATAATAATCAACATGGCAGACAAAAATAATAAAGGTAAGACAAAAGCAGAAATAAACACCCCGCTAAAATGAATGAAAAATATAATAACCGGATGAAAAAAAGAAACGGAAATCACATTTCCAAAACTCGCCATCATCCCCAATACCAGCGGCAATAGCGCAATCATAAAATTTTGCATCGTATCAATCGCATCTTTTGTATAAGAAGTCGCCAGGTAAAAACTGTTCAGAACAATAAACAACAAGACCAAGAAAACAACAAAATAAGCAACTTTGCTGACCGTTGTCTGTTCAAAAGCGGATTGAAGCGACTGCAGTACTACGGCAAATAACGTCAGCATTAACAGCGTTCCTAAAAGCTTTCCATTAATAATCAGTTCATGCAGAAGGTAGCGCAAAAAATGCATCAGAATGTCTTGGATAGAGAAACTGTCTCCATTTTTTATCCATTCATAAATACTGATTTTTTGTAAATCAGGCAAATTATCGCCATATTCCATGACAAGCTGATCCCAGTAAGTTTGAACCTCATCCAGCGAAATCTCATCTAATAAAGCATTTTGAAGCGTTTCTTCCTCCTCTGCCGTTATCGGCTCATCCTCCGCTTGAACAACCGTTTTATTTCCTTGGATTATAAACAGGGCAATGATAAACATGCATAACATCCGGAGTAATTTGGCGAGTCCTTTAGACAATCTGGATACTCCCTTTCCTGACGATATTAGAACGTGTCAGCTTTTATTTTCTTTTGCCATTAAACATTCGGGATAAAACCGATAATTGCTTCAATTACTGCTGTGATAATAGGAACAGCCAGCAGCAGAATAAATATTTTCCCTGCTAACTCAATGTATTTCGATACCGAATTCAGTCCGGCGTCCTTGGTCAGATGTGCCCCGATTTCAGCAATATAGGAGATTCCGATTATTTTTAAAATCGTCGTCAAATAAAGCCCTTGTACATTCGCTTGATCACCCAGCCTTTGAATCGTCTCAAATATTAACTGGACTTGTTGAACAATAGAAAAAAAGATAACAATCCCCGTGATAAGTACGATTAAAAAAGCAATCGGAGCATGAACTTCTTTTAATAGGATATATAATATACTTGCTAATACACCTAAAATTGTAATCTGGAGAATATCCATAGCCAATCTCCTTAAAATAGAAATACAGACCTAATTTGCTGAAATAAATCAGAGAGCCCGTTTACCACGATGAGAAGAACAAGTATAAAACCGATTAATGTCGCAAACTGTGCAATTTCTTCCTTTCCCATTTGTTTTAAAATGGTGTGAATCAGCGCAACAATAATACCTATGCCGGCTATCTGAAACAGAATTAATGCGTCCATAAACATGTCCCTGCCCCTTCCCTTTTGCTGCAAATTTCTTTGACAAGATGTTTATATAAACAAAAGTGCTAAAAAGATACCGCATAACAAACCCAGCACATTCGACAACTTTCCATACGTCTGAAATCGTTCTGCAGCATTTTTCCATTGCTCCTCTAAATAAATATTGGTTAATTTTAAGTGTTTTTGCTGCTGTTCAATATCATGCTGGCCCAGCGTTCTCCCAAATTGAAGCAATATCTCCAGCTCACTTTTTTGCAAAGAGGATTGTCCGATTAATCGGCGGGCGCTTGCTTCCCAGATGTCATTGAAATCTTTTTCTTTATTTTCAAGTTCTGCCGCCAGCTGCTGATAGAAACCGGCAACCGGAACTGGCAGTTTATCTGCGATGATTTGAAATGCTTCTTGTAATGGAACCTGGCTATAGACCATCTCCGCCTCTAAAATCTGAAGCGATTGTAATAGAAATTGAATATGCTTGGGACGCTGTTTTAATGCCTTTCCCCATTCCCATCCAAGTGCTGTAGACATACTAATTAAAAGCAGCACGCCAATCCACTTCAATGTCACCACCTCTTCGCCCGGGGTTTATTCGCTTCCCGTCCCCGTCATAAGCACAAGTCAGTTTGCCGATACTTCGCCCCCGCCCCAAAAGTAAAAAACGTTCAAAAATGGATTCCTGCATGATTTTTCGAATGGTCGGCCGGCGGTATAAATCCGCTATATCATTTGCATGCAATGTACAAATAACCTGCACACCGGCTTGCGAAGCTTCAATTATAGCCTCTACATCCCTTTCTGTTCCGATCTCATCAACAATCAGGATATCTGGGGATAATGTGCGGATGGCCATCATCATTCCTTCTGCTTTCGGACAGGCATCCAATACATCTGTACGCATTCCGATGTCATGCTGTGGAACACCGCGGATAGAAGCAGCAATTTCAGAACGCTCATCCACAATGGTTACTTTTTTGGATCGGTTGACATCGGAGAAACTGGCTATTTGCCTGCAAATATCCCGAATCACCGTCGTTTTTCCGGATTGTGGCGCTCCGAGAATCATGGTGTGATGATACGCACCATCATAGATGTAAGGCATCAGAGCGTCGGCACACCCTCTTTTCTGCTTGGCAATACGAATATTAAAAAAAGATACCGGCTGAATCGCTTTTACTTTTTGTCCTGAGGTAATGATTCCTCCTGCAATTCCAACACGATGGCCGCCTTCAATCGTTATAAAACCATTGCGTAACTCTTCTTCCATCCGGTATAAAGAATATTCACTCAGCTGATTTAAAATGTAAACAGCTTCTTTCTTATCCGGCAACGGACCGTCCAGCCAGCAAATAGATGCGTCGAATATGAATTCTATTTTTTGGTGCATACGTACACGAATTTCCTGAAGCTGCGGCCAACGCTGACCTACAAAATGCTTTATTCTGTCTTGAAAAGTTGGTGGGAAAAGCCGCAAAATCTCATTCATCATAAAACCCCGCTTTTTTGAAGAATACAAATTAGCTTGTTTTTAAATGGTATGCTTACAAAGGCTCCAGCTTAGAAGAAGTCTGCTAAAAAAAGCGTCTTAATCATCGGATAAAGATGGAGGCTGGCCCTGCCAAAAACCATTGTAAGGACTCGTCCTATTAGAAAAGCTGAAGACACTTTGAACATTCTCTTAAAAAATATATGATTTTGAAATGAAATTATGCCCTTGGGATATTTGTTAATCGGAAGAGTAGAAATAATTGTGCGAGGAAAGAAAGGGCGGAAAACCATGAACCGCAATATATACCATTTTACAGAGCCTAAAAAAAGCAGCCTGCTTCTTTTAGCAGACCGCTTGTACCGAGTTAATTGGATGCTCTGGAAACGTATTTTCCATCTGAAGTATTAATAACAAGAACATCTCCTTCATTCACGAAGAAAGGAACTTGTACGATAAGTCCTGTTTCCATTGTAGCAGGCTTCGAACCGCCGCTTGCGGTATCCCCTTTTATTCCAGGTTCTGTTTCGGTTACGGCAAGTTCTACATTATTCGGAAGTTCTACTCCGATAATTTCACTTTCATAGCTGATTACGGAAACTTCCATATTTTCTTTAATGAATTTCAATTTTTCTCTAATTTGTTCCTCAGGAATTTCAAGCTGTTCATACGTCAAAGTATTCATAAACGCATGTCTGTCGCCCGAGGCGTATAAATATTGCATCTTATTATTTTCAATATGCGCTTTACCTACTTTTTCACCTGCACGGAATGTTCTTTCTTGAATGTTTCCGTTACGTAAATTACGAAGCTTTGAACGGACAAATGCCGCCCCTTTCCCCGGTTTTACATGTTGAAATTCAACCACTTGCCAGATATCATTCTCTACTTCAATGGTTAGACCTGTTTTAAAATCGTTTACTGAAATCATATTTTTCCTCCTGTATCCTTATTAATGGGAATCCCTCTTTAAAGTTGTATTAATTCCTTTGAAGCGTATGTCAGCCGCTCATTGCCCTCTTCTGTAATGACAATATCGTCCTCAATACGGCATCCGCCTAATCCCGGAACATATATTCCCGGTTCAACTGTTACAACCATACCCGGTTTCAATACCGCGTCTGATCGAGGGGATAATCCTGGACCTTCATGCACTTCCATACCTAAAGCATGTCCTGTGGAATGGCCAAAACGCTCACCAAATCCTTTTTCCGTAATATAATCTCTGGTTAAAGCATCTGCCTCTTTTCCGGTCATTCCAGCTTTCGTTCCCTGTACACCACGAAGGTTCGCCTCTAATACTATATCATATATTTCCCGTAATTCTACAGAAATTTCTCCAACAGCCAATGTTCTTGTGATATCGGAACAATAACCGTTATATAATGCGCCGTAATCCAGCGTCACCAGCTCGCCTTCCTGAATTTTCTTCCCAGATGCCACACCATGCGGCAATGCAGACCGGTAACCTGAAGCGACAATCGTGTCAAAACTTGAAGAGGTTGCTCCCTGTCTGCGCATAAAAAATTCTAACTCATTGGATATGTCGATTTCTTGCACGCCTGGTTCAACAAAAGATTGAATGTGCGTGAATGCATCATCCGCAATTTTTGCCGCTTGTTTCATGATTTTCAACTCATCTGGTGTTTTAATCATCCGTAATGTTTCCAAGATGCCCTGTACAGGAACCAATTCCTGAGAAAATTGGCGTTGAAACGACTCAAATTGACTATAAGTTGTATAATCCTTCTCAAAAGCCAGTCTTTTTACACCAAGTTTGTCAAGTTGATTTGCAATCTCCTGAATCAGCCCTTGTTTATGTTCGATAATTTCAAAGTTTTCAGCCTGTTCAACTGCTTGTTCTGTGTAACGGAAATCTGTAATAAATAGAGCTTTGTCTGCAGTAATTAATGCTGCTCCGGACGTACCGGTAAAATTCGTAATATAGCGTCTGTTATAAGGACTGTCAATCAATATCGCATCCACTTTATTTTCTTCCAGCTTTTCACGTAAGCGGTCCATTTTCGTCAAAACGCTTCATCCTCTCCGAAATCTCAAGATTCATATGTCATTTTATCATATATAGATACATTTGAATAATCCCGGGAGAATGCTAACTATTTTTTATTTCCTCTTTCGTTTTCTCCGATTCCATATAATCATAAGAGATAGAATAACCGATAAATGTGCCGTATAAAATAAATAAACATATCGTTGTCACCCACGTATTGACAGACCATTCCATCACTGCAGGAATATCATCAAATATCGGACGGAATAAAAGAAACAAAAGCACCCATAAAATAAGACCGTACAATATCCCAGCCCACATATGCTTTATCTTTTTGAAAATAAAATAATATACAAACGCCACAAGCAAAGAGAGGACTCCTGCCAAAATCGTTGTAAAGAAAATGCCTAACCATGTATCTGTCCAAGCGTCAGATACCCAGGAAGTCAGCAGATAACTTTTAGGCTCCACCTCCAAAAAATTAAAATAATACATCACACTCGCAAGTAAGCTGAAGCTAACCCCGCCTACAAAACCCGTATACATTGATTTTGTTAACACAGATTCTTCGTTATCATTTATTTGTTGTTTCTTTGACATACGTCTCATTGTCAACCACCTCCAATCTTTAGTATGACCAAATATGGAATCTGGTATGACAAAGCGAAACTTTATACAGCGGAGAGAACATAAAAGCGAAAGAGCAAACGCTACATGATGTTCTTTCGTTTTAACCATTCTTCCCGTTAGAATAACGTCGAGGAAATAAATCAGTAGATGATGGATTGCCAGACATCCAGAGAACACGGCAATAAAAATATATTTCTGCTTGACTATGGGAATATATTTATTAAAAGCGGGAATAAATAAGTAATAGAGAAGGAAATGTTTACAGAAGATGATAACTTCTTTTCCTGCACACATTTTACAGAGCAATGGATGGAAAAGAAGTCCCTTTACAGGACTACACAGGCACAATATGATAAAATAAAAGCATAAATAATGCGTGAGGAAGGAGGATTTCAATTGAAAAATAAAGCAGTATCTATTTTCGTCTATGTCATTATTGCTTTTGCGGCTTTCGGTTTGATATCCCAGCTTTTTGGAAATACAGCCGCATTTCTCTCCAGACTATTGATTTCTATCGGAATAGGGGCAGCTATCTTTGGATTGGTTTATTTCTTTCTCATACGCAAACGGCAGCCTTCTGGAAAACAACGGGATAATATGAAAAAATACAAGCAGGCTGTAAAACAATCAAAATCCAAATACAGCCACAAACAGCCTGTCAAAACAGGCGGATCCAGCTATCAGAAAACCAATCCAAAGAAAAGAAATCCTAAAAAAGCAAGTCATTTACGTGTCATCGAAGGAAACAAAACAAAGAAAAAGAACCGCGTTTCTTCTTAAAAACAGATATATGATGCAGTAACAGGAGCTTGCATGGTAAGCTCCTTTTTTTATTATCCGTTTTCCAAACGTATGCAGACAAATCCATTTTTGAATGCGTTTTCTCAATTATATATAATGTTTTATTAAGCTGTAAAGTTAAATCTATCCGCTCCAGGTACGCAAAAATTTCTCACTGGATTCTTTTCCGATTAGTCGCAGCCTTTCCCTGCTTTCCGCTGTGATATCAAAATTCATGGAATTTTGTTCTGGAGCAGCAACAAAAATAATATGATCTGCTTGCTGCTTTGAGATATACCGATTGTCATGCGCCTGCTTCATCGTCGCAAAAAGGGCCGGAAACATTTGGAGGGCATTTTGAATTTTACGAGGTTCCAACGACGCAGAAGGATCTGTTAATTTCACACCAATCACCGGACGAGGCTGCTTTTTTGCCTCTTCGGAAAAAACCCATAATGGGAAATTACTCAGTAAACCGCCGTCAACGATGACGCTTTTTTCTTTTTTTCTGCCTTGCAGCCTTTTCGGCATAAAAAAATATGGGAATCCAGCGCTCATACGAATAGCAGCAGCCACAGAGAACGTGTCCGGATGCAGTCCATAAACACGCTCCAGGTCATCCGGCAGCACAACCAATTTACCTAGCGATAAATCACTAGCGACCACCTTTAATGAACCGGATTTCAAATCACTAAATTGATAGACGCCCTTCCTGGCAAGAATATCCTGCAGCCATACTTCCAGCTGTTCTCCCTTATATAATCCTAATTGAAAGTAAAGAAACAGCCATTTCGTTACCGGCAATACCTTTGATAAAAGCGGCGGATCGGCTAATTTCTCAACATCCAGTGTTTTCATGATATGTTTAATATCTTCATAATGGTAACCTGCAGCTAATAGCCCTGCTACAATTGCTCCTGCAGAAGTCCCTGCAGCACGCTCTACCTGCAGATTTTTCTCTTGCCAAGACTCTAAAACACCGACATAAGCAAATCCTTTCACGCCCCCGCCCGAAAACACAGCATCAATTTTCATCCTATCGCTCCATCCTGTATAGGTGCTTATTGATTTATACGCTTATCAGCTTGTTTATTATGCTTGCCGATTTATGATACAGGATGGCAGGAACTTTCGATAAGAATGTTTTCCATAACACATAAAAGCACATTGGTTATCTATAGATTTGTATGAAAACACAATTAAAAAACCAGTTATTCCTTGAACAACTGGCTATGCTTTATTTGCTTCACTTGTTTTCTGTAAATCATTTCTACGCTGCTCATCTTCTTTAAAATAAGCAACAACATCTGCTATCCTGTCAATGGAATTCCAACTGAGATGGTGCTCAATCCCTTCGACATCATCATATATATGTTCTTCATTCACGCCAATTAACTCCAGAAAGTCTTCCAGCAGTTCGTGTCTAAAAACAAGACGTTCCCCTATTTTTTTACCTTTTGATGTCAACACAAATCCACGATATTTTTCATAGTCTAAATAATTATCCTTGTCCAATTTCTGTACCATCTTCGTGACGGAAGAAGGATGTACTTCTAACGCCTCTGCAATGGATGAAACTCTGGCGTATCCTTTGGCTTCCATTAAATTATAAATAATTTCAATATAGTCTTCCATGCTTGGTGTTGGCATAAAAAGCTCCTTTCTCTGTTTGGTCACAAGGAAACAAAATCAATCCTTCAATAAAAACGTTAATTTTTTTTATCAAAGGAAACTTTTTTTCTAAATTAATCATAGCTTATTTTTCTAAAAAACTCAAGCCATTATTCTTTATATAGCACATACATTGCAAACATGTTTTTTTGAGCCCATGGCATACCAGAAACGGCTGATGAATTTTTTCTGAAAAGAAAACAGCCTGATATCATCAGCAATGACGATATCAGGCTGCAGCAGTAATTTTTGTGTCTCTTTGTTCCTTAACAAGAGATTATAATACGTTTTTTGTTTTACAAACCACATTTCAATTGTGCTCCGCAGCTGGTGCACGTATTACAGCCGCCGATGTCTTTCACGCTTCCTTCCCGGCATACAGGACATGTATCCCCGACCTCGGAACCGATTGTTACATTCGTTTTATCTAATTCCTGAATAGTATCCATCAGCACAATTTTTTTATCTTCTTGCTCATTCGGGAACAATTCGGTTTGTTCTCCGGTTTGAGTATCTTCTGCTTTTAAAGTTAAGACTTGCGTATCTCTGCTTCCGTCCACATAGACAGTACCGCCTTTTGCTCCGCCATTATACAACCGGCGATATACACTTTCTACCTGATCAACGGTATATCCTTTCGGTGCATTTACCGTTTTGGAAATGGAACTGTCTACCCAGCGCTGGATGATACATTGTGTATCCGCATGGGCTTCAGGACTTAAATCCATGGCAGTAACAAACCAATCTGGCAAGTCCTGATCGGCTGCTTCGGGATGCTCCTCTAAATACTCCTCGACAATATCCGCTTTTACTTCAATAAATTTGCCTAATCGCCCGCTTCTGTAGTAAGAAAATGAGAAGTATGGCTCAAGACCTGTACTTACTCCGACCATCGTACCGGTACTTCCAGTTGGAGCGACCGTCAGCAGATGTGAGTTTCGGATACCATGCTCTAACACACCTTCTCGAATATCTGCAGGCATTTTTTGCATATACCCTGTTTGAATAAAACGTTCCCGAAGTGTTTTTGTTTCTTTCTCTGTTTCCCCTACCAAGAACGGGAAACTGCCTTTTTCTTTTGCTAACTCAATGGAAGTACGGTAGGCAGTAGTTGCAATTACTTCAAACACTTGATCCACAAGTTTATTTCCTTCTTCTGATCCGTAAGCTGTCTCACAATAAATTAATAGGTCATGCAACCCCATCACGCCTAAGCCGACACGTCTTTCGCCTAAAGCCTGCTTTCTGTTTTCGGAAAGAAAATACGGTGTTGCATCAATCACATTATCCTGCATCCGGACACCGGTCTCCACGGTGTCTTTTAACTTTTCTACATGGACGGTCTTGGTTTTCTTATCTGCCATTTCCGCCAGATTAACAGCGGCTAGGTTACAAACAGAAAATGGCGCAAGCGGCTGTTCTCCGCATGGGTTTGTGGCAACGATTTGCTGACCGTACGCTTTCGCATTTGTCATATCATTGGCATTATCAATAAAGAAAATGCCCGGTTCTGCGGAATAAGTTGCACAGATATTGATTAAGTTCCACAGTTCTTTCGCTCTTACTTTCCGATACACACGAACGCCATAGCCCATTTCTTCCCACTTACGGACATCTCCCGCTTCATGCCACTGCTCGTTATAAGCTTTCATTTCTTCCGGGGTATAATTTTCTACATCAGGGAAGCGCAGCTCATAATCCGCATCTTGTTCTACGGCCTCCATAAATTCTTTGGTAATGCAGACAGAAATATTAGCACCTGCCAGAAATTCCGGGTTATGAACGGAATAAGTTCCTCCATCTCGCAGCTTATCTGTTGCTTGTTTCATGGCAGCATCCGTAAAACCGCCTTGGCCGGGGATCGCCTTATAATTCACAATTCCCTGATACAAATCAAATTCCGTTTCTGTTAAAGGGGTAAACTTTAATTTTTCATTGGCCAGCTGCTTCATTTGCTCGTCCTCTGTATTTTCTATCAGATAGCGCAAAATACGCGGATTCTGCATTTTAGAAATAATAAATTCTACAATATCCGGGTGCGAATCGACGAGCATAATCATTTGTGCACCACGTCTGGAACCGCCCTGTTCAACCAGATTCGTCAATTTGGCAATATCATCCAGCCAGGAGACACTTCCTGAAGATTTACCATTGACCCCTCTGGCCAGTGTATTCCGCGGCCTTAATGTGGAACCGTTTGTCCCTACACCGCCGCCGCGCGACATAATTTCCATTACCTGTTTACGATGATCGGAAATGCCTTCGCGTGAATCTTTTACAAACGGCATCACATAGCAATTAAAATAGGTTACATCTGTGTCCGCACCTGCACCATACAGAACACGGCCTGCCGGTATAAAGTTCATAGAAACCAATTGATTATAGAAAGCATCAAATGATGCGTTTTTTCTCTCTTGCGTTTCTTCTACTTCTGCAAGTCCGGTCGCATTTCTTTTAGCAATTTGTTCATAATAAATTTCCAGCGGTTTCTCGATAACATCAAGTGAACGTGTAATCACACCGGTTTCCCGCTCTTCTTCCTGATCTAAAACACCAGTATAATCCGAGTCAACAGCTACTTCTGCCTTGTTATCTTCCCAATTTATATCTATAATAAATCCAAGACCCCGTGCTGGAAATTTAGGATCTGCTTTTACGGTTAAAACGACAAAATCACCTTTTTTTAATGTTTTTTTCTCCGTATCTTTATATGCATATCGATCCAGCATGACTAGCCGAGATACACCTTGATGGGTGATATGCATTTCTTTAGTAATTGGATGAACAGCGTCGAAATTTTTGATATCTTCATTAAGCATATCTGTATTTATTTGTCTTAATGATTTTACATGGGTAGTCAATATGATCGCTCCTTGTCTTACAATTGATTACTTCTCATTTTATCATACCCCGCCCTCCCGAAACAATATATAGTATTCATTTCATTAATTAGACACAATATATAGTTAATTATCAGAATAAAAAATCATTTTACTGCGAACGCTATTCATTTTTTGACTCTCCTTCAGAGGAGAAAAAGCGTTACTTTAGCTATTTTGTTAGAATAGCTACCGGCTTGCTAAATAAAAACTTTGAAAAATAAAATCACTACCCATATAATAAAGATGTAGAATATAAAGATAGACGGGGGAAATAAAATGACGTTTTTACTCATTGCTCTAGTTGTTTTACTTGCGATTGCTATTTTTCGCTACTATAGACAACGCACTTATTTACACGTACTGACAGAAGATCAATTTATAGAAGGTTACCGGAAAGCACAACTAATTGATGTACGCGAGCCGCAGGAATTTGACAAAGGGCATATTCTGGGAGCACGCAATATACCGGTTACTCAAATGAAACAAAGACTGGTCGAATTACGGAAGGACAAGCCTGTATATCTGTATTGCCAAAACAGCACCCGTTCCGCAAGAGCTGCTCAGTTGCTGCATAAAAAAGGATTTACAGATATTTATCAGCTTAAAGGCGGATTTAAAAAATGGACCGGAAAGATTAAAACGAAAAAATAAATAATAAGAAAGTTATGTGCTTTCATATAAAGTGAAACTTCCTTCAGTGGGGAGGTTCTTTCATCCCCACTGAAGTTTAGTTGAACGAATCGGGCCGTTACTGGCTGTTGGATCTCCCACTTACAATTTTCGATTTTTCTCTATTTTTAAAGTGGGAGTCTTATAGCCAGTTACACTGCGATAAAAAAACTGATTCAGGACAAATTCTGAATCAGTTTTTTATTATTACGCAACTTTTGCACTATGAAAAGTAACTTCCTTTCCATACATCTGTTGACTAGGATGAGAAGATAAAGTGTAAGTTGACCGCTGCGGCGGACCGTTTTGCTTTCCTAGGGGCACGCTCTTCAGCTAACTTTTGCCAAGAAGAGCACTTGGCAAAAGGGCATCTTCAGATGGTACTGATCCCTCAGGAGACAAAACGGGCCGCCTCCGCTAGTGGGATATTCTATACGATTGACATAGCTGAACAAATTAATGATTATTTATTGAGGCTACAAAGCGATTCTTTCATCTCACTTCATCAAGATGTTATTTCTTCCATCCGCTGCAGAATCCTATCAGAGCGCAGGCCAACCACGGAGACTCCTATGGGAACAGGGCGAGCTGAAGATCCACTTGAAAAGCGGGTTTCTTTTCAAGTTAGCTGAAGCCGTCCCCATGGAAAGCGGAGTGGTTGGCCGGAGCGGTTGCTATACATCATATCAAAAGGATGAATTAACTCAAAGAGAGCATGATAATAGAGAGCCTGTTCATCCTGGAACAGCAAGGTTTATATATTTTTTCTTAGATGCGAAAGTTGAGATATTATTTACGTGTTCTCATAACGCAGAATGGGTTTACGTGCTGCTGTTGCTTCGTCCATCCGCTTTACGATTGTATGATGCGGCGCTTCCTGGACAATTTCCGGTTCCTCTTCTGCTTCTTTTGCAATTCGGGTCATAATGTCCACAAAAGAATCAAGCGTTTCTTTCGATTCGGTTTCTGTTGGCTCTACCATCATTCCCTCTTCTACATTCAATGGAAAATAAATGGTTGGCGGATGAACATCAAAATCCAACAGTCTTTTCGCCATATCTAACGTACGAACGCCCAATTTTTTCTGAATGCTTCCTGACAATACAAATTCATGCTTACAATGCTGCGGATAAGGCAGCTGAAATACCTTTTCCAATTTGCGCATCAAATAATTTGCATTGAGTACGGCATATTCACTAACCTTTTTCAGGCCTTCTGCACCCATCGTCCGAATATACGTATACGCTCGCAGGTTAATACCAAAATTCCCATAAAACGGTTTGACCCGGCCGATAGACTGTGGCATGTCATAATCAAAGCGAAAGGTATCTTGTTCCTTTATAATTAATGGTTTTGGCAAATAAGCTGCCAGCTCCTTGCTCACTCCTACCGGTCCTGATCCTGGACCCCCGCCGCCATGAGGACCCGTAAACGTTTTATGAAGATTTAAATGTACCGCATCAAACCCCATGTCTCCCGGTCTTACATAGCCCATAATTGCATTCAAATTAGCACCGTCATAGTATAGTTTTCCGCCGGCTCCATGAATAATTTCAGCCATTTCTAAAATATCTTTTTCAAATAACCCTAACGTATTCGGATTCGTAAGCATTAATGCCGCTGTATCATCTCCGGTAACACGGCGTAAATCATCCAAATCTACAAGTCCTTCTGCATTCGATTTTACAGTAACAGCCTCAAATCCCGCCACTGCTGCAGATGCCGGATTCGTTCCATGCGCAGAATCCGGTACAATGACTTTCGTACGATGATCATCTCCATTGGCTTCATGAAAGGCGCGAATCATCATTAATGCAGTCCATTCTCCTTGTGCGCCAGCTGATGACTGCAGCGATACCTCATGCATGCCGGTAATTTCTTTTAAGGACTCCTGCAAATCATAAAGCATTTCTAAAGCACCTTGTACTGTACTTGGATCCTGATAAGGATGAATATGACTAAAACCTTCCAGGCGGGCAATATCTTCATTGATTTTAGGATTATACTTCATCGTACAGGAACCGAGCGGATAGAAACCGGAATCAACCCCATAATTTCGGGATGCAAGGCCGGTATAATGGCGTATAATATCCAATTCACTTACTTCCGGAAGCTTTGGCGGTTCCTTGCGAATATAACGATCCTCTAACTCTTCTTCTAAATTAAAGGCTTCTATTTCCAGTTCCGGTAAACTGTAGCTCGTTCTTCCTGCTTTACCACGCTCAAATAATAACGGAAAATTTTTATCAGACATGCATATCCCCCAATTCTTCAGCAAATTGATTGATTTCTTGTTTGGTACGAATCTCTGTCACAGCGACTAGCATCTGGCCATGATAGGATGGGTCAACGTTTCCTAAATCAAAACCGCCGAGGAATCCTTTATCATGTAAAGCAGCATTCACTTTTGCAATGTCCTGATCGAGCTGAATCACAAATTCATTGAAAAATGAACCCTCATAAACAACAGCTAACCCCATCTCCTTTAATTTCTTTTTTGCATAACGGGCTTTCTGCATATTCAATTCCGCCATTTTCCGTATCCCATGCTTTCCGATGGAACTCATCGCAACGGCGCTGGCTAATGCATTTAATGCCTGATTAGAGCAAATATTAGACGTTGCTTTATCACGACGGATATGCTGTTCCCGTGCCTGCAAGGTCAACACATACCCTCTTGCCCCATTTTCATCTTTTGTCTCACCGACCAAGCGTCCGGGAACTTTTCGCATTAATTTTTTACTTGTTGCAAAATAACCGCAGTGCGGACCGCCAAATTGGGCGGGAATACCAAACACCTGTGTGTCACCGGTTACAATATCAGCGCCGAACTCTCCCGGGGGCGTCAAATAGCCGAGTGCCAATGGATTACTGGAAACAATCAACATCGTTTTTTCCTGATCTTCTAATAGTTTCTGAATCGATTCCATTGGCTCAATCTGTCCTAAAAAGTTTGGATATTGAACAACAACCCCTGCAATCTCGTCATGCAGTAATGCTTCTAAACGAGTAAGATCTGTTGTGCCATTATTTAATGGAATCGGGATAATTTCCACTTCCTGTCCTTTGGCATAGGTTTGGATAACCTGCTGATATTCCGGATGAACAGCGTCCGATACCAGCACTTTCTTTCGCTTCGTCTGCGCTGCACTTAAATTTACAGCTTCTGCTAAAGCCGTCCCCCCGTCATACATGGAAGAGTTGGCAATCGGTAAAGCCGTCAGCTCAGAAATCATGGTCTGGAATTCAAAGATAGCCTGTAATTCTCCCTGGGAAACTTCCGGCTGATATGGCGTATAAGCTGTATAGAATTCTGATTTTGAAATAACATGGTCTACAATCGAAGGAATGTAATGATCATAGACACCCGCTCCAAGAAAAGATACAACATCCTTGGTTGATGTATTTTTATTTGCCATCGCTGTCAATTCCCTGGACAGGGCAAATTCATTCATCGGTGCTTTTAAATTCAATTCTGTCTGCAAGCGGACACTGCTTGGAATATCAGCAAATAACGCCTCCGTATCCTTGATTCCGATTACATCCAACATTTCCTGTTTATCTTCCTTTGTCATCGGTAAATAACGAAACTCCATTTGTTCTCCCCCTTATTTGTTGCGCTGATAAAATGGTGTCTTGACTAATTTCGCTTTTAAGCGCCGCTTGCGGACTTGGATTTCCACTTCTGTTCCAATTTCTGCGAATGCGGATTGAACCAGCGCTAAACCAATATTTTTGTTGAGTGTCGGTGATTGTGTGCCGGAAGTAATAAAACCAATTTCATCCTCGCCATGAAATACAGGATACCCGTGTCTCGGAATTCCTTTATCAATCATTTCAATTCCAGCAAGCTGTCTCTCCATTCCATTATTTGCTTGTCGTTCAAGTGCATCTTTACCAATAAAATCTGTGTCTTTATTCAGCTTCACGGCAAAACCTAAACCTGCTTCCAACGGCGAAATGTCCGCTGATAACTCTTGGCCATATAATGCAAGATTCGCTTCAAACCGGAGTGTATCCCTTGCACCCAAACCAATCGGCTGTATTCCTTCTTCATTTCCCTTTTCTAATAAAAGATGCCACAAATCTTCACCATTTTCGGAATTTAAATAAATTTCAAATCCGTCCTCTCCTGTATAACCGGTTCTTGAAATCAAAGCCTTTCCATTTATCCCTTCTATCACGACATCTTTTTTAAAACGAAAGAAAGATATGGTATGCAACGGTTCATCAACAACTTTTTGTAAAATTTGCTCTGCTTTCGGCCCTTGCAATGCTAATTGCGCATAATTTTCCGTTTTATTTTCTATAATGACATCTGCATGGAAAAAATGATTTTGTTCCTGCAGCCATGCAAAGTCTTTTTCCGTATTCGCTGCATTCACAACTAGCAAGTATTCATTTTCTGCAAGCATATAGACAATGAAATCATCGACCGTTCCGCCATCCTCATAGCACATCATTGTGTATTGTGCCTTATTTGGTACAAGCTTGGTCACATCATTTGTGCATACCGTCTGTAAAAAATGCCTGCTCTCTGATCCACTTACCAAAATCTCCCCCATATGCGATACATCAAACAGACCGGCTTTTGTCCGCACCGCTTCGTGCTCCTCCTTGATACCTGAAAACTGGACCGGCAAATCCCATCCGCCGAAATCAATCGTTTTGGCAACCCTTTCATAAGCAGGGAAAATAGGTGTACGCTTTAATTCACTCATCGACTTCTCTCCTTTTCAAATCTGGTGGTGAAACAAAGAAATGGATTTTTTGCACAAAAATAGAGACTCCTACACTTAAGAAGTCTCTGTCCGCAAACCAGAAAGTTGCATATCCACATGACTGATAAATGTGAATACTTGCTTCGTGGGTGGTTTATAAGCACGAAAACTTATAAACACTCTCCAGAGTAGCGTCCTACAAGAGTCTTTTTGCCTGAGAGATTCGCTCTTAACTTGCTCCTTCGGCGTTACATAGCATGTAAGCTCTCCCCTTGTACTCATCCGCTGATTGAATATATGCATGTTGGTTATACTAAAGAATGTATAACATCCCATTCTATATATATGTTAGCAGGAAAATCTATTTGACAAAATTATATCATAAACGTTTCTGAAAAGTAATGAAAGCAACCTTATTTTACCCGAAAGGATGTGAATGGAAAATATGGATTCTATTCAAATTCGTCAGGACAATCAATTTATAAAGGACTTGGAAGCAGCATTTCGTGATGAAAATGGTTTAACCAATTGGGAACTTTTCCGGATGGCTTATCAAGCTGCCAATGTGATCAAACGGCCTTCTTTCAAAGGATTGCAAGCACTGGAATATTTGTCTCATTTGGATATTTTAGACCATCAATTACAAGCTGCGGAACAAGTGATTGAAACGATGCACGGCCGTGCCATTTTAGCAGATGAAGTAGGCCTTGGAAAAACAATTGAAGCCGGTCTTGTTTTAAAAGAATATATGGTCAGAGGCCTGGTTAAAAAGGCATTAATACTTGTTCCAGCTTCTCTCGTTAACCAGTGGGAAAAGGAATTAAATGAAAAGTTTTTCATTCCTGCTATTGCTTACCGGAAAAATTACAGTTGGGAGGACAATCCCATTATTATATCTTCTATTGATTCAGCTAAGCGTTCCCCACACCGGGAAGCTATCTTAGCGTTAGATTATGATTTCATTCTGGTAGATGAAGCACATAAATTAAAAAATGAGCAGACAAAAAACTATCAGTTTGTACAGGAATTAAAGAAAAAGTATTGTCTCTTATTAACAGCCACCCCGGTTCAGAATAAACTGCTGGAATTATTTAACCTTGTCAGTCTTTTAAAACCTGGACATTTAGGCAATTATAAAAGTTTCACAGAAAAATACGGAAAGGATCGCAAAAAAATGGAACAGGATCCTTATCTGAAGAAGCTTGTACAGCAGGTGATGGTTCGTAATACGAGAAAAGATACAACGTTAAACAATTCCAAAAGAAACATTGAAACAATCTGGACATCCCTCCCTGATAACTATCAGCAGGTTTACCAGCAATTAATGACGTTGTCTTTTGGGATGGCATCCTTTGCGAAAATCACTTATTTACGTGAGTTCTGTTCTTCCAGAGAAGCTTGTTTTACGTCTCTCATAAAATTAGGCAGCCATGAAAATCAGGAAGCTATCCAAGAAGTCATCCATCAGATTGAACAGCTGGAGCATCATCCAAAAGCCGAGGAATTAACCAAACTGATTCAATCACTGGATGGAGAAAAAGTGATTGTTTTTACAGAATATCGTGCCACCCAGTACTACTTACAATGGTATCTGCAGCAGCACGGCATCTCTTCTGTTCCTTTTCGCGGCGGATTTAAAAGAGGGAAAAAAGATTGGATGAAGCAATTATTTAAAGACCATGCCCAAGTGCTCATCGCTACAGAAGCTGGCGGAGAAGGGATTAACCTGCAATTTTGCCATCATCTGATTAATTATGATTTGCCTTGGAATCCGATGCGTTTGGAACAGCGGATTGGCCGTATCCACCGATTTGGTCAGGAATCGGATGTGCATATCTATAATATTGTCACCAAACAGACAATCGAGGAGCATGTATTGTCTATGCTTTATGAAAAAATAAATCTGTTTGAAAATGTGATTGGTAATTTGGACGCAATTTTAGCAGAGTTAAAAGTGGACAGTATGGAGAAAGAAATCGAATCGATTTATCAGGAATCCACCTCAGCAGGAGAAGTCCGCATTAAGCTCGACAACCTGGCTTCCGTTATGGAGCAGGCAAACTTGGAAATACAAAATGAGGAGCAGTATAAAGATGGAACAGCAAATTGATTTATCAGCTTTTCTCACCGATTATTTTGAAACCAAACACTGTACAATCCTTTCGAAAGAGAAAGGCCAAATCCATATCCAACTGACTGAAGAAATGGATAAAGAATTGATGAACCGCCCTTTCTATTGGCATTACATTAAAAAAATAGGACGAGAAGGAGAGCCTCAAGTACTTCGTCTGATTACAGACAAAGAAAAAGCAAGTGAACCCGGAGAATGGATACATTTCGGCAGTCCGAGGCTCCATCAAATTATGAATAAACTGATGGACAAAGAACGCTATACAAGGTTATTTGAACAAGTTCACACTTTAGATAACACCCCTTTGTACCCTTGGCTTGTATCGAATATCAAAATCAGCTACCGTGGCGCCCAGCATAAGGATGAGATATTTTCGATCGGTCTGCAGTTACTTCATGGACATATGTCTACAAACATGATGGACTATCTGGAGGCGGTCCCTCTCGATCGAACCATCTCCGATTATTGTTATACGCTTACGCCAATGATTCAGCCTCAAAGCGGGTTTTTGCGTATTCAGAATGTATTATTGCAACATGTACAAAATCAGGATAATGCTTGGGCTGCCGCTTCTATAAAACAATTGGAAACAGAGAAAACAACATTAAAGCATTTTTATGAAGATGAGCCTGATCATCCACGATATGTAGAAGAACTAGAGGCTCTGGAGAAACGATTCAAACCAACCATTACTTTTCAAGTGATTAATGGAGGCATTTTTTATTTAACAAACCGGCAGTTGGAATAAGAAGAACAAAGAAAATCCGGACTTATCTGAATTCTGATGAACGAATTCAAATAAGCCCGGATATTTCTGCAGTTTAAACACGTATTTGTTAGCCTGTAATTTCTGAGATAAGGGTTGCAACGGAAAAGAATCCAAAAACAACTGCAGTGAGAGCAGAGAATAACAGTGCCAGTATATTTTTATACTTCAACTGGCGAACAACAGATAAAACCGCTAATAATGCAACTACTAAAAATAAAATAGCTAATACAATATGGTACATCTGAAAATCTCCTCCTTTTCAACGTAACGAAACTTGTGTAAAATGTCAGTATTTCCTACTATGTAATTATCGTTAAACTATTTATATTTTATAGTATTTCCTAGTATTTGTCGAGTTATTATAAAAAGAATGGAGTGAAGAATATGGAAATCATTGCGATGCCAGTAGGTATGGTCCAGGCAAATTGCTATATCGTTTACAAAAAAGAAGAAAAAGAAGCTTTAATCATTGACCCCGGCGGTGAACCCGAGAAAATCATCGAAGCTATCGAAAACAATCAGTTGAATGTGCGAGCAATCTTGCTGACACATGCGCACTTTGACCATATCGGAGGATTGGATAAAGTGCGGGATTACACGAAAGCACCAGTTTATCTTCATACTGCCGAATGGGACTGGCTGGGTGAACCCGAATTAAATGGATCCGTTAAGCTGACGGGACAGACCGTCACCGCTTTGGAGGCAGATAAAGTGTTGGAAGAAGGCACATTGGATATCGAAAACTTTTCCATAAATACCTTGCACACGCCGGGACATTCCCCGGGAAGTATCAGTTTTGTTTTTCCGGAAGACCATTTTGCTGTCACAGGAGATGTATTATTCCAGCAAGGTATTGGAAGAACAGACTTAATCGAAGGAGATATAGACACCCTGGAACATTCCATAAAGGAAAAACTGTATCAGCTGCCGGCAGATTTAACAATTCTCCCCGGCCATGGTCCTGCAACAACGATCGATTATGAAAAGAAAAACAACCCTTTCTTTCCTGCATAAGAAAAGCGCAGAGCGCCCTTGCAGGCTAAGAACGCGACATCCTTGTCGCAACACCTGCACTAGCACATCGTGTGCGTCGAAAAACGTAGAGATTGCGCCCCCGGTCTTTGTGGGTGGTTCGATCTTGGTCGAACTTCCTTTACTTCCTGAGATAAAGGGAACACGACGACGTAAGGAGTCGATGTTGACTTTCACCCGCGGGGCGTGACGTGAAATCTCTAAAGTTTGGCGCTTGGAGCTGGACGTGGCCGTTTATCTGTAACCAGTTATCCACAAGCAATTCTATAATTTCCTAGACAATGAAAAAAGACCTTCTGTTTTATATACAGATGGTCTTTTTCCCGCTGTTTTTTTAATGTCCAAATCCAGGTACCAGGATAAACTCTGAATACCAGGTATATCCCACAATAAATACCGTACAATATGCACCAAATAAGTACATGTACATACGTTCAGACAGCTTTAAGTAACTCACTGTAAGGAAAAACGCCGTTTGAACCAGGAATAATAGTGCAGTATTCAGCATGTCACCTACATAAAACATTACTGTAAAAATACCTGTCCAAAAGGCAAGAACACGAAACATGCGGTCCATGTCTTCCCCCTCCTTTATAGGTAACGTTCTCATAGTTATTATATATGAGCACGAAAGGATTGTAAACGGTTCTTATAAATATCGTCCCCTAATAATATTTATTTATTTGAAAACAATGACAAAAACGTCATTTAGTGACATAGGACAGGCAGTTACACAGCGCAAAACAACTAAAAGATTATTAAAAAAATGGTTTGTTCAGCTGGTAAAAATGATCATTACCGTTCGGTTTAATAGACAAGAGAATATAGACATTTTCATCCAATTCTTCCCGGAATGCTATCTTCACTTCCCCTTGTGGAAAAACATAATCAGTTTGATATGACGGAGAAATGTCATCCTCATCTATTTCTTTACGTGCTTTCTGATAGGCCATTTGCGAAAGTGTTTCTATCTCAATATGGTTTAACTGATTATGAGCAATCTCTTTTGAAGTCTGGTACTGATCAACCAAAAAATGAATCGACAGAAAGACAATAAGGATAACCCAGACAACATGCAATAATAAAAAGCCTTGTTGATTACGGAGCATTATAAATTGTTTTTTCATATACGTCACCTGACTCTGTGGTAATTGTTAAGAATATAGCATTTGTCTGTTCTTCAAAAACAACATCCGATACATCATGAAGATATATTTCGTGCCCCTGTCTGTTTACCTGCCTTCGTATAGAACGATTATACTGGCTGAACGTTGCTGTCTTTTCTGTATTGTCATTTCGATCAAGAAACCGGACGTGCAATTGGTTATCAGCAACATGAACAGAAGTAGAGGCAATGACGTCATCATGTAAATGGATTAAAAATTGCTGCACAGATAAGGCTTCTGTATATGTTTGCTTGAAGGAAAGTGTAGACAGCGCATAATGCACAAAAGGCAGCGTTAATGCCAAAATTGTGAAAGCGACAAGTATCGAAATCAGAGTAAATCCATTCTGATTATTCCAAAACGGCGTAAAGACATTTTGTTTCTGTTTTTTGTTTGGCATTAGTCCATTCTGCACATCCTTTCAAAAACTCCCCCTCCAGTTTGAAAGAAAATGCTGCAGAAGCCCGGTAAGGAGTTACAGTATAGTTGCTTGGATAAGTCGTTATTCCAATCAATGCCCCCTGCAAATCATCATGCAGTTCATTTGTTATATGGACTCTTTCAACGGAATCATACTGTTCTTTCGCAAGGAGGGAAAGAAGAGGCAAAAGCATGGTAAGCATGGAGAATAGAAGCAGCGAAGCAATCAGGGTTTCAAATAAGGTAAATCCTTTATCGTTTTTCAACATAAAATCGGCCTTTCCCCAATGGAAATACAATCTGGTACGGTTCCCCTTCCAGGCTTATCCAAATGGTTTGCGGATTTTTTATCACACCTCTCACATAAAATGCAACATCTTTCGGATAAGAAGTCTCCAAAGAAAATTGGGACGGATATTCCCGTGTGATGATGGTGGTGCGATTAAGTGTGATACTGTAGGTATCCGGATGGAATTTTAAAACATAAGGTGTATCTATCCTCTGCGTACTCGCTGTATTCTGTAAATAGAGCACGTCCATTTCCAACGTATCAAGAAATTGCTTAAGCTCCAGTTTGTCTGTTTGTTCCACCTGTAATTTCGGAACGAGTAAAAGCATCACAGCTAATATGGATAACGCAAATAAGGTTTCGATTAACGTAAATCCTTGTTCAGTTCGAGGCATTTACCACACCGTTAGAAATAGAAAGGCTATTACCGTCGGAGCATGTTGTTTGATCTTCGGTAATATAATCCGCGCTTACAAGCTGGTTCACGCTGGAGGGTAAATTCCCCGTATCAATATGATAAGCATCTGTTTGGGCTTGAACGACAGAAATTAACGCTTCACAGCCTTTTGAATGCACGTCCCCTGTTTTCTTGCCCAGATTCGGTATAATTAAAATCATAATGACAGAGATAACCATTAAAACGATAAGCATCTCAATCAATGTAAAACCTTTCTGATTTTTCAACATATTACTAACCCCTTTACATCGTATTCATTAATTCAAACATCGGCGACATTAAACTAATATAGATAAATATGATAAACGCTCCAATGATGGAGAAAAAAACTGGCTGGATATAGACAATTCTTTTTTGAAGCCGCTGATACATCGTATCGATAGAAACGTCGGCAAAAATCGCTAAGTCTTTAGATAAGCTTTTCGCATCCATATTAGAAGATAAAATATCTGTCAGATGACTTTCTAAAAATGTCATGGTGGTTAAAAGACCATGAATGGACCGCCCTTTATAATATTCTAATTGCATTTGTTTGGCATAATAAGAAATAATCGGAAGCTTTGACTGCTTGGACATATAATTTAAAATTTCTTTCATGGGCATACCAGTCTGTAAAAGAGAACTGTATAAAGCAGCAAAGTGGAAGGATGTTTGTTTCCTCAGATAAGAACGATATAGAGGGAAGTTTTTATACCATTTCATTTTAGTTTCTAAAGAGACATTTTTTCGTACAAAAAGCCAAGTCAGTGTACCTGTGATAAAGAAAAGAAGCAGAATCAGGATAACGTATCCAAGCCAGGAGGAAAGTATAATAACGACTTGAAGCAACACCGGGAGTTCTCCAAACAAAAGCTGCTCGAAAGATGGGATGACATACGAGTAAATGAAAAATAGCAGTGCGCTGAAAATCAACAATAATATCAGCGGATAACGTACGGTTTGCTGAAATTTACGGACGTATTGCACACGTTGCTGGAATAATTGATAGCAATGTTCAATTCGTTCGTGCATATTTGATTTTTCCCGTACAACAAAAAGATAAGAAACAACGGAATGATGAAAGCCTGCTTTATCTAGCGCCTCATCCAAATGTTCTCCTGCTTCCAAGCTCTTTAAAATGCGCTCAGAAATATGTTCCAGCTCCCCGTAATATTTCATGGTGTCTAAAGAATGGATCAGTGTGAGGCCTCTTGAAAGCATGCGTTGCAGTACGTGTAGAAATTGCAGCTGCACGGAAATGGATATCTTTTGTTTATCACGGAGAAATCGTTTCGCTAAAGCCATAAGCATATGCCTTTCTTTGTAAATTTTTGAATTGCTGTTTTTCCGGCAAGTTTTGCAGGGTGCCTTCAATTGCTTCCGACAAATGAACCCCTTCGATTAGTTCTCCGATGGCACTCCGCTGCCGTTTATTCTTTCTAGTAATTGGAATTAGCCGCAGTGCTCCTACCCCAATAAGAATCTGATGCAAATCCGCTGTTTTGATGCCCATTTCTTTCAAGCGGAAAATGGTTCCGACGGCATTTTTTGCATGCAGTGTACTCAACACAAGATGACCTGTCAGAGCTGCTTCTACAGCAAACTGTGCGGTTTCTTTATCTCGAATCTCCCCGACCATCAGAATATCCGGATCATGACGTAAAGCTGCTTTTAATCCCGTTTGATAGGAAATACCTGCATTCTCATTTATTTGTACTTGTAAAATTTGTTTTATTTTCCGCTCGATAGGATCTTCCAAAGATATAATTTGGCAAGGGGTTTCCTTCATTTTCATTTCTAATAAAGAATACAGGGTAGAAGATTTCCCGCTTCCGGTTGCCCCGGTTACCAAGATAAGCCCGGCTTCATGGTTCATCCATTTTCGCATTTGCTGTATTTGATTGGGAAAAAGAAATAAATAATCCAGCGGTAATGTCTCATTTTGAGGAAGAATCCGGATAGCAATCGTCTCGTGCAGATGATGGGGAAGTGTAGAAATACGAAGCGCATATTCTTTTTTTCCAAAACGCCAGCTCATAATTCCTGCCTGGGGTTTTCTGCTTTCTCCAATATCCATATTGGCACTGAATTTAAAATACGTTCTCAAAAGTTGGTATTGTTTTGTCAGGATTGTCCGGATAAAGGTCCGTTTTCCGTGAACACGAAAGTAAATTTCGGTCTCTTTCTCATAGGGATAGAAGTGGATATCGGATGCTTGCTGTTCTGCAGCTGACTGAAAGAGGTCGTCAGATAATTTTGTGACATGATTCATTTGCTCACCTCCTCTAAACAAATATTTCTGACATACTCTATAAGATTCGACACCTTTTTAGATTATCCTTCTTTTTTTAAAAAAAGAATATATTTTTTTCAGGTTGTTTAAACTAGAGATATAAGCATGAACGTCAGAAATGTACTTCTGCTGTCTGAAGGAAGAATATAAAGTCATTTTTAAAGGAGCGTTGTATCACTATGAAAAGCAATGATTATATTCGTTTTTTAACAGAAGAAACGATAAAATACATGAACTTATCATCTGAAGAAAAAAAAGAACGCAAACAAAAAAAGAAACAATCGTCCCATCAATTGTATAGCAACAAATGGCTGGGAGTAATTCCGTTTTCGGTTCAGTCCTGGTATCGCAAAAGAAAAAACAGCCGAAACTAAATTGGCTGTTTACTAAAAAGTTATACACAAGCAAACGATTCAATCATTTCCTGGCACACGTAAAAAAACGATACAGGCGAACACGCCTGCATCGTTTGCTTTTTATTCTTCTTCCTCTCCAAAGTCAATAAACCGGAATAAATCGCCGTAAATAAGCGCATCAGAATAAGAAAGTTCGGTATCTACTTGATCCTGAACGGCTTCACAAGTATTTTGTACTTCTTCCGATTTTTCACTTGCTTCTTCCTCTGAATTGGTCTCTTCTTCAATGACCTGATCCATCGGTTCTCCTGTTTCCCGGTCATAACAAGCACCAGCAGTGCTTACATAATCATCCGTGATAAAATCGCCATTTCGCAGTGCGATATAATCTTTTCTATCATCACTGAATAAGTCGTTACCGAAATAAATATCCTCATCCGATTCAATACCAAGCATGTTTAACATAGTCGGTTTCAAATCAATTTGGCCGCTAATTTTATCAATTTGTTCTCCATTACCATCTCCCGGAATGTGAATAAATAATGGAACACGCTGCAGCTGAACCTGGTCGTAAGGTGTTATTTCATCCTTATCCAGGAATTGAGCCATGGCGTTATTATGGTTTTCACTAATTCCAATATGGTCTCCCATAATTACGATAACAGAGTCTTCATACATACCGGAATCCTTCAGATCGTCAAAGAATTGTTCAATGGACTCATCCATATAACGTACTGTCGGAATATAATTATTTAACGTATTGGAATTAGAATCAAATTTATCAATCGTTGCATCTTCCTCATCCAATTCAAATGGAAAGTGGTTTGTCAGTGTAATCATTTTAGTATAGAACGGCTCTTCCTGCTCTTCTAAAAGCGGAATAGACTGTTCAAAGTACGGTTTATCCTTCAACCCCCATCCAACAGAGTTTTCTGGAGATACATCATAAGATTCTTCCCCTTTGAATTCGTCAATGTTCATACTGTTGTACATTTGCTCCCGATTCCAGAAGCTTTTATTATTCGAATGCAATACAGTTGACGTATAGCCCTTATCTTCAATCATTTCCGGGAATGAATGATAATCATTTCCTCCATGTGTAAAGAACACTGCACCACGAGATAACGGGTACATGGAATTTTCAACTAAAAACTCCGAATCAGACGTATTCCCTTGACCTGTCTGTTCATAGAAATTGTCAAAGTAGTACGTGTCTTCATCTTGTGCTAAGTCATCCAAGAATGGTGTCACTTCTTCTCCATTCACTTCACTGTCCATTGCAAAGTGCTGCAGTGATTCAGCGTTAATGAAAATGACATTTTTACCTTCAGCAACGCCATTCATCTCTTCACTGCGCTCGTGATCGACATTTTCTTGTATAAAATCCTGGATTTCAGGAATTTCATTACCGTCTGCAAATACACGTTGTGATTCATTTTTAGAGTGTATAATAACATCGTACACATGATAATTTAGCAAGCCAATATTTTTCACTAAATATTCGCGGTCAAAACCACGGGTGAACAGCTGTGGTCTTTCCATTTCTGCAAGGAAAAAGTTCCCTGCTAGTAAAACTAATGAAAAAGCCAGTACACCGACTTTGCCGCTTCTTGGATACAGTACAGATAAATTACCTTCAAATTTCTTACTTACATACCAGACAATCGCAACATCTGCAAATATGAACAGATCCCATGGCTCAATTAAAGTCAAAATACTGGATCCTAAATCTGTCATATTGCTTCCCATAAATAATTGCGGGATGGTGATGAAGTCTGTGAACTGTCGGTAGAATACCAGATTCGCCCAAACAATCAGGGTCATTGCCAGCATTGCATACCGAATATATTTCATTTGTCTGGAAGACTTTTTAAACCAGACTCCTAATGCCAGAATTAAAAATGCTGACACAAACGGGTTAATAAACAAAATTAATTCCTGCATGGAGTTATCAAGTTCCACATTAAATACAAAGCGATAGACAATATACGTTTTCAGGCCAAGTAATAATGCCGCAATGACATACAGCGGTATCTTTTTTGGCTTTTTTAATTGTTTCATTTATATCCTCTCCTAATTGATAAAAACAGGAATACGAATTTGTTCTTTAACATATTACTTCCCATTTTATTAGCTAATGTAAACCTACAATTAAAGAATTTTACATCTTATTCATACGATTTTGCAAGAGAAAGGTTTCACATTAAATCATTTTATTTTATGACCCGTTCATAAATTACTATTTTAGTAGATAATCTGAAAAAATCAAGTCTGAAAATCAATCACTTATTTTTTCATGTACTAAATATGCTCCACCAATAATACCAGCATCATTCCCGAGCTGGCAAACTTTAATGGTACAAACCTCGCTGATCCTTGGTAAAGCATGCTTTCTGAACGCGTTGGTTACTGCTTCTATCAAATAATCTCCTGCATTGGAAACACCGCCGCCTATCAAAATATTGGAAGGATTGATAATCATTGACATATTTGACAATGTTTTACCCAAAACATCAATGGTATAGTCTATAATTTCCTTAGAGACCGGGTCCCCCTGCTTTGCCAATTCAAAAATATGCTGAGTGGTAAGATTTCCCTCCGTTTGAAATACTTTCGCCAAAAGCGAATCCGGGTTTGCTTGTACTTTTTCCATTCCTTGCCTGACAATTCCCGTCGCTGACGCAATCGTTTCTAAACAGCCTCTTTTACCGCAATTACATAAATGACCATTTTCCAGCACTTCAATATGACCGATTTCCCCTGCCATACCATTGGCGCCGTTAAGAATGGTTCCATTGGCAATGATTCCGCCGCCGACGCCCGTGCCTAATGTAATAGCTATTAAATTTCTGGATTGATTCCCTGCACCAACCCAATTCTCTCCTAAAACCGCAATATTCGCATCATTTTCAACATAAACAGGAACATTCGCCAGCTTTTCTAATTCTTCCGCTAAATGAACGTCTTTCCATCCGATGTTAACAGCTTCCGCAATGACACCGGTATGAGTATCGACAAAACCCGGAGCTCCAACGCCAATTCCTTTTATAGAATAGTTTTCAAACGGTGGTGTTTGTAATTTTGATGCAATGCTCGCCCAAATATCGGGCAGGATATTTTCTCCATTATTTGTTAAATCAGTTGGTATTTCCCATTTATCCTGAATCGTTCCATCATTCGAAATAAAGCCAATTTTCACTGTGGTTCCGCCAATATCTGCGCCTGCTAACAATTCATTCATTTACATCGGTTCCTTTCTCGTATTCTCTCATTTCTTTTTTTAAAAGTAATACGGCTTGCTGAAATTGTTGCCCATCAATTAACTTCCATTCATACAGTTCATTTATTTCCATCCTCATTAATTCTAAGTCGCCCAATCGGTCTTTGGTATAAACCAATGTGCCGAATTGCATCAGCAACTTTCGTATATCATGTATATTTTGCATACTATCACCAAAAATATTATACCAAAACGTCATGCAAATGGGAAATGAGAATAAGACCCAGACCAAATTAACGGTCTGGGTCTTTCGGTTTTAATATAGGTGGACGAAGATGTCTTTCGGGCAGCGGGAACCGGATGAATGTGTCACGCATGTTCTTCCATGAAAATGGAACCAATGGCCAGAAATAAGGGGTATGCAAGGTTTTCATTTTTATTAGAAACAAAAGCCAGATAGTTACACCGATTACATAGCCGCTCACTCCAAATAAAGCGGTCGAAAATAGTAAAAATAAACGGACAAGACGATTCGCCATTCCTAATTCATAGCTCGGTGTTGCGTAAGAACCAATAGCTGCCGTGGCAATGTATAAAACGACCTCATGCGAAAACCAGCCGACTTCCACAGAAACTTCCCCAATCATAATGGCAGCTACCAAACCAAGCGCTGTTCCAAGTGCAGACGGAGTATGAATAGACGCCATCCTTAAGACATCCAGCCCAAATTCAACAATTAAAAATTGCACCAATAACGGAATAACGCCAAAATCTTCCGGTCCGATAAAAGCATATGCGGCAGGCAGGAGCTCAGGTTGTACGGAAAATAAATAATAAAGCGGGAGAAGAACCAGCGAGAGAAAAATGGCCAGGAAACGGACCAATCGTAAGTAAGCGCCAACAGCCGGTTTTTGCCGGTATTCCTCTGCATGCTGCAAATGCTGCCAATACGTTGTCTGTGTAATCATTACGCTGGGTGTCCCGTCAATTATCAGAATGATATGCCCTTCTAACAGATGGGAAGCCGCGGTATCCGGACGTTCTGTATAACGTACGGCGGGATATGGATTCCAATAGCGGTCACTGAAATATTCTTCAATTGTCTTTTCAGCCATAGGAAGCCCGTCTGTATCGATGCCATCAAGCATTGTTTTTAAATTTTTCACCTGCTTCGGATCAGCTATATCTTCTATATAACTGACTACCACATCTGTTTTGGAGCGCCTGCCTACCTGTGTAAATTCCATTCGCAGCGACCGGTCTCTGACCCTGCGCCTGGTTAATGCCGTATTGAACACCAGCGTTTCTACAAATCCGTCCCGCGGTCCTCTGACCACCCTTTCCAAATCGGGTTCTTCGGGCGATCGTGCCGGATACTCCCTTGCATCAATGATAATCGCCTTATCCAATTCATCGACAAATAAAACCGTTGCACCGGAAAGGATGAAATCAACTATTTTGTCCATTTCTTTCATTTCTTCTACTTCAATATAAGGAATATCTCTTCTCAGTAATTTTCTTAGTGTATCTGTATTCAGCTCATTTGGTTGAAGTTTTTGAAACGACTGCATAATAAATATCATGACTTCATCTTTCACAAAACCATCAATCATAAACATAGCCATATCTTTATCAGCATAGTTTAAATCTAAATAAATCAAGTCGAAGCTTTTATCTACTCCTAAATAGGATTTCAAATAAGAAACATTGGTTTCAAGTTCCGGTGCTACTTTTTTCATTTGATTGGCCATTTTATCACCTTAAACATTATAGGATGTAGATAGTTTATATCGTCAGGTGAAAACTATACATGCTCTGGTGTATTCTTATGCAAAGCGCTGCTTGATAATTTATCGCAGAAAAAAACCAGGCTGTCTTGCTCTCTTTTCAGCCTGATCCTCTCGTCAATATGATTGTATTTCATTTTTCAAATCGTTTAATTGGTCATTATCTGGAAACTGTTCTAACCCTTCATCAATGATAGCCTCGATTTCTACATCACCTGCGCCCTGTTCTTCATACAAAATCGCCAGGTTATTATACATTTCCGGAATTTTTTCCTCATATTGAATCGCTTCTTCCAGGTCCTCCGTTGCTTTGGCATAGTCCTCTTCCTGAATATAAGCATAAGAACGGTGAAACAGCAAATATGGAATTAACGCCTGATCATCTGTTTCGTCAAGCGTCTCCGTTGTAATGGAAATCACTTCACTGAAATTGTCTTCCTCTAATTGGGTTTCTGCTTCCATTAATTTAATCTCCGGCGAGGACGAATTGAAAGACCAGCCATAAATGAATAATCCAATACTGAGGATAATAAAACCAATAAATGCAAACAGTTGATTTTTTTGGTTTTTCTTCTGCGGAACATAGACAGCTGCAGCAACTAAAAATCCGCCCGCTAAACCGCCGAGATGTGCTCCCATATCTATTTCAGGTGAACTGAACCCGAGCAGTAAATTGATTCCTAAGATCAGAATAATATTCATGCCCATTGTCTTAAGGAATATTTCCTTATAAATAAGGCCAAATAATAGAAGTGCGCCAAATAAAGCAAATATCGCACCGGATGCTCCGGCTGATATATTGACAGAAAAAGCAAAACTTGCGATTGAACCTGCTAAACCGCCAAGAAAATATATAAGCAGGAACCGGGTTCTTCCAAATATCTGCTCAATTGCCGTACCAAGATAAAATAAAGCAATCATGTTCATAATCAAATGCAGGAAGTGAAGATGCAAGAACATGGATGTGAAAAATCTCCACCACTCTCCTTCCATGACAAGGAGGTTATAATTTGCTCCCATATCAATTAAATGCTGTGTGTTTTCTATGTCTCCACTGGTGTTTTGAAAAATAAAGATGAGTACATTTAAAGCAATTAATATATATGTAAACAATGGGGAAGAAAATGAAAATATTTTCTTTCGCTGCTCCTGTTCTTCCTGTATTTCTTGAAACAACGTATGTTTCATATGATTTGCTGCGGTTTCTTTTTCCGTATCTGCCATATCTCTTTCGTTGTCTGTTGACAATGAAAGCTGCAAATCATGATTTAACTGTGTTATTTCTTCCGTCTTATTCTCTTCTGCAAGGTAATATATGTGCATCTTGGGGGATTTCTTTGTCCCTTCCCCTTTCGGATGTTTGACGTCTTCCCAATCATCAACTGGCTGCTCCCCTGCTATGTATATGGAATAAAAGGCCGCATTCGGACTTGCAATTGCCTGTCTTATACGTTGCATTTGCTGATATGCAGCCTGTGCATCCTGGCGCAGTTGATTGGACCAATCAAACGTCTGCGGTTTCACACGGATAATCGCAGATTTCCGATTTGCTTTCCGTTCCAACCAGACTTCATCCTTTTGGTAGTCGCCACCAATAATTCGAAATCCTTGATGTGTTAATTCGTTTACCAGTTCATATGCCCTGTATAACGTATGTATGTCCATAACTCATCCTCCCCTTCCTGAAGCATACCAAATCTTCCTGATCAGGCGCAACTATGGGCTTGGATCCAAGCAGCGTCATATCTTGCGCCTGTAACCAATGTTTCTTTCTCAGTGAAAGAAGGAAGTTGATTTCAAAACCAAGAGGAGAATGGTTATGGATTACACCGCTTCTTTTTTCTGTTTTCGTATCAGCATATTTCCAACGAACGGCACCAAATACTTTCTTCCCGGTTTCCAATTTAATAAATAGTTCAATATTTTATATCTCCATGTCACTATAACGAACATAACAGATGCGATCATAGCTAACATAAGAAACATTCGCATATTTTTCTCTCCCTTCCTCGGCAATCGATGGATGTTACATCCTTTATTGTCAACGAAGCAGCGATTCTTATGCACCCTTTTCTTTATGCACCTGTTTTTATTACACGGTCTTCTGTTATCAAGCGAGCTACAGGCAAATCATGATTTTCTCTTGGAATACAATCCACCATTTGTTTTTCACTGCAAAGAGATATCGTATTTCCCCGGTATTCCATCAACATCCTGTCATAATACCCTCCGCCATAGCCGATTCGGTATCCCTCCTTGTCAAAAACAATCCCGGGAACAAGCAATAAATCAATATCCTGATACAAAATAGGGCGTGTTTTGTCCGGAATAGGTTCTTTTATTCCTGCATAGCCATCCTGGATTTGATTTGTTTCGTGCCACGTGTAGTATTGCATCTCTCTTGTTTTCACCATGCATTTGGGGGAAGCGATTGTTTTCCCTGCTTTCAGGGCTTTTTCAATAATGTGATATGTATCCCATTCTGTAATGGTTGAAATGGTGATTCCGATCGTCGCTGCTTGTTGAAACAGCGGATTTGTAAATAATTGCTGCTGTAATTTTTCTCCCGTCATTTTCCGTTCATATTCAGAAAGTCCATTTAAATATTCTAACATTTTCTGACGCATTTTCTTTTTTTCCGGCATCTTTGCTTCACCTCTTTTGATAAAAAATAACAAGCTCTTATCTCATAATATCAGATAAGAGCTTGTTACGTTTGCTTATTTAGTTTCACGGTGTAGAGTGTGTTTTTGAAGACGTGGTGAGTATTTCATAAGCTCAATACGCTCAGGGTTTTTACGTTTGTTTTTTGTAGAAATATAGTTACGATCTCCTGTTTCCGTGCAAGCTAACGTTATATTTACGCGCATATTTATCCCTCCAAACTTTTCAACTTGCCTTTTTACATAACTGTACAGACTTTTATTATAGTATCAAAGTTTCTCCAATTTATCAAGAATGTTTTATAAAACTTTTTATCGCAGTCCCATGACATCGCGAACTTAGCCTCTGTTTCTTTATCAGGTAAATATAAAAGTTGAATTATTCAATCTATCTTTTTAATTTATCTAACTTAACTTTCGCACCTGTGAATAAGCATATAAACCTTGCCGTTTCAGTTATTTTTGAACAGGATAGGCTGTATAGCTCCCGCTCCGGCCAACCTCTCCGCTTTCCGTCGCAGCGGTCGTCCTATATCTTTATTTCAATCTATTATAGATTGCTTTCTATCCGGATAAAAAGCAATTAAAAGCAATTGCTGTAACAGATTTCTCATGATTTTAGCATAGTCACTTGCTTTATTTTATGGTATAACTATAAATGATACGGAAAAAGGATGTGTCTAAAGGGAGGGAATCAAGAATGTTATATGCCATTTTGGCAGTTGTTATTATTGGAATTGCTCTATTTATTCTATCATTTTTTATTAATGACCGACTTGAAGAAGTAGAAAGCCAACTCGAACAATTATCCATTACAACGATGCAAGATACATATCAGCTGAAGAAAAAAGTATCTGTGTTAGAAGAAGAATTATTACCTCAAAATATATCTGATGACACCACGTCGTCTCAGCCTAAAAATAATGATTAGAGGAGTATTACCATGAAACAACATGTAAGAGCGTTTGCTATCGGTTTGCTGACCAGCGGTATCTTGCTTCTCGCTATCTACCTATTTGGTAATTCATCTTCCGGAAACCTGGAAGATACAGAACCTGAAGAGTTGATTTCCGTTTTGGAAAATCAAGGATATGCTGTATTGACCCAGGACGAATATATTGCATACAGCGTTGACCAAGAAGATGCTGAAGAGGCTGATTCTGATGCAGAAAACGGCGATGAATCAGACACAAATGATGATTCTGCTGATGATGAAGACAATAACGATGAAAATAGCAACAATGAAGAGAACAGTAATGATGAAGATAGCAATGGAAATGAAGAAAATGATACAGAAGGAAATGAAGATGACGCATCATCCGAAGATTCCGATGTCGTTGAAGCAGAAATCACTCTGGAAGACGACGCGCCGCCTTCAACAATCAGTAATGCTTTAGAAGATGAAGGGATTATTGATGATGCATGGGACTTTAATGAATACTTGGAAGATAATGATTTAAGCGGCAGTGTCATACCTGGCACCTATGAAATCGACAGCGATATGTCTTTCAGCGAAATTAGCGATATCATTACAACGTATTCCGAGGACTAAAAATGAGCTGTTCTATCTGGAACAGCTCATTTTTATATAACAGAATAACAAAAAACTTCCACCCAATTTGAGTGGAAGTTTTTTTATTCATTTTCACTTTCCTCGGAAGAATCATCCTCTGAAGATTCGTCTTCTGCTTCTTCATCATGATCTTCTTTTATTTCAAAATACGTATCCAAAATACGTTCGCCAATTTTATAGTTGATACCATTTCCTTCACTTATTCCCGTATACGGCACAACAACCGCAAAGGCAACTTCTGGATCATCATATGGCGCATAACCGACTAACGTCAGATTATTGAGTTTTTCAATCTCTTCTCCGTCTTCGTACCAAGCTGTCTGTGCTGTACCTGTTTTACCGGCGGGATTGTAAGACTTATTTTGAAAATAATCACTTGCTGTTCCTTGATTTCCCTCATAAACCCGGCGGAACCCTTCCTGGACACGGCTGATTTGATCATTTGTCATGTCAATCCGATTCATCACGCTCGTATTTTTGGAATAATACAGCGGCCCCAATTCATCTAACGAAGCAATCGGATCATGCGCTTCTTTTAAGAAATGCGGCTGAACGCGATATCCGTCATTGGCAATTGTTGAAACATACTGTGCCAACTGTAAGGTGGTATACGTATCATACTGTCCAATCGCAAAGTCAAGGATATTACCGGGATTATCCGGAACCCCGCCTCTTACGCCGGTGCTTTCATACGGATAATCAACGCCGGTGGATGCACCTAAACCAAATTGATTGAAATAGTTTTGGAAGGTCTCTAAAGTCTCCGCTCTATCAATACCTATACTGGCATTATCCGGCAGTCTGTGACGATAATCACCGCCCAGACGCAAGGCAACATAGAACATATACACGTTGGAAGATCTCTCCAGCGCTGTTAAATCATCCACCGTTCCCATGGAACCGCCAACAGAGCTTTTTACTTCTCCTCCGGCCAATCGCAACGGCGCATCATAGAATGTATCTCCCGGCGAGATAACGCCGGAGTCGTAACCTGACAGAACCGTTGCACCTTTAATGCTGGAACCCGGTTCAAACGCGCTTGACAGCGCCATAAAAGCAGCATCATTGTATTCGTCATTCTCTCTATCATAATTTAATCCAGACATAGACAACAGTTCCCCGGTTTGCGGATCCATAACCACTGCAAAGGCGTTTGTTGCAAATCGATTAGCGTGAGGGCTGCTCGACTTCATGGATTGAAATTCATCTAATAATATATCATCCACTTCTTGCTGGAGATCCAAGTCGGTTGTTAACACCAGATCTTTTCCCCGTTCTCCTTCTACAATCGTCTCTGAATCGACAATCGACCCGTTCGGACGTGTAGTATATTGAATTTGTTCCTTACGCCCTCTCAGAAAATCTTCATATTGCTCTTCAATCCCGCTCCGGCCGACACGATCATTCCGACTGTACCCTTTTGTCAGGTAGGCACTCATATCTTCTGCAGGAATCCCTTCCTCTTGGCTTGAGATACTGCCTAATATACTGGTTAATGTATCTCCATTCGGATAAATCCGATTCCAATCCGTTGTGGCATTAACTCCAGGCAATTTATCCAGATTTTCTGCTACTGCTGCATATTCCTCTGCGGACACATCTTCATTTTTTACGACTTGAGGAGTTAATGCATATGCTTTATCCAATTCTTTTTTTATAGCTATAATTTCTAATTCATCATTGGAAAAATCAGCAATCTCATCATCCGTAATTAATTCCAGTGTAGCAGCATACACGTCAGCATTATCCATCTCTTCTGTATTAAGTTCTTCCTCTACTCGCTCATTAATTTCTTCTTCATGCAGCAATAAGTAATATTCCCGCCTGTCTCTGTCGGTAATTCGATCAATATATTGGTCATCACTCATATCAATGTATTGTGCCAATGTTTCCGCTACTTCCAGACGATCATCCGCCTGGACATCTTTGGGAGGTGTATACGTAATGGAATACATCGCTTCATTATCTACAATTAATTCCCCATTTGTATCATAAATCTTCCCCCGCGGCACAGGTACACTGGTCGTATCTAAGTTTGTTCGCTCTATTTCACCCTGATATGATTCCCCATTTAAAATTTGCACAACACCTAGTTGGAGTATCAGTGCAGAAAATAATAAGAAGATGGCAAAGAAAAGAATATTCATACGAACAGGAAGCTGGGCCCGTTTTTTCTTTTTTTTCTTATCTACCACTTTTCTCCTCCTTCGCATCTTTTTTAAACTTCCATAACATTTTATTGTACGGTGCTTCTAAAAGTATAAGCAATAAATCATTTATTTGCATCTTTTTAAACACCTCAATGATAATGTTCAATCTCATTTCATTGTAGGAAGACCACTGTTTGATTTTACCACAATTACCGACTTTTTTCGTCTGTAAAATCTTCTTTTAAGGCGATTTTTTCTTTTTTTGTCGGTCCGATAAAAATATTCCGGACACAAAAATAAATAAATGCGTGACCTGCTCCGAATATAATGAGTAATGCAGGTATAATTCTGTCATGCGGGAAAAGAAACATACCAAATATAAACGCAGCAACCGAAGCAATCCTGCCCAGATTCAAATAAATTTCGCGCACAACAATATATTCCACTCTTCTCTCACTTACCATTCGTGCTCTGCCGATAACATCGTAGGTAAGGGATTGATACGGTACAGTTAAAATAGGAAACGCAATACCGATAATTATTGCGTATACAATCAGCCAGAACAAGCTCATCTCAAAAATAATGATAAATATGGAAGCGAACAACAGGATGCCCCCGAATAAGATAGCTTTTTTCCGTAAGGCCGGCTTAATCCATTTTAACGCAACAAAATAAAAAATAATGGATAGTCCGGAAAGAAATAAATTAAAAATCCCTAAAGTCAGTTCACTGTTCGTCACAAGGAATATCCAGATGGTAATATAAAAACCATAAATCCCCTCTCTCAGTCCTTGAAAAAAGTGAGCATGTAAAATACGCTGCCAATTTTTATTTTTCTTTCTTTCTTCAATAACAGCAGCTAAAGCAAAACTTCCTCTGCTGCCTTTTCGTATTATAAAAAAACTGACGATAATAGCGGCAATAAATAAACTTAAAGAGATGATAAAAATAGCTGTATAACCAATATCATCTGTCATTTTTGAAATCATCCATCCGGCAAGTAAAGGACCGATCATTCCGGCAAATGATGTCAGAGTACCGGAGATGCCATTGAACCAGTCTCTGGTATCTGGCTCTGTTATTTCAAAAGTCAGTACATAATACGCCAGCCAGAAAAAGCCGTATCCAATCCCCAATAAACAGCCAAGAATAAAATTATAATATGCTGCCAGCTCTCCAATCCAAAGTACGAATAAGAAAAAAAGGCATAAAAAGAGAATACCGATCCGCAATATAATCATGCGGTCGATTCGTTTCGATAATTTTCCAGCATAAATAAAGGAAAGTGCTTGGAATACATAACTTGCCAAATGATAATTCGCAATCACAAAAAAGTCTTCTGACTGCTTCCATAGGTAGACATTGACAAATGTATTGGACAAAAAGATACCTGCTGCATACAAAGCTCCGATCAGCAGAAGCATCCATAAGTCTCTATATTCATCTTTTTGCTGATTATATCTTCTGTATTTCTGATGTAATTGCATAAAAAACGACTCCTTCTGCTTTTATTTTTAGCGAAGGAGCCGTATCTATACAAAAAGCTTGCAAAAACATAAAGTTATCTGCAAGCTCTTCAGAAAACATATTATTTAGCAGCTTCGTAGTTGCTTGCTACTTGATCCCAATTTACTACATTCCAGAATGCTGAAATATATTCCGGGCGTCTGTTTTGGTATTTAAGATAGTATGCATGCTCCCATACATCTAATCCTAATAGTGGTGTTTTGCCATCTGTTAATGGAGAATCCTGGTTTGGTGTACTTGTAATTTCAAGCTCTCCATTGTTTAATACGAGCCATGCCCAGCCTGAACCAAAACGTCCTGCTGCAGCAGTAGCAAATTCATCTTTAAAATTGTCGAAAGAACCATATTTGCTGTTGATTTTATCTGCTAACTCACCGGATGGTTCGCCGCCGCCATTAGGTGACAACGTTTTCCAGAAAAAGCTGTGGTTAGCATGTCCGCCACCGTTGTTGCGTACAGCAGTACGGATGCTTTCAGGAACTTCATTTAAGTCTCTTACCAACTCTTCTACTGTTTTATTTTGCAGATCTTCATGTCCTTCTAATGCATCATTTAATTTTGTAACGTAGGTGTTGTGATGCTTCGTATGGTGAATATTCATCGTTTCCTTATCAATCGTTGGTTCCAATGCATCATATGCATAAGGTAGTTCTGGTAATTCAAATTTTGCCATGTATAACTCCTCCTCTAAAAAAATGATGTTTTTAAGGTCTACAATTATAACGTTATCAAAGGGAGACATTTCTTGCAAATATTTTGCATTGATAGACGCTATTATATTTTTACAAAATGAACATACAACAGATTTCCTTTATATCAAGGTTGCATGAACGCAACATTTTTTCCTGCGGCAATTTTTTTCGTAGTTTTTTTCTTTCATTTCTTACGCTTCCAGAAAGTTTTATACTGCATCATTCTGATAAACATGTCCATTACTTGTTTTCACTTTTACAGAAGAAAATAAACTAAAAAAACAAGCACAAAGCTTGTTTTTTTAGTAAGATGGCTCGGGACGGAATCGAACCGCCGACACAAGGATTTTCAGTCCTCTGCTCTACCGACTGAGCTACCAAGCCACAAATATGAAGTTTTCTAGCAAAAATATGTATGGAGGAGGTAGAGGGATTCGAACCCCCGCGCGGTTTGACCCGCCTCTCGGTTTTCAAGACCGATCCCTTCAGCCGGACTTGGGTATACCTCCGGATAAACTAATGGTGGACCCTGCAGGACTCGAACCTGCGACCGATCGGTTATGAGCCGATAGCTCTGACCAACTGAGCTAAGGGTCCTTTTACTATTATAATGGGGCGACCGGTGGGGATCGAACCCACGGATGCCGGAGCCACAATCCGGTGCGTTAACCACTTCGCCACGACCGCCATGAAATAGCAAACAATATATGTATATTTTGGTAGCGGCGGAGGGGATCGAACCCCCGACCTTACGGGTATGAACCGTACGCTCTCGCCAGCTGAGCTACGCCGCCATGGCTCCACAGGTAGGATTCGAACCTACGACCGATCGGTTAACAGCCGATAGCTCTACCACTGAGCTACTGTGGAATAAAGTTAATTTTTAAATAACAACAAAATATAATTTATCATGTTCTATCCGCTATGTCAACAATTTATTTTGCGGAGTTGCAAAAATGTTTATCAGAAGTTGACTGCAAGAATTATAATAGCACGTAATATAACATATTTCAACAAAAACTTTTAAAAATTTATTCACATGTCTTTTTATAAGTTACTATTCACAGCCACCAAATAAAAATAATATATTTTCAGAGCTCTTCACCAAAATTTATGGTAGACAAATTAAGTTTTAAGGGTAGCCACCGCTACGGCGGACCGTTTTGCTTTCCTAGGGG
>NZ_JBHTKK010000010.1:0-131464 GCF_042675985.1 Oceanobacillus locisalsi
CATCATCCGTTCGTAAACTCACGGTGATTCCTTTATCTCAGTTGCTTCGGTCCAGTTGTTACGTTTTTAAACGACGCTTTCCGCTTTCCTTTCAGGAGTCAAAACGGTCCGCCTCCGCTAGTGGGATATTCTATACATGAAATAGCTGAACAAATAAAAGTCAGATCAGACAGAACACATTTTCCGTGATGCATGGTAAAAATGTTCCGCACTCATTCCATTCTGTGCATGAAAGCTATTCTCAATAGAAACGATTCATGCTGTCATGTAATCAATCATTTTGAAACACCAGAATGATGGTTTATTTAGGCTTAAAAGCGATTATTTCATCTAATTTCATTAAGATGTTATTTCTTCCAAGCGTTGTAGCATCCTATTAGAGCGCAGGCCAACCACGGAGACTCCTATGGGAACAGGGCGAGCTGAAGATCCACTTGAAAAGCGGTCTTCTTTTCAAGTTAGCTGAAGCCGTCCCCATGGAAAGCGGAGTGGTTGGCCGGAGCGGTTGCTACACACCATACCTTGTTCAAAAAAAAGGACGCGTTATCGAAAAGCAAGCATGATAACAGAGAACCTGTTCACCTTGGAAAAGCAAGGTTTATATGTTTATTCTTAGGTGCGTAAGTTGAGTAATAATAAATGAAGTTTTCTTTTCATAAATAAAAATGTCTATAGATTGGAGGGGCATAAATGGGGATTTCCAAGCAAGAAAAAATGAAATTGCTGCTTGAGCAAATTCAATTGTCAGAAACATCGATTCAAACGTATTTTGCTTCAAGTTATTTGGAAAAAGTAGAAGTATATAAACAAGAGAAAAAATGGCATTTTTATATTCATTTAGAAGATGTGCTTCCTTTTGATGAATATTTATATTTATACCAGTCCCTGCAAAAAAGCTTCTCATCCATTGCGGACAAGGTAGAGCTGACATTACATACAGATAATAAACAATGTAATGAAAAAGACATGGGCGTATATTGGAAACACTTTTTGGCAACAACACCGATTTCCCCCGCCCATCAGGAAATGGTGATGCAGCAGACACCGCGCATTGCGGAAAATAAGATTATGCTGACTTCCAGAAATGAAACAGAATCAAATATTTTGAAAAAAAGACTGGAACCTGCCTTTAGTCAATTCTGTTATCAAATCGGGGCCAGACCTTATGCTATTGATTTTGAAGTGCAAGCAAATCAAGATGAAATGCAGGCGTTTCAGGATAACAAAGCTAAAGAGGATCAGGAGCTGGTTCAAAAAACGGTTAAGGAAAAAGAAAAACGGGATAAAGAGAAAGATACGCCTGTCAGTCAGCCGCTTGCAATTGGTTATAAAATTCAAGATGAACCTGTAGAGATGAATCAAATCCTAGAAGAAGAAAGACGTATCACGGTACAAGGGTATGTTTTTGATGCTGAAATCCGTGAACTGCGATCCGGGCGTAGTCTGTTGATTATGAAAGTAACCGATTATACAGATTCCCTGCAAATCAAAATGTTCTCAGGCGGTGATGAAGATGTCAGCAAGTTTCAATCTGTGAAAAAAGGCATGTGGGCAAAAGCCCGCGGAAGTATCCAGACAGATATGTATACTAATGAACTGGCTATGATGGCAAAGGATATTCACGAGGTGCAAGTCAAAGAAAAACAAGACGAGGCGCCGGAAAACGAAAAAAGAGTCGAACTGCATGCCCATACGACCATGAGCCAAATGGATGCTGTTGTCTCTCCAGAGGCGTTAATAGAACAAGCGGGGAAATGGGGTCAACCTGCGATTGCTATCACGGACCATGCCGGAGTACAAGGCTTTCCGGATGCGTACTATGCCGGACAGAAAAATGGTGTAAAAGTACTCTATGGCGTAGAAGCAAACCTGGTCGATGATGGTGTTCCAATTGCCTACAATGAGAGCGACCGTTCTTTAAAAGAGGACACGTATGTGGTATTTGACGTGGAAACAACAGGACTGTCTGCGGTGTACGATACCATTATAGAATTGGCCGCTGTAAAGGTGAAGGATGGAGAAATTATTGACCGGTTTGAATCTTTTGCCAATCCACATCATCCGCTATCACAGACAACAACTGATTTAACAGGTATCACAGATGATATGGTGAAGGATGCTCCAGAAGTAGATGATGTGTTAAAAGAATTTCATGCCTGGATGGGCGACGATATCTTAGTAGCGCATAATGCAAGCTTTGATATGGGCTTCTTAAATCAAGGATTTAAACGGATTGACTATGCGAAAGCAGCTAATCCGGTCATTGATACACTGGAATTAGCGCGGTTTTTAATTACCGAGCTCAAAAACCACCGTTTGAATACCTTGTGTAAACATTTAGGGATTGAATTAACACAGCATCACCGTGCGATTTATGATGCGGAAGCTACTGGCTATTTGTTGTGGAACCTGGTTCAGAAATTGTTGGAAAGAGACATAACCAACCACCAAGACTTAAATAACCACATGGGAGAGAACAATGCCTATCAGCGTTCCAGACCGTATCACTGTACGATTTTAGCGCAGACACAGGAAGGCTTGAAAAATTTATACAAGATTGTGTCCCATGCGCATATTGACTATTTCTACCGTGAGCCGCGGCTGCCAAGGTCTATTTTGAAAAAATATCGCGAAGGACTCTTGATCGGAACAGCATGTGACCGCGGTGAAGTATTTGAAACAATGATGCAGAAATCCGAGGAAGAAGCGGAACAGGTTGCCGAATTTTATGACTATATTGAAGTGCAGCCGCCAAAAAACTTTGTGCATTTAGTAGATAAAGATTTAGTACAAAATGAAGCGCAGATTGTCGATATACTGCGAAAACTCGTTGATCTTGGCGACCGGATGGGTAAACTGGTAACAGCAACCGGAAACGTCCACTATCTGCATGACTTTGATAAGCAATACCGTCAAATTCTGATTGCTTCTCAGGCCGGTAACCCATTAAATCGGCAAACCCTGCCGGACACGCCGTTCCGGACAACGAATGAAATGCTTGCGGCTTTCTCCTTTTTAGGGGAAAAAAAAGCAAAAGAAGTCGTTGTTCAAAACACGCAACAATTAGCAGATAATATAGAGGAGATTTCTCCTATCCAGGACGGTTTGTTTACACCGAATATTGAAGGCGCCGAACAAGAAATGCGGGATTTATGCTATAACATGGCCAAGGAAATATATGGGGAACCTATACCGGAAATTGTGACGAAGCGTCTGGAAACAGAGTTAGAGAGTATTATCGGAAATGGCTTTGCTGTTATCTATTTAATTTCCCAGAAGCTTGTTAAAAAGTCACTGAATGATGGTTATCTGGTAGGTTCCAGGGGATCGGTCGGTTCATCCTTTGTTGCAACAATGACCGAAATTACCGAAGTGAACCCGCTGCCGCCGCATTATGTATGCCCAAGCTGTAAGCACTCCGAATTCTTTACAGATGGTTCGGTTGCAAGCGGCTTTGATTTAGAAGATAAGGCTTGTCCATCTTGCGGAGCTGCGCTGAGAAAAGATGGACACGATATTCCTTTTGAAACATTCCTAGGCTTTAAAGGGGATAAAGTGCCCGATATTGACTTGAACTTCTCAGGCGACTATCAGCCTCGTGCTCATAACTATACGAAAGATTTGTTTGGGGTAGATAATGTTTACAGAGCGGGAACAATAGGAACGGTCGCTGAAAAAACAGCCTATGGTTATGTGAAAGGGTACGCTTCCGATCATCAGCTGGTTTACAAAAATGCAGAAATTGACCGGCTTGTACAAGGCTGTACAGGGGTGAAAAGAACGACCGGACAGCATCCGGGAGGAATTATTGTTGTCCCGGATGATAAAGAAATTTATGATTTTACGCCAATCCAGTTCCCGGCGGACGACAGGAACAGTGAATGGCGGACAACGCATTTTGATTTCCACTCGATTCATGATAATTTGCTGAAGCTGGATATACTCGGACACGATGATCCGACCGTCATCCGGATGCTTCAGGATTTAAGCGGTATTGATCCGAAAACCATTCCGACAGATGATGAAGAAGTAATGAAAATCTTTGGCGGAACGGAATCTCTAGGCGTTACGCCGGAGCAAATCCAGTGTAAAACAGGAACGTTGGGCGTACCGGAATTTGGTACAAGATTTGTCCGGCAGATGCTGGAAGATACGAAGCCGAAGACATTTGCGGAATTAATCATTATATCTGGATTGTCGCATGGTACCGATGTATGGCTCGGCAATGCGCAGGAATTGATTAATGACGGCATTTGTAATCTTCCCGATGTTATCGGGTGCCGGGATGATATTATGGTGTATTTAATGCATAAAGGATTAGAACCATCCTTGGCATTTAATATCATGGAGTTTGTCCGTAAAGGCAGAGGTTTGAAGGATGAATGGATCGAGGAAATGAAAAAGAACGGTGTACCTGACTGGTATATTGAATCTTGTAAGAAAATCAAATACATGTTCCCGAAAGCCCACGCTGCAGCCTATGTACTGATGGCTGTGCGCATTGCCTATTTCAAAGTGCATCATCCGATTCTTTTTTACGCTGCCTATTTTACTGTCCGCGCAGATGATTTTGAATTAGATACGATGATTAAAGGGTCAGATGCGATTCGGAAACGTATTGAAGAAATCAGTTACAAAGGCAATGATGCTTCACCGAAAGAGAAAAGTCTGCTTACGGTGCTGGAGATTTGTCTAGAAATGTGTGAACGCGGTCTATCCTTTAACAAGGTAGATTTATATAAATCAAGCGCGACAGAGTTTATTGTGGACGGGAATTCCCTGCTCCCTCCTTTCAACGCTGTGGACGGTTTAGGGACAAACGCTGCCTTAAATATTGTTAAAGCGCGTGAAGAAGGCGAATTTTTATCAAAAGAAGATTTAAGAGAAAGAAGTAAAATTTCCAAAACGGTGCTGGAGTATTTAGATAACCATGGATGCTTAGAAGGAATGGAAGAAAAAAACCAGCTTTCTTTATTCTAAATGAGATGGATTATCCGGTTAAAATGCCCTGTTTTTGGGAAAACTGACTGTAACGGCACAGCTCTGGAAAGCTTTGAAGTCTTGTTTTGATGGTTTGCAATGGGGTATAGAATATGCTATACTATTTTTTGGTTAGAATGTTTGATACGTACGAATGCAAAGAGTGGGTTCACGCCCGCTCTTTCTTCATACTCCGCCTAAACAGGACTCTCTGCTTCCCCCGCCACTTTTTTAGGCAGGGGTTTTATATTGGGGGAAAGTGCGGAGACATGGTTAAAGGAGGTTTACACTTGAGTTCTAAGATAATTGATATAGCAACGGAATTAGTTAATCCAATTTTAGAAGAGAAAAATTTAGAATTAGTTGATATGGAATATGTGAAAGAAGGAAAAAACTGGTTTCTACGTGTTTATATTGATAAAGAGGGCGGTATTGACATTGTAGAATGTGGCGAGGTATCTGAACAGTTAAGTGAAAAACTGGATGAAGCCGATCCGATTAAAGAACCTTATTTTCTGGAAGTATCTTCCCCTGGGGTTGAAAAGCCGTTAAAAACATTGGAAGACTTAAAAGAAAATATTGGACAGAATGTTTTCGTCAAATTATATGAGAAAATTGATGATGAAAAAACATTTGAAGGTACTTTACAAAATGTAGAGAATAACACCCTTTCGATTGAATACAAAGAAAAAACAAGAAAGAAAACCGTGGAAATACCTTATGAAAAAGTTGCAAAAGCAAGACTTGCAGTCATGTTTTAATGAGTGCCTTTAAAAAGACGGTAAAAGGATTTACATCTCCTTTTATCTGATTTATTGATAAACATCAACCAGAAGGGGGAAAAGAAAAAGTGAGCACGCAGTTGTTTGATGCGATTGATCATTTAGCAAAAGAAAAAGGGATAGAAAAGGATATTTTGATGGAGGCCTTGGAAGCAGCGCTTATTTCTGCTTATAAGAAAAATTTTAAAGCAGCGTCAAATGTCCGAGTGGAGTTAAATGAAACGACTGGAAAGATGGGTGTCTTTGCGAGAAAAACGATTGTTGAAAACGTAGAAGACGACCAGCTTGAAATATCTCTTGATGAAGCAAAAAGTATTAATCCAAATTATGAAGCAGATGATGTTATCGAAGTGGAAGTAACACCGAAAGATTTTGGACGTATTGCTGCACAGGCTGCAAAGCAAGTAGTTACCCAGCGTGTGCGTGAGGCAGAACGCGGTGTAATTTTCTCTGAATATGTTGATAGAGAAGAAGATGTTATGACAGGGATTGTTCAGCGCAAGGATGCCCGTTTTGTCTATGTGCATCTTGGAAAAATTGAAGCCAAGCTGGCAGAAGCTGAACAGATGCCAACCGAAGAATATCATCCCCACGATCGTTTGAAAGTGTTTGTAACAAAAGTGGAGAATACAAGTAAAGGACCGCAAATTTATATTTCGCGTTCCCATCCCGGTTTATTAAAACGGTTATTTGAAATGGAAGTCCCAGAAATTTATGATGGCATTGTGGAAATCAGATCTGTTTCCCGTGAGGCCGGCGACCGTTCTAAAATATCTGTTCATGCGCCAGATCCGGAAATCGATCCGGTAGGTTCCTGTGTAGGACAGAAAGGACAGCGCGTTCAAGCGATTGTTACCGAGTTAAAAGGGGAAAAGATTGATATAGTCGAGTGGTCGGAAGATCCGGTTGTTTATGTATCAAATGCTTTAAGCCCTTCCAAAGTATTGAAAGTACTGGTAGATGAGGAAGATAAAGCAACGACTGTTATTGTGCCGGACTATCAATTATCACTGGCAATCGGCAAACGGGGACAGAATGCACGGTTAGCCGCTAAACTTACAGGCTGGAAAATTGATATTAAAAGTGAATCCGACGCAAGAGCAGAAGGTTTGCTTGATGATGCAGATGTAGAAGCAGCTTATTCTGACAACGATGAAGATTTGTTTGAATAAGGAGGTATTTCCCTTGGCTAAGAAGAAAAAAATACCAGAACGAAAATGTGTTATTACAAATGAAATGAAGCCGAAAAAAGACTTAATCCGCATTGTCCGGAATAAGGAAGGGGAAGTGTTTGTGGATGAAACCGGCAAGAAAAACGGCCGCGGCGCTTACCTTTCCAAAGATAAGTCTGTGATTGAGCAGGCCCGGCAAACGGGTGCGCTTAACAAAACATTGAATGCAGAAGTAAGTCCGACAATCTACGATGAGTTAGAAGCTTTAGTAGAGGGAGAATGACATGAATCCGAATTATCTAAACATCATTGGTCTCGCTGTCAGAGCAGGTAAATGTTCCACAGGAGATAACATTATAAAGGATATCCGTAAAGGTCGTGCAAAGCTTGTCTTATTGGCTGAAGATATTGGACCGCAAACGAAAAAGAAACTTGCGGATAAATGCAACTCGTTTGATGTTCCGTACCGTTTTGTCGCTGATCGGGAAGTATTATCACAGGCAATCGGGAAAGAACAGCGGGTTGCGATAGCCATATTGGATGCAGGTTTTGCCAAAAAACTCCTTTCTTTATTAACAAAGAAGGTGTAACCTTTTTCGAGAATGAACTCCCAAGCTATAGATATAGCTTTCTAGCTCCGGGCGCCAAACGAAAGAGATTGCAGCGCTGTATGTTCAACGGCTGAAAAATGGTCATATCGCGTATGGAAGGAAAGCCGGTATGTGTCCGGTAAATTCCGTCAAAGCGGGTAAATACAAGTAAGCGGCCGTATTTAAGGGCGCTCTCCATTTTTAGTTTGTTGGATAAAATAATCCGGAGGTGAAGGTATGAGCAAAATACGTGTATATGAATACGCAAAGAAAAATAACGTTGCGAGTAAGGAAATCATTCAATTTTTAAAGAATAAGAATATAGAAGTTTCCAATCATATGTCTACTATTACTGATAAAGAAATCAAACAATTGGATGAAAAATTCAACCCGCAGCCAAAACAAAATAATAATAATCAGACAGCTGCGAATAAGAAGCCAAAAGATAAAAAAACGACGAATCAAAAACCGAATGCAAATCAGCGCGGGAAGAAAGAAAATCCGAATAATAAAAAACAACATTCCTCTAAAAAAGGGAAACAACATCAACCGCAAAAGGGGCAGTCATTAGTGAAAGAAACTCCAAGTAAAATTATGTACCATGGTACTTTAACCGTACAAGAATTAGCAGATAAACTGCAAAAAGAGCCGTCTGAAATCATCAAGAAATTGATGTTTATGGGTGTGATGGCTACAAAAAACCAGGACCTGGAAGATGACGCTGTTGAGTTAATTTGTGAAGAATTTAATGTAGAAGTAGAAAAAGAAATCATTCTGGAAGATACAGACCTTGACAAATATATTGAAGAAGACGATAGTGATAAATTAGTAGAACGTCCTGCTGTTGTTACAATTATGGGACATGTTGACCACGGAAAAACAACACTGCTGGATGCTATTCGTCATACAAAAGTGACAGCTGGTGAAGCTGGCGGTATCACACAGCATATTGGCGCTTATCAGGTTGAAAACGACGGGAAAAAAGTGACGTTCCTGGATACGCCGGGCCACGCTGCGTTTACCAGCATGCGTTCGCGCGGTGCACAGGTAACGGATATTGCTATTTTAGTTGTTGCTGCAGATGATGGCGTTATGCCGCAAACAACAGAGGCAATTAACCATGCGAAAGCTGCAGGAGTACCAATTATCGTCGCAGTTAATAAAATGGATAAAGAGGGTGCTAACCCGGATCGCGTTATGCAGGAGTTGACAGAGCATGAATTAGTTCCGGAAGCTTGGGGAGGCAGCACCATCTTTGCGAATCTTTCTGCTGTAAAAGGGGAAGGTATAGATGACCTGCTCGAGATGATTTTGTTAGTTGCGGAAGTAGAAGAACTAAAAGCAAATCCGGATGCAAAAGCTTTCGGTACAGTTATTGATGCCAAGTTAGATAAAGGTAGAGGATCTGTAGCGACTCTGCTGATACAAAACGGTACATTGCATGTCGGTGACCCGCTGGTTGTGGGAAGTACGTACGGAAAAGTGCGTGCGATGGTAAACGACCTCGGACAGCGTGTGAATGAAGTCGGTCCATCCGCACCGGCTGAAATTACCGGACTGCAACATGTTCCGCAGGCCGGCGACCAATTCCTTGCATTTTCAGATGAGAAAAAAGCGCGTCAAATTGGTACCGCCCGTCAAGAGAAAGAAATTGATGAAAATCGTGGCAGTCAATCTACGGTCAGCTTAGATGATTTGTTTGAGCAAATTAAGCAAGGGGAAATGAAAGAATTAAACCTTATTGTTAAAGCCGATGTTCAAGGTTCTGTGGAAGCTCTGGCAGCTTCTCTGCGAAAAATTGAAGTGGAAGGTGTAAATGTTAAAATCATCCACACCGGCGTAGGTGCGATTAAGGAATCCGATATTATCCTTGCTTCTGCATCCAATGCCATTGTGATCGGGTTCAATGTCCGTCCGGATGCGAATGCGAAAAGAGCTGCAGAATCCGAAAAAATTGATTTACGTCTTCATCGTGTTATCTATAGCGCGATTGAAGAAATCGAATCAGCCATGAAAGGCCTGCTTGACCCAGAGTATCAAGAAAAAGTAATCGGTCAGGCGGAAGTCCGTGAAACATTTAAGGTATCACGTATCGGTACGATTGCCGGAAGCTATGTAACAGACGGTAAAATCACGAGGGATTCCAGCGTCCGTTTAATTCGTGACGGTGTCGTACTTTTTGAAGGCGACCTGCTTGATTTGAAACGTTTTAAAGATGATGTAAAAGAAGTTCAAAAAAACTATGAATGTGGTATCACATTGAAGAACTTTAATGATATTAAAGAAGGCGACACAATCGAAGCTTATGTCATGGAAGAAATAGAAAGAAAATGATTCTCTATGCAGAAGTAGAATGTATGTTGTATGAAGGAAATTCATTAAAGGCGAAACGGTCCGTTTTAAAACGGGTGATGAACAAATTACGTCAATCTTATAATGTTTCGGTTTCTGAGATTGGGTTTCAAGACCTTTGGCAACGAACAAAACTCGGGATTGTCATTGTTTCGACGGATTATGTGCATGCTGAAAAAGTAATCCAACAAGCTTTACACACAATAGATTCTTTTTCTGAATTAGAGAGAACAATAACCAATGTAGAACGATTGTAAAAGTGCGTGTTCAAAAAGATCTGCATGTTAAGCAATAAATGCTTTCAGACAAGAGCTTTTTGAACATCCTTTAACATGAAGGTTCATCGAAGTATGTGAGGTGAGATGAATGGCTGAATTAAGAGCCCATCGCGTTGCAGAGCAAATGAAAAAAGAAATGGGTGATATTTTATCCAGAAAAATAAAAGATCCCCGTGTAGGCTTTGTGACAGTTACCGATGTAGAAGTAACCGGCGATTTGCAGCAGGCAAAAATTTTTATTTCGGTATTAGGTGATGAGAAGAAAAAGCAGGAAACTTTATTGGGACTTGCAAAAGCAAAAGGGTTTATTCGTTCAGAAATCGGCAAGCGGATTCGTTTGCGTAAAACTCCTGAACTCAGCTTTGAATTTGATGAAGCAATCGAGCAGGGTAATCGGATAGATGCTATCTTGAGAGATCTTAATAAGTAATGTTGAAAACTGATTCTTCTGCTTTCCGGGGGGATCAGTTTTTACTTTTAGGATGTAAAATCTCCACGGAGGATGATAGAGAGCCTCGTTCTATTGACTATTTCTTGAAGAAAGGATGGCTTTTTATGGTGAATGGAATTTTACCGCTTTGGAAGCCTAAGGGCATGACTTCTTTTGATTGTGTGGCGAAATGCCGCCGCTATTTTCAAACGAAAAAAGTCGGGCATACCGGGACGTTAGATCCGGAAGTAGAGGGCGTACTGCCTATTTGTATTGGTCAAGCTACCAAGATTGTTCCGTATTTGACAGATACAGAAAAAGTTTATTTAGGAACGGTAGCCTTAGGAGCGGAAACAGATACAGAAGATGCAACCGGAAATGTGATGGCCGAAAAAGGAGTGACCCGCATGCCGGAGAAGTCAGAAATAGAAGCTGTTTTAGAAAAAAATAAAGGGGCCATAACCCAAGTGCCGCCTATGTACTCTGCTGTAAAAGTGCATGGCAAAAAACTTTATGAATATGCAAGAGCAAATGAAGAAGTCGAAAGGCCGGTGCGGGAAGTATTTATTCATGATTTGCAGCTTACAGCTATAGATGAGGAAAAAAACACCTTTGATATATATGTTACTTGTTCTAAAGGAACCTATATCCGAACGTTATGCGTGGATATTGGAAAACAATTAGGCTACCCGGCACACATGCTGCAGTTAGAAAGAATACAAACCGGCAGCTTTTCCAAGAAAAAGACGGTGACTTTTGCTATGATAGAGGAGGCAGCTACCAAAAGCGAACAGGAACAGCTGTTAAGTCCGATTTCAGAAGGATTAAGCCATTTAACACATCAAGAAGTAGATGAAGCATTAAAGGCCCGTATTAAAAATGGCCAGAAATTAACGATTACAGAAACTCCTTTCTTGACAAATGATCCGATTGTATTTACAAATAATGAAGAAGTGTTAGCGATTTATGGCAGACATCCAGATAAACCGGAGCAGATGAAACCATTAAGAGTATTCTAACGAAAGAAAGTGAAGGTGTAGCAGGATGAAAACGATAGAATTATCCTATCCGCATACGTTACATAAGGAAGATTTACCGGAAACAGTCAGTGCTATTGGATTTTTTGACGGAATCCATAAAGGGCATCAAAAGGTTATTCAGCAGGCTATAGATAAAGCGGCACAAAATAATATGGAAAGTGCTGTCATCACTTTTTTTCCGCACCCTTCTGTTGTGTTAAAAAAAGATGCAGCCCATGTGAAGTACCTGACATTGCCTTCTGAGAAACAGGAAATCGTCGAGGAGATGGGTGTGGACCGTGTATACATTATCCGTTTTAATGAGGAATTATCGAAACTTAGTCCGCAAGAATTTATTGACCACTTTATTATCGGTTTAAATATACAGCATTTGGTTGCCGGTTTTGATTATTCTTTTGGTCACAAAGGAAAAGGGCAAATGGCAGATATGCAGCATTATGCAAGAGATGCATTTACTTGGGAGACGGTAGATAAAGTGACTTTAAAAGAAGAAAAAATCAGTTCTACCCGCATCAGACAGGCATTGGCCGCCGGAGAAATGGAGGAGGCTGAGCAGCTGCTGGGGAGACCGTACACCATATCCGGTGTTGTCGTAAAAGGGGCAAGCCGCGGCCGTGAATTAGGTTATCCCACTGCAAACTTGGCTATACCTAAAGAAACGCTGCTGCCCAAGCAGGGTGTCTACGCTGCACGTGTTTACCGGAAGGACAGGGTATATGGCGGAATGGCGAATATCGGAACCAACCCGACATTCACGGAAGACCAGGTGGACATGTCTGTAGAAGTGTACCTGTTTGACTTTGATGACAATTTGTATGGAGAGGAATTAATGATGGAATGGCTGTCTCATACAAGAGATGAAATCAAATTCGATTCGAAGGAAGCGCTGATAGAAAGAATGCAGCAGGATGACCAGGAGATCAGAGCCTATTTAGAAAATAGATAAACTTATACTTGATTTTTTTCTTCAAAAGCGCTATGCTTGTATTTGTACAACCATCGCTTGGCATCACGTAACTCCGGCGTATGCTAGGGGATTGGGGATAAAAATTATTTTTTTGGAGGTGCCATCATGGCAATTACACAAGAACGTAAAAATGAAATTATTAATGAGTACAAGGTGCATGATACAGATACTGGATCTCCAGAGGTTCAAATCGCTGTTTTAACTGCAGAAATCACTGCATTAAACGAGCATTTACGTACACATAAAAAGGACCACCATTCACGTCGCGGTCTCTTGAAAATGGTAGGTAGACGCCGTAACTTATTAACTTATTTACGTGAAAAAGACGTTACCCGTTACCGTGATCTAATCAGACGACTTGGTTTACGCCGTTAATGACGCAAAAAGCAGGAGCAATCCTGCTTTTTCTTTTATGTAAAAGCATTAAAAGCGGCCATGCACGGAGACAATCAGGCAGCCTGTACCATAGGAAGTGATTGATTCCCGGCAGGCTATCGTTTATCCTATAAAAAGGGATTCTTTTGTGAATAATAGTAGAAAAATGTAATATATGAAGCGCTACATATATATTTAATTTAAATTGCTGTAGCCTTGAAAGGAGCAACAAAACTAATGGCAGACGAAAAAAAGCTGTTCTCTACCGAGATTTCAGGCAAGAAATTTACAGTTGAAGTAGGAGAACTGGCAAAACAAGCAAATGGTGCCTGCATGATTCATTATGGAGACACGTCGGTACTATCGGTAGCAACTGCTTCCAATGAACCGAAAGATTTACCATTTTTCCCTTTAACTGTAAACTATGAAGAAAGACTATATGCAGTAGGAAAAATACCAGGAGGATTTATTAAACGGGAAGGACGCCCCAGCGAGAAGGCTATCCTGTCTTCCAGACTGATTGACCGCCCAATCCGCCCGTTATTTCCGGATGGATTCCGCAATGAAGTGCAAGTAATCAGCACCGTTATGAGTGTTGACCAAGACTGCTCTTCCGAGATTGCCGCAATGATTGGTTCTTCTATTGCTTTAGGTATTTCCGATATTCCGTTTGAACAACCGATTGCAGGTGTGCAAGTCGGTCGTGTTGACGGGGAGTTAATTATTAACCCTACCGTGGAACAAGAGGAAAAAAGCGATATTGATTTAACCGTTGCCGGCACGAAAGATGCAATCAACATGGTAGAAGCCGGGGCAGACGAAGTGCCGGAAGATGTTATGCTTGAGGCAATCATGTTCGGACATGAAGAAATTAAACGTCTCGTTGCTTTCCAGGAAGAAATTGTACAAGCTTTTGGCAAAGAGAAGTTTGAAGTGGAAACAGCAGAAGCTGAGGAAACCCTGGTTGAAAAAATTGAAGCAGAAGCAAAAGAGAAGCTGGTTGAAGCTATTCAAGTGGTTGAAAAACATGCTCGTGATGAAGCTATCGATAAAGTAAAACAAGAAATTGTCGACAAGTATGAGGAAGAAGAGGCAGAAGAAGAAACAATCAAACAGGTAAAATCGGTATTGGATAGCCTCGTGAAAGAAGAGGTACGCCGACTGATTACAAAAGAGAAAGTACGCCCTGACGGCCGGAAGGTAGATGAAATCCGCCCATTATCTTCTCGTATCCATGTTCTTCCGCGTACGCATGGCTCTGGTTTATTTACCCGTGGACAGACACAGGCTCTAAGTGTATGTACATTAGGAGCACTGGGTGATGTGCAAATCTTAGACGGACTTGATTTAGAAGAAACAAAACGCTTTATGCATCATTATAATTTCCCGCAGTACAGTGTTGGTGAAACTGGACCGATCCGCGGACCGGGCCGTCGTGAAATTGGTCACGGTGCATTAGGTGAAAGAGCGCTGGAAAAAGTAGTGCCAAGCGAAAAAGATTTCCCTTATACAATTCGTCTTGTATCCGAAGTGCTTGAATCAAACGGTTCTACTTCCCAAGCAAGTATTTGTGCAAGTACATTGGCTATGATGGATGCCGGAGTACCGATAAAAGCACCGGTTGCCGGTATTGCGATGGGACTGGTGAAATCAGGAGATGATTACACGATCCTTTCCGATATTCAAGGCATGGAAGATGCACTTGGAGACATGGACTTTAAAGTGGCCGGTACAGAAAACGGAGTTACCGCGCTGCAAATGGATATTAAAATCGAAGGCTTGTCACGTGCGATTTTAGAAGAAGCATTAACGCAAGCGAAAAAAGGCCGCATGCATATATTAGATTCCATGCTTGCAACCATTGAACAGCCAAAAGAAGAACTGTCTGAATACGCGCCAAAAATCTTAACGATGTCTATTAATCCTGATAAAATCCGTGATGTTATCGGACCGAGCGGGAAACAAATCAATCAGATTATTGATGAAACCGGCGTGAAAATAGATATTGAACAGGATGGTAAGGTCTTTATTTCATCCACCGACAGCGCAATGAACCAGGAAGCGAAAAAAATCATTGAAGACCTGGTACGTGAAGTAGAAGTCGGTCAAGTATATCTTGGAACAGTGAAACGGATTGAAAAATTTGGTGCTTTTGTGGAACTGTTCAAAGGAAAAGACGGACTGGTTCATATTTCTGAACTTGCAGAAGAACGTACGAACAAAGTGGAAGACGCCGTTTCCATTGGCGACCAAATTACGGTCAAAGTAAAAGAAATTGATCGCCAAGGAAGAGTGAACCTTTCTAGAAAAGCCGTTCTGCAAGATGAAAAGAAAGAAAATGCTAATTCATAACCCTTTTCCTGGGAATATAGATATTTTATAAAAAAGAAGCTGATTTTTTCATTCAGTTTCTTTTTTTATGCTGTACTTTAAAACCATTCATACTTGTCCCTTCAAAAGCATAAACATATCAAGAGGGAGGGATTAGAGATGAAGCGGTATTTAAAGTATGCACATGTTCTTGTATTTCTCATTTTAATAGTTACGGTATTTGATATACGTTATAATCCTTTTCAAACGGATACGGTCGTTGTAGATCCGTCAGAAATAGAAGTAAGTGCACCAAAAGATGCGCTTTATATGGAGATTGAACAAAAGAAAGATACGTACCAGGAAGATGCAGAAAATGCTTATATTGACGAGGTCTGGAAAAAAACACCGGGACGGAACGGATTGACAGTCAATGTGGAAGAGTCCTATCAAAAAATGCAAGAAGCAAATAAATGGGATGAGGAGCTACTCGTTTTTGATGAAACCTCTCCCGATATTCTGTTGGAAGATTTAGAGCCATCCCCCATTTATCGGGGGCATCCTGAAAAAGAAATGGTTTCCTTTTTAATCAATGTTTCCTGGGGAGAAGCGCATATCCCGGAAATGCTGCAAATTTTAAAAGATCATCAGGTCAAAGCAACCTTTTTTATTGAAGGAAAATGGGCGCAAAATAACTCCAGTCTTGTAAAAATGATTGAAGAAGAAGGACATGTTATCGGCAATCATGCCTATGATCATCCAGATATGGCAACGCTTGATAAAAATAATGCCCGTACACAAATCGAAGAAACCAATCAAATTTTAAAAACGATTACCGGAGACGATCCCAAATGGTTTGCGCCTCCCAGCGGAAGCTTTAATGACGAAACCGTAGAAACAGCAGCAGAGTTAAATATGGAAACGATATTATGGTCGCTGGACACAATTGATTGGAAGAATCCATCTGTTTCTGTTATGGTTAATCGCATAGAAAAAAACGCTCATCCCGGAGCAATGATTCTTATGCATCCAACTGCGTCCAGCACAAGCGGCCTGGAGCAAATGATTACCCTACTTAAAGAAAAAGGGTATAAAATAGGAACAGTAGAATCGTTGTTAAGTGAATCGCGTTAAGCTACAAGAGGATGTATGACAAGGAGGAAAAGAATTGGTAGAAAAATATACAAGCAGCAATGGCGTACGGATTGTATTAGAATCCATGCCGTCTGTACGTTCTGTGACCATAGGGGTATGGATCAAAACCGGGTCCAGAAATGAAACCATTCATAATAACGGTATTTCGCACTTTTTAGAGCATATGTTTTTTAAAGGAACGAAAACAAGAAGTGCGCAGGATATTGCGGAAGCATTTGACTCTGTCGGCGGGCAGATTAATGCGTTTACTTCGAAAGAATATACCTGTTTTTATGCCAAAGTATTAGATACACATAAAGCATTCGCGCTGGAAGTATTAGCGGATATGTTCTTTGAATCCACCTTTGATGAAGAGGAAATGGAAAGAGAGAAGAAAGTTGTCTATGAAGAAATAAAAATGTGTGAAGATACACCGGATGATATTGTGCATGATTTACTGGCGGAAGCGGCTTACGGCAAGCATCCGTTAGGATACCCTATTCTTGGAACAGAAAAACAGCTGGCGTCCTTTGACCAGAAACAATTACAGCAGTATGTGGAAGATCATTATACACCTGAAAATGTGGTTATTTCAGTAGCAGGGAATGTAAGCCATGCTTTTATTCATGAGATTGATGCTTATTTCGGCTCATTTACAAGAAATGCTTCCAAAGAAAACATAACAAAGCCTGTATTTTTGCAGGAGGAGATTTATCGGAGCAAAGATACGGAACAGGCGCATCTCTGCCTCGGTTACAATGGTTATGAAGCAGGGGATAAGCAGTTATATCCGTTGGCTATCGTAAATAATGTGCTGGGCGGCAGTATGAGTTCACGCTTATTCCAGGAAGTACGCGAGAAAAAAGGGCTGGCTTATGCTGTCTTTTCTTATCATGCTGCATTTTTGGATGATGGTCTGCTGACAATCTATGCCGGAACCGGAAAAGACCAGCTTGGAGAATTGGAAGAAGTGATTCAATCCACCATTCATGATTTTGTGGAACAAGGTCTATCAGAAAAAGAACTACGGAACAGCAAGGAGCAGATAAAAGGAAATCTGATGCTGGGGCTGGAAAGCACAAACAGCCGGATGTCACGGAACGGACGAAATGAATTAGTATTACAAAAACATCGTACCTTAGATGATTTGGTTCGGGAAATTGATGGCATCACCAACGAGCAAATAACACATGTTATCCAAAATGTGTTCCAGCAAAGTCCATCCCGGGCTCTTATTGCACCTGAGAATTCACGTATATAAGGCATGTTTTCCTGTTTTGGACATATAGTGTATTAATGGAATCTTCAGCGTTCTGAAACCGTAATGCCTTGTTTGCAGAATGGAGAAAAGGAGGTTTTAAGATGGTACGCTTTCGTGACATGGGAGATAAGGAAATTATTAACGTGAATGAAGGAAAAAGACTTGGTATGCTCGGTCAGACCGATCTGGAAATTAATCCGAAAACAGGACAAATTGAGTCATTCATTATCCCGAGCTATAAATGGTTCGGCTTGGTGAAAGAAGGGGAAGAAACCAAGATTCATTGGCAATCCATCCGGAAAATTGGTACGGATATGATTATGATTGATACCGAACTCCCTGAAGAAGAATAATATGGATAAGCTTGTTTATCTGGTTGGAAAAGGATTCCGTTTTATCTTTTCTGAGCCGGGTAAACAAGCTTTTTTTGATATGAAAATAGGTTGTATCCCTTTTTTGACTGGTAAATTGGATTTTTACGGCTTAATTGGTCACCACTGATTTAAAAATTCATAAGCTATATCGAATCATGAATACGTGAAAAGTTGTCTGGAGGTTATACGTAAAATGAGTCGACGAATTGCAGTAATCGGTGGAGATGCAAGGTATTTAGAGTTAATAAAGATATTAAAAGGAAATCCTGATAATGAAGTGATTCTTTGCGGTTTTGATAAATTAGAGCAAGGTTTTACCGGTCTAAATGAATCCGCGCTGGATGAATTGGACCAGAGTAAGTTAGATGTCGTGGTTTTGCCTATAACAGGTATAGACTCCAAAGGGAAAGTGGAAACCGTTTTTACAGATAAAAAAATACATTTAGATGAAGCGTGGTTTCGAAAATTAGCCCCGCAATCTACGGTGTTTACCGGAATTACGAATGCTTACTTAACCAGTTTGGCACAGACAGCAGGTGTAAATCTAGTACCATTGCTTGATCGTGATGATGTTGCCATCTATAACTCCATTCCAACGGCGGAAGGTGCTATTATGATGGCTTTTGAGCATACTGATCAGACCGTTCATTCTTCAAGGGTAATGGTTGTAGGTTTTGGAAGAGTAGGTAATACGGTAGCCAATAAATTCTCGGCGTTGGGAGCAAAGGTTTCCGTTTGCGCCAGAAGTATCAGAGACTTAGCCCGGATTACCGAAATGGGTTTATACGCAGTACCTTTACATGAATTAGATCAACATACGGAGGAATGCGGTATTTTAATTAATACCATTCCGAGTCTGGTAGTGACGAAAGAGGCGATTCGAAACCTGCCGACGAATGCTGTTATTATTGATCTCGCATCAAAACCGGGCGGGACGGATTTTGAATTTGCGGAGAAACGGGGAATTCAGGCTATTCTGGCTCGCAGCCTGCCGGGTATTGTTGCTCCAAGAACGGCTGGGAAGATTCTGGCAAATGTAATGGAACAAATTTTGGAGGAGGAGCGTGCATCCGAATGACATTCAAGGATAAGCGGATTGGCTTTGGCTTAACAGGTTCACATCATACGTTCACGCATATTTTTCCGATTATAGAGGAGCTCATGGATCAGGGTGCGGAAGTGGTTCCGTTTATAACGGAAACCGTTCAGTTCACAGATACCAAACACGGGAAAGCAAAGGACAATGTGAAAAAATTGGAGAGAATCACCAATCAGCCCATTATTACCACGATTCCAGATGCAGAGCCTTATGGTCCGGATAAACCGCTGGATGTAATGATTATTGCCCCGTTGACAGGCAATTCCATGAGCAAATTCGCTAATGCCCACACAGATAATGCGGTGTTAATGGCCGCCAAGTCTACACTCCGCAATGAAAATCCAATCGTATTAGCGTTAACTACCAATGATGCCCTCGGATTAAACGCCAAGAATTTAGCTGTGCTGCTTAATGCAAAGCATATCTATTTTGTACCGTTCGGGCAGGATAATCCGTATCAAAAACCCTCCTCCCTCTCAGCAAATCTGAACCAATTAGTTCCTGCTGTCGAGGAAGCATTAAAAGGAAAACAAATTCAGCCGATTATTGTACCTTATTCCACAAAAAATGTGTTAAAATGAAGATTAGTTGACATTTAATTAAGTGGAGGGAGTAATTGGAATGGCAGAGCAACAAACATTTAATGTAGCTATTGTAGGTGCTACAGGGGCGGTAGGCCAAAAAATCAAACAAATATTAGAAGATAAAAACTTTCCGGTAAAACAGCTGAAATTATTATCCTCAGCTCGTTCGGCAGGAAAGGAAGAAACCTTTCACGGGGAAAAGATAATTGTCGAAGAAGCAGCGCCGGAATCCTTTGAAGATGTAGATATTGCGTTATTTTCAGCGGGTGGATCTATTTCGAAAAAACTGGCTCCTGAAGCGGTAAAAAGAGGAGCAGTCGTTGTTGATAATACAAGTGCTTACCGTATGGATAAAGATGTACCGCTTGTTGTGCCGGAGGTTAATTCGGAAGATATCGCCAGCCATCAGGGAATTATAGCTAACCCGAACTGTTCTACTATCCAGATGGTAGCAGCGTTGAAACCATTAAAAGACGCATTTGGCATCGGGAAAATTATTGTGTCTACCTATCAAGCTGTGTCTGGAGCTGGAAACGAAGCGGTGGATGAATTATATGAACAGTCCAGAGATTATTTGGAAGGCAAAGAAGTAACAGCTGAGGTTTTACCGGTTAAAGGAGATAAAAAGCATTTTCCAATCGCTTTTAATGCTTTGCCGCAAATCGATGTTTTTGAAGATAATGGCTTTACTTTTGAAGAGATGAAAATGATTAATGAAACGAAAAAAATCATGCATGATGACGCGTTAAACGTAGCAGCAACTTGTGTGCGTCTTCCATTTGCTGTTTCGCATGCAGAGAGTGTCTATATCGAACTCGACCAGGAAGATTTGAGTGTAGAAGACTTTAGAAAGACGCTAAAAGAAGCAGATGGAGTGGTACTGCAGGATAATCCGCAAGAACAGGAGTATCCGACACCGCAGTCTGCTCAAGGCAAAGAAGAAGTATTTGTAGGTCGTATCAGAAAAGACTTAGATAATCCAAAAGGGTTCCACTTATGGGTCGTATCTGATAATCTATTAAAAGGCGCGGCTTGGAATACCGTGCAAATCGCACAAACATTAGTGGAACGTGACTGGTTGAAAAAATAAGGTTTTCCAGTCTTTCATGAGACAATCAATCTAATAGACATCCGGAGTTTAATTTCTCGGATCGTGTTGAGGTGTTTATATTGCAAGTATTAGTTCAAAAATTCGGAGGAACTTCTGTACAATCAGAAACGAACCGGGAACATGTTATTCGTCATATTAAAGATGCGCTTGTTCAAGAATATAAGTTAGTCATTGTTGTTTCCGCATTAGGGAGAAAGCCGGATCCTTATGCAACGGATAGTTTACTGAGCCTGGTTGACTTTCCAGCCAATAAAAATGACAATCGCGAGCTTGATTTACTGATGTCTTGCGGAGAAGTGATTTCATCGGTTGTTCTGTCCAATGAATTGCAAAAAAATCATGTGTCAGCGACAGCCTTGACTGGAGCACAGGCCGGCTTTGTGACCAGTGAGGATTATAACCGGGCAAAAATTAAAAAAGTCAATCCGGCACGTGTTTTACAAGAGTTGGAAACCCATGATGTCGTTGTTGTTGCAGGTTTCCAGGGACAGAGCGAATCCGGAGAAGTAACAACAATCGGCAGAGGCGGCAGTGATACATCAGCGGCAGCCTTAGGCGTTGCTTTAGATGCTGAACGTATTGAAATTTTCACAGATGTGGAAGGGATTATGACGGCAGATCCGCGTGTAGTCAAAAATGCACGTCCGCTGGATGTTGTAACGTATACGGAAATTTGTAATCTTGCTTATCAAGGGGCAAAAGTGATCCATCCCCGTGCCGTGGAAATAGCGATGCAGGGAAAAATCCCGATGCGTATCCGCTCCACCTATTCCGAACGGATGGGGACGCTTGTTACTTCGTCCCGGGTGGAAGAAGAGAGTGCGGATATTTCCGAGCGGATGATCACAGGAATTGCCCACATTGCGAATGTGACGCAGATTAAAGTACAGACGAAAGAGTCGGCTTATCGGATGCAGTCCGAAGTTTTTAAGGCAATGGCAGAAGCAGGTATTTCTGTAGACTTTATTAATATTTCTCCGACTGGCGTCGCCTATACTGTGCCGGCTGAGCATACAGCCAAAGCGATCGAAATTTTAGAGGTGCTTGGTTTTCAGCCGGAAATGAAAGAGAACTGTGCAAAAGTTTCAGCTGTAGGCGCAGGGATGACAGGTGTTCCTGGTGTAGCTTCTAAAATTGTCAAAGCATTAACAGATGTCGGGGTACAAATATTGCAGTCCGCAGACAGTCATACGACGATTTGGGTCTTAGTGCATGACCATGAGTTAGTAACCGCAGTAAATGCATTACATGAGGTATTTGGATTAAGCAAACAGGAAGTACCAATATAGAATGTAAAAGGACATGAAGCGGACAGATGATCTGCTTTATGTCCTTTTTACATGGCAATAAAAGCAAAAGAGAGCATTTTTCTGCCTTCCTTCTTCTGTATGATTTTTCAAGGATTGTTTATACTAATTCGTAACATAGCTGGAAGGAGTTTTAATATGCGTATGGATACGGATGATAACAATGAAAATCAAGAAGAAGAGGAAAATCAGCAGAATGCATCTTCTCTTGTAGAAAAAATACAGCAGCTTGGGCAGGCAAATGTTCCACAGGCGCCTGATTCAAATATCCATGTTTTATCGATTATCGGACAGGTGGAAGGACATCTGCAGCTGCCGCCGCAAAATAAAACAACCAAATACGAGCACCTGCTGCCGCAATTGATTGCCGTAGAACAAAATCCTAAAATTGAAGGGTTAATTATTTTGCTCAATACCGTCGGCGGGGATGTAGAGGCAGGGCTTGCTCTGGCAGAAATGATTGCATCGATGTCGAAGCCGACTACTTCTATTGTATTAGGAGGAGGCCATTCCATCGGGGCACCGATTGCCGTGGCTACAGATTATTCTTTTATCGTTCCGACAGCTACGATGACCATTCATCCAGTCCGGCTGACGGGAATGGTTATCGGCGTGCCGCAAACTTTTGAATATCTGGACAAGATGCAGGAACGGGTCATCCAGTTTATTGTGGACCATTCTAATATCGATTCCGAAAAGCTGAAAGAATTGATGTTTGCAAAAGGCAATCTGACACGTGACATCGGCACAAATGTGGTTGGTAAGGAAGCTGTGGACTTTGGAATTATTGATGAAGTTGGCGGCGTTAAAGAAGCAATCCAGAATTTGAACCAGATGATACAACGTACGCACGTTGAACAAGAGGGGGATGTTTCATGATACTTTATACTCCTTTGTCCTATCAGGAAATTTTCCCGGAAGCACAAGGAGCTGGCAACGAGATACAAGCGGTGGAATGGCAGGGCAGAACGGTTTTTGTATCGAAAAATGAGGAGGGCAACTATCAAATAAACCAGTTGATTTCGAGTAATCCGAATGATTATCTGAATCCGGATTTTTTACCAGGAAGAATTATCAGCTGATGGAAATCTGTGCTATAATAAAGAAATGGTAAAGAGATAAGTGCAAGAGACAATATGGGATGATATGATAACTGGAACAGTGGCCTCTTTATGGAGAAGACACCTGATAAAGTCTCTCTGGCAGGATAAAGAGAACTGATTCCAGTTTCCTTGTTACGCTGGGAAGTTAGATGTTATGGTTTTAAATCTAGCATTCTGGCAATCTTTATTTGTTATACATATGGGGGTGAGAAAATGGCTGCCAAAAAGCGAAAGAAAAGAAAAAAACGGACAACGAAGCAGACAAAAGGGCTGCAAATGGAACTGACAGGACTATTATTAATATTTATTGCTATATTTGGAAGCGGGGCAGCTATATTAAGCGGAGGTGCTATACCCGACTGGCTGGGAAACATATTCCAGTTTTTCATGGGGATATGGCATTTTATCCTGCCCGTAGCTTTATTTATAGTTGGATTATACTTGATCTTTAAAAGAAAAGCTCCTGATTTTTTAACGAGAAGATTAATAGGTTTTTATATTTTTCTGGCCGGCGTGTTATTACTGACCCATGTACAAGTCATGGAAAGCTTGCTGAGAAATGCAGAAGATGTTTCCATCTTGCGGTTGACCTGGCAGCTATACTTCCAATATTTAGATGGTACGGGGACATTGGTACAGACGGGCGGCGGAATGATTGGTGCATTGTTATTTACGGTCTCCTTTTTCTTATTTTCAATCGCCGGTTCCCGGATAGTTGTGTTTTTCTGCTTACTCATTGGAATTATTTTTATGACAAACCTGTCTATTGGTGATTTCATGAAAAAAGTGGCAGCAGGGTGTCAAACAGCATTTGCTTATCTCAGAGAACGTATCGAAAGGTCGAAGGATAAACGGGCTGAGCGCAAAGAAGAAACGAAGAATCAGAAAGATACTGCTGACCCGATTATGAACAGTCAGGAAAAAACAGAGAATGCTGTACCGGAAGAACATGAATACAATGCGGAAGAGCTTCTCATCAATAATTTTACCGATGTTGCCAATCAGGAACAGAAACAGGAAAAGGAACAGCCTGCAGCAGCGGAACCAAATAAAGGTAAGGCAGAAAATACGAAAGAAACAGCTGCAAATACAAATAATGAAGAAGAGCTTCATGAAGGAATGCCGATGACAGCCACGGAAAATCATGATTATCAGCTGCCATCAATGGATTTATTAGCTAATCCGGCCCATCATTCGCAGCAGCAGGAGAAATCACATATCCAGGCAACAGTACGCAAACTGGACCGAACGTTCCAAAGTTTCGGTGTGAAAGCGAAAATAGCTAAAGTGCATGTCGGTCCGGCTGTGACAAAATATGAAGTCTATCCAGAATCCGGTGTGAAGGTGAGTAAAATTGTCGGTCTGCATGATGATATTGCGTTGGCGCTTGCTGCTAAGGATATTCGTATCGAAGCGCCTATACCGGGTAAATCAGCAGTCGGCATTGAAGTTCCTAACAAAGAAATAGCGATGGTATCGCTTCGGGAAGTGCTGGATAATCAAGCTTCTAAAACAAATAAATTGATGTTTGCTTTAGGCCGAGATATTTCCGGAGAAGCCATAGCAGGTGAACTAAATAAAATGCCGCACTTACTGATTGCAGGTGCGACAGGAAGCGGGAAAAGTGTCTGTGTCAACGGCATTATTACCAGTATTTTAATGCGTGCTAAACCGCATGAAGTGAAGATGATGATGATTGACCCGAAAAAAGTAGAGCTGAATGTATACAACGGAATCCCGCATTTATTAACACCTGTGGTCACCGATCCGAAAAAAGCGTCCAGAGCTTTAAAAAAGATTGTAGATGAGATGGAACGGAGATATGATCTGTTTTCAGACAGTGGCACGCGAAATATGGAGGCGTATAACGCTTATATCCGAAAATATAATGAAACAGCAGATGAAGAGGATCAGCAGCCTTATCTGCCTTATATTGTGGTGCTGGTGGATGAGCTGGCGGATTTAATGATGGTTGCTTCCAATGATGTAGAAGACGCAATCACCCGCCTTGCACAAATGGCAAGAGCAGCAGGCATCCATTTGATTATCGCGACACAGCGTCCGTCGGTAGACGTTATTACCGGCGTGATTAAAGCAAACATTCCATCCAGAATCGCGTTCAGTGTTTCTTCAACAACCGATTCTCGTACCATTCTGGATTCAGGCGGAGCGGAGAAATTACTGGGACGCGGCGATATGCTGTATGTTCCGGCCGGCAGTTCTAAGACCACCCGTGTCCAAGGTGCATTTTTAACGGATGAAGAAGTAGAACGCATTGTTGACCATTGTGTTGAACAGCAGCAGGCAAGTTATCAGGAAGAAATGATACCGGAAGAGACGAATGAAGTCGTGGAAGAAGTAGATGACGAACTTTATGATGATGCTGTGCAGTTAATTATTGAAATGCAAAGTGCCAGTGTTTCCAAGCTGCAGCGTCGTTTCCGGATTGGTTACACCAGAGCTGCCCGGTTAATTGATGCCATGGAAGAGCGTGGTATTGTCGGACCATACGAAGGAAGCAAGCCCCGTTCTGTACTGGTATCTGACCAGACAGAGGAGCACTCTGGCACCTCTTAAAAAACGCGGTTTATCTCCCCAGAGATAAACCGCGTTTTCCATGCAGCATTTCAAAAGTTCAAAATTTAGAAAAGAAATGATACGATAAGAAGCAGAGAAAAAAAGGTTATCATCAAGTAAGCGACAGGAAAGAGGTGGAAAAATGACTTTACGTGACGATGAGAGACATTTATATTTACAGGTAATGGATAGAATAAAAGCAGGTATTGAAGACGGGACGTATACCGAGGAAGAAAAATTACCGTCGGAATACTCGCTCTCTAAACAATTAGGCGTTTCTAGGGCTACGTTAAGAGAAGCATTAAGAATGCTGGAAGAAGATCAAATTGTCACTCGCAGACACGGCGTCGGCACATTTGTAAATGCGCAGCCGTTATTTCAAGCAGGTATTGAAGAGCTCAGCAGTGTGACGCATATGATTAAGCAATCTGGAAAAAAGCCCGGGACACAATATATCAGCACCGAGGTAGTAGATGCCACCGTACAGGAACAGCATGATTTCGGCAAACATGACCTGGAATCTGTTACAACAATTGAAAGAATACGGACAGCTGATGACATTCCGGTTGTTTTTTGTATTGATAAAGCGCCGGCACCTTATTTGTCTTTAGCAAAATTACGGGAAAAGGCATCCATTTTCAGTACGATTGAAGCAGCTTCGGATAAACAAATTGCTTATGCTATAACAGATATAGAGCCATTTACATATCATGAACGCATCTATAATATTTTACAATGCACACCTGAGGATCCGTTGCTTTTGTTAAAACAGATGCATTATACAAGCGAGGACGAGGCGGTTTTATATTCCATGAATTATTTCCGGGCAGATATGTTCCGTTTTCAGGTTGTCCGCAGAAGAATATGAATTATTTCTGGTTTTCTTTCAAGCAGGATGGATGATAAAGGAGAGAAAGGCGTAAAATAAATAGTAAACCGTTTAGAATGGAGGATGAATATGAGCGTTAAAGAAATCAGGCAGAAAGAAAATAATATCCAATTTCACATGCTGCCGAATAAAAAACATAAAACCATCACCTTTGCAGTAAAATTCCGCGCACCGTTAGAAAGGGAGACGATTACAAAACGGGCTTTGCTTCCTTATGTTTTAAAGCAAGGAACAGCTTCTTTTCCAACACGTAAGGAACTGCAGGAAGAATTAGCGGAACTGTATGGTTCGGTATTATCTATCGGCGGATCCAAAAAAGGGGAAAGTCATATCATCACGTTTTATTTAGAAGTGCCGAATGAAAAATTTCTTCCCGAAAGTGATTCCTTGATGGAACGGGCTGCAGCATTGCTGCATGAAATTGTTTACAAGCCGAATCAGGAAGGGGACGGTTTCTCCAACCAGGTGTTTAATCGAGAAAAAGAGACGCTGCGCCAAAATATTCATGCTATGAAGGATAATAAAGCCAGCTATGCCAATGTGCGATTGATTGATGAAATGTGTGCCGAAGAAGCGTACAGCATTCATGCACAAGGCTATGAAGAAGATTTGTCCGCGCTTTCGAACGAAGCGTTGTTTATGTATTTTGAAAAAGTTCGTACAGAAGATGCAATGGATGTTTATGTGAGCGGTGATTTTGAAGCGGAACAAATGATGCATCTATTAACAGAACAGTTTCAACGTTCTTCCGCTCCGGAGGCCAGCACCCTGTTTGATGCAGACGAATCGAAACAGGCAGAAGACAGCAAAGAGGTTGTAGAGAAAGACCAGGTTCAACAGGCAAAATTAAATATCGGTTATCGGACCAATATTCTGTACCGGGATGAAAAGTACCCGGCATTGCAGGTTTTTAATGCGCTCTTTGGCGGTTTTCCAAGTTCCAAATTATTTATCAATGTGAGAGAGAAAAACAGTCTTGCCTATACCGTTGGTTCTCGTATAGAAAGTCATAAAGGTTTGTTGTTTGTAATGAGTGGTATTGCGCCGGAGGACTATGAGAAAGCACTGTCGATTATCCGTGAACAGATGGAAGCTATGAAACAAGGTGATTTTACGGAAGAAGAACTGGAGGAAACCAAGCAGCTTATCATTAACCAGTTAAAAGAGACGCTTGATCATGCGCAGGGAATGATTGAATTGATGTATCAGCAAGTGGTCGGCCAGAAAGAGATGACTATGGATGAGCTGTTTGCAGCTATCCGGGAAGTAACAAAACAACAGGTTGTTGAGGTAGCGGAACAGGTACAGGAAGACATGGTTTTCCTATTAACAAGTGAAGGAGGAGCGGCTAATGAATAAGCAGTATTTTGAAACAGTAGATGAAACATTATATGAAAAAAAGCTGGATAATGGATTACAGGTTTGCTTGTTGCCAAAATCAGAGCTGACCAAGACATATGGTGTTTTTATGACCAATTATGGATCGGTTGATCGCAGTTTTGTTCCTATTGGTCAAACAGAGCCGATTACTGTGCCGGATGGAATTGCGCATTTTCTGGAGCATAAATTATTTGAGAAAGAAGATCGCGATGTTTTCGCAGACTTTACCAAACAGGCAGCTTCTCCGAATGCCTTTACCTCTTTTACAGAAACAGCTTATTTATTTTCAGCAACGAGTAATATTGAAAAAAATGTGTTAACATTGATTGATTTTGTGCAAGATCCGTACTTTTCCGAACAATCGGTAGAAAAAGAAAAAGGGATTATCGCCCAGGAAATTAATATGTATGATGATCAGCCTGATTGGCGTCTGTTTATGGGAACAAATAAAGCATTGTTCCATAATCATCCTGTCAATATTGATATTGCCGGAACAGTGGATTCCATTTATACAATTACAAAAGATGATCTGTATACCTGTTACCATACTTTTTATCATCCGGAAAATATGATTTTATTTGTAACCGGGAATTTTGATCCGGAGCAGATGATGGACATCATTATCCAGAATCAGGAGAAAAAATCCTTTGACCAATTGGACCGTATTCAACGTGAATTTCCGGAAGAACCGAACCGTGTAAAAGAAAAGGAATTAAAAATAAATATGCCGGTATCCATTCCAAAATGTTCGGTTGGAATTAAAGAGCCGGATTTACAGCTTCAAGGAGAGGCTTATCTAAAACGTGATTTATTAACAGACATCGTGCTTGATTATTTCTTTTCCACCGGCGGCGAGTTTTATCAGGAATTGTATGATGCCGATTTGATTGATAACAGTTTCTTCTTTGAAAGTAATCTGCAGACGTCCTTTGGATATGTTGCGATTGGTTCCAATACCAATCAGCCTGAATTATTTGCTTCCCGCGTAAAGGAAATGCTGCTGTCAACAAGGGACATGGAAATTAGTGAAGCGGCTTTTGAACGGATGAAAAAGAAAAAAATGGGGCAGATGCTTCGTGCCATGAACTCGTTAGAATTCACTGCCAACCAATTTGCTACATTAGCTTTTAAACAGGTGAACTTACTTGATGTTGTGCCATTTATTCAAAAATTGACGGTTCAGGACGTGAATGCATTTTTAAGTACATGGATTGAAGAAGATCGCCTGGGTGCCTGCATGATTCAAAGCGAAACGGTGGAAGAATGAAAAAAACCATCCTTTTGATGGGGGCCAGCGGAGATATCGGCTCAGCCGTTGCCAAAAAACTATTGCGCGACGGTTACCAGCTTATCCTGCATTATCATTCTAACCAGGAACCGATTGAAACGTTAATGCAATCCGATAACGACCACGCAATTTTAGCTGCTTACCAGGCAGATTTAGCAAATGAAGCAGAAGTGAATGCTTTTATCCAGGCTGTCTCTATGTCTGTAGATGGCATTGTCTTCGCAGGAGGGCAAGCCTATTATGGATTGTTTCAAGCTATGAATCCTGGAGAAATGGACGCTTTATTACAAGTGCATGTGAAGGCCCCTTGGCTGATTACCCATCATTTTTTGCCAGGTATGATTCGCAGGCAGCAGGGAAACATTTTATTTGTTACTAGCATGTGGGGAGAATACGGGGCAAGTAATGAAGTAGCTTATTCCAGCGTAAAAGGTGCCCAAAACACATTTGTGAAAGCTTTGGCAAAAGAAGTAGCTTTATCGAATATCCGGGTAAATGCGGTGAGTGCCGGTTTTATTGATACAAAAATGAATGCTCATTTCTCTCCTGAAGAAACCGGGGCTTTTATTGAAGAAATTCCTGCAAACCGTGCCGGACGCCCGGAAGAAGTTGCTAATGCTATCAGCTATTTACTTAGTGATGAATCCAGTTATATCCAAGGTGAAATCATTCATATCCACGGCGGATTGTGATGCATCAGAACCATGTATAAAAACGGACATTCCTCAAATACTATAGGTGCTTCAGGAAAGTTACAGAACATCAAGTTTGTATAACAGCTTTTTATTTATACAGGCAAGACGTTCTGCATGAAACAACTGTAGTCCGGATTCCCGGGGCGAAAGCAGGCAGATGATGACGATGTTTCATTTGCCGAGAATACGTTTGAGGAGGCATGTCCTAATGTCCGTATTAGATAACTTTGATTCATGGAAAGATTTTTTAAAGGGACGTTTGCAGCAAGCTGAAGAAAGTGGTATTAATCATGAAACGCTGACAGATTTAGCGGCTGAAGTCGGTGATTATCTGGCGGAGAGTGTGGATGCGAAAACACCGGAAGAAGAAGTACTGAAAGCGTTGTGGAGTACAGCTTCAGAGGAAGAGCAGCAAGCGCTTGCCAGCACCATGATAAAACTTGTGCAAAAGCATGATTAAATAAGGCATACAAACAAAAGAAGCTGTGTAGTATATTCTATACAGCTTCTTTTGTTCTTTTGAAAAACTTCAAAAAATGAATGGTGAAAAAGGGATTAGTAGTTTAGGAAATATAAAAAAAATGGTATATTATAATAGAAGGTTCATCTTTTTTTCGATATGATGGTACATAGTACGACATGATAAGTTGCCTGATTTGAATAATTATTTCTAAAAATAGGTGTTCAAAAAGAAGCCAGCGTGCCGGCGGATGTTTGAATATCCTCTAAAAGGAGCTTACAATGGACAGAACAGAATGGTACTTAGAATATGAAAATTTAAAAAACCGTCCGGGCCTATTAGGTGAAATCTCTTCTTTGCTCGGCATGCTGACGATTAATATTATTATGATTAACGGTGTCGAAAATTCACGCAGGGCAATGCTGATTCTTTCGAAGCATGATGAAAATATTGTAAGACTGAAATATATTTTAGAAACGATGGATGCCATTAAAGTACACAAGCTTCGGAAGCCTAAACTGCGTGATAAAATTACTGTGCGGCACGGAAAATTTATCCATCATGATAATGAGGATCGGAAAACAATTCGTTTTGTACGAGAGGAGCTTGGTCTATTAGTTGATTTTATGTCTGAATTATTTAAAGTGGAAGGACATAAACTGATTGGGATACGGGGAATGCCCAGAGTAGGAAAAACGGAGTCTGTTGTTGCAGCAAGTGTCAGTGCCAATAAGCGATGGCTGTTTGTGTCCAGCACGATGATTAAACAAACCGTCCGTAAAAGCTTAATAGAAGGAGAATATGATTCGGATAATATTTATATTATCGATGGGATTGTCTCTAAAAGAAAAGTGGATGAAGCAGAGCACTGGCGGCTGATCAGAGAAATTATGCAGCTTCCGGCTGTTAAAGTGATCGAACATCCGGATATTTTTGTTCAAGCTACCGGGTACAGCATGCAAGATTTTGATTACATTATTGAACTTAGAACACATGAAGGACAGGAAATCACTTACGAAACAGTGGAAAATGAGGGCTTGCCTCAAGACGGATTCTCAATGTTTTAAAAAAGAAATGCGGAGAGCGCCCGTTTAAAAACGTAGAGACCCTCGGCGGCACAACTGAGATAAAGGAATCACGGTGAGGTAACGAACCGATGATGACTTTCACCCGCAGGGCACGACGGACACGATGTCCTAGTATCGACGTTGTTCACAGGACGTGACCATTCTTAGTCGATGAAAGTGCGGCGATTTTGATGGGACGAATAAGCGCAGTCCCGACTTTACTTCTGTCTACGCCTGTCGGCTTGCCAGTCAGTAAGTCTTCTTTATCATAGGGTGTGATGCGAAATCTCTAAAGTTTGGCGCTCGGAGCTAGACAACTATAACTTTAGCCTAAAAATAAATTTATGAAAAAGTTATACTTTCTTATTTAATTAAAATAGTGGAAGGTGTTTTAAATGGATGTCGGTGAAAAACTAAAAGAGGCACGGCTGGAGAAGGATATTTCTTTGGACAGCCTGCAGGAGAAAACAAAAATTCAAAAAAGATATCTGGTTGCAATTGAAGAAGGTAATTTTGATATTCTTCCAGGAAAGTTCTACACACGTGCATTTATCAAAGAATATGCGTCTGCTGTAGGTGTGGATCCGGATGATATTATGACGGATCATAAAGAAGAACTCCCTGAAACAGAAGAAGAGAATGTGCAATACAGCAGGATTCAGCGGACAAGAAAAGAGAGCCGGTCAGATAAAGAATCACGTTCATCATCTCTTATCCCGACGGTGACTGTGGTATTATTAATTATCGCTATCATTGCAGTAGCTGTATTTTTCCTGAGCCAAAGTTCATCGCCAAGTGAGGGAGAACCGGCGGAAGATACCAGTAATAATGACGGCGGTATGATTATTGATGATCCCGAAGAAGAAGGCGGCAACGGTGATGCTGATGAAGCGACGGATGACGCTGAAGAAGGAACAGAAGATGGCACAGAGGAAGATGACGGAGAGACAGAAGAAAATGGAGAAGCTTCCATTGAGGTTGTGGAAGAAGGAACAGGTAATTCTCCAACGTCTGTACTTGAAGTAACCAATGTCAGTGACGGCACTACATTGACTTTGGAATCTGCAGATGATGAACAGAACAGCTGGCTGGAAGTAACCGGTTCAGGTGATGAATCTTTATTCAGCGGCAATTTTGATGCAGATTCAGAACCGGTAGAGATTGATTTAGCGGAAGAAGATACCGTTTCTTTAAATATAGGTAATTCATCCGCAGTAACCGTTTCTATTGATGGAACAGAGATAGAATATCCTACTTCTGCGATTCATCAGCGCATCGATTTAGAGATGGAAAGCGAATGAACGAACGTAAGAAATAAACCCTCCTTTTATAGGGAGGGTTTCCTTCTTGCGTATTAGAAAAAATTGAACGTGTTTACGTATTGGAAAAGCTGCGCATGCGGGTTTTCCTTGAATATTGGAGGGTGTAAAATGAATTTACCGAATAAGTTAACTTTTGCCCGTGTCTTAATGATACCTGTTTTTATTATACTGATGAGCATATCATTTCCATGGGGAAGCTGGGATATTGGGGATACCATATTGCCTGTTTCTCACTTTGTTGCAGCGCTTCTATTTATTATTGCAGCAGGCACAGATTGGATAGATGGATACTATGCAAGAAAATATAATCTGGTCACCAATTTAGGGAAGTTTATGGATCCTTTAGCAGATAAATTGCTTGTGTCAGCAGCCTTGATTTTATTAGTAGAAATTGAACTTGCCCCGGCATGGGTTGTCATTATAATTATCAGCAGGGAGCTGGCAGTTACGGGATTAAGACTGGTTGCCGCCGGAGAAGGAACCGTGATGGCCGCCGGAAGTATGGGGAAATTGAAAACAGTAACACAGATGGTTGCCATCGCTTCTTTATTGCTTCATAATTTTCCATTTTCTTATATAGGCTTTCCATTTGGCACGATTATGTTATATATTTCATTAGTATTCACTATTATTTCCGGAGTGGATTACTTTGTTAAAAACTGGCATATAATGAGGGATTCAAAATGACAAAAAGTTATCAGTCAGAAATTATAGCAGTAGGTACCGAGTTATTATTAGGACAGATAGCAAATACCAATGCAGAGTGGATGTCGGAACAACTAGCCGCTTACGGCATTAATGTGTACAACCATACGGTAGTTGGAGATAATCTGGATCGGGTGGAGCAGGCTTTTCGACTTGCACAGTCTCGTTCGGATATTGTGATTGTTACCGGCGGATTAGGACCGACAGAAGATGATATGACACGAGAAGGATTTGAACAATTAACAGGTCTGGAAATGGTAGAAGATAAAGTAACCATGGATAAAATAGAAAGCTATTATCAAGCGCGCAATCGTACCATGACACCGAATAATCGCAAGCAGGCCCGTGTCTTTGAAGGCGCTCGTGTGTTAAAAAATAATGCCGGTATGGCGCCGGGAATGTATGTCGACTTTCAGGGAACACATTGGTTCTTTTTGCCGGGTGTTCCCCGGGAAATGAAGCAGATTTCTGTAGAGGAGCTGTTTCCGTTTTTAGAAAGTTTAACCGGGAAGCAGCAGGTCATTCAATCGACCGTATTGAAATTTATCGGAATCGGTGAATCGAATTTAGAACATGAATTAACCGATATGATTCATGAACAAACAAATCCGACGATTGCACCGCTTGCGCAAGATCAGGGGGTTGTGATCCGGGTTACAGCCAGTGCTTCCTCAAAAGAAGAAGCGCAAAAATTGGTCGCAGATAAAAAACAGGAAATTTTAGCGCGTGTCGGCGACTATTGTTTTGGGGAAGATGAACAGACTATTGAAAATAAAGTTATTGAACTGTTAATAGAGAAGAACAAAACAATTGGTGTGGCAGAAAGCTTAACGGGAGGCCTTTTTTCCAGTAATCTCGTGTCCGCCGCAGGAGCATCGAATGTGTTTGCCGGCAGCCTGGTTACATACCAGACTGCTGCGAAAACATCTTTATTGGATTTATCAGCGGAATGGATTTCGACTTATGGTGTTGTGAGTCAGGAATGTGCAGAGGTGATGGCGAAACAAACGGCTTTGAAACTAAATACGCCGATGGCTATTTCTTTCACAGGTGTCGCCGGTCCGGATGAACAGGAAGGCAAACCGGTCGGGCAAGTCTATATTGCTATTTGGGATGAGGATAAAGTAGTAGAATCCAGCTCTATTCTGTTATCAGGAAACCGCAATAATATCCGTGAAAGAGCTGCTTTAAAAGGATTCGAATTATTATATCAATATTTAAATAAATAATTCAGTATTGCTTTTTAATGATTCCATGTCTTTTTCGTACGGAAAAATTACTTTTTCTGTACGAATAAAACCTGGTATTTTTAATTTTGAGGTGAAAATCTTCCCGAAAATACAAGAACATTTATTCGTCTTTTCACTTGTTAAATCTAAAAAATCATTGTATGATAGATACAGATAGATAAAGGAGGTAATTTTCGGTGAGTGATAAACAACAAGCTTTAGATACGGCTTTAAGACAAATAGAGAAGCAATTCGGTAAAGGTTCCATTATGAAAATGGGAGAGAATGAAACGCCTAAGATTGCTACCATTCCAAGCGGTTCACTGGCTTTGGATGTTTCGCTCGGAATTGGCGGGTATCCAAGAGGAAGAGTAGTAGAGATATATGGTCCGGAATCATCCGGTAAAACCACCGTTGCACTTCATGCAATTGCAGAAGCGCAGAAGCAGGGCGGCCAGGCCGCTTTTATTGACGCAGAGCATGCTCTTGACCCTGTGTATGCACGGGCGCTCGGTGTAGATATTGATGAACTTTTATTATCACAGCCGGATACAGGGGAACAAGCCTTGGAAATTGCTGAAGCACTTGTACGAAGCGGGGCAGTAGATATTATTGTGGTCGATTCTGTAGCAGCACTTGTGCCAAAAGCAGAGATTGAAGGAGAAATGGGAGATTCCCATGTCGGCTTGCAGGCCAGATTAATGTCACAGGCACTCCGTAAACTGTCAGGAGCCATCAATAAATCAAATACAACAGCTGTTTTCATTAATCAGATTCGTGAAAAAGTTGGTGTGATGTTCGGAAATCCGGAAACAACTCCCGGCGGCCGGGCGTTAAAGTTCTATTCTTCTGTGAGACTGGAAGTACGCCGTGCGGAAACGCTAAAAGTCGGCAATGATATGGTCGGAAACAAGGCCCGTATTAAGGTTGTGAAAAATAAAGTAGCACCTCCGTTCAAACAGGCAGAAGTAGATATTATGTACGGGCAGGGTATTTCCAAAGAAGGAGAAGTCCTTGATGTCGGAACCAATCTGGAAATTGTTCAGAAAAGCGGAGCCTGGTACTCTTATAATGGAGATCGTTTAGGCCAGGGCAGAGAGAATGCAAAACAATTCCTGAAAGAAAATCGGGAGATATTTGATGAAATCAATACAGCTATCCGTGACTATTATGAACTGGACAAAGAACCGGAACAAAGTGAAGAAAAATCCGAAGAAGAAGAACAGGGAAGCATGGATATCTAGTCTTTTAAAACCATAGTCATCATACTATGGTTTTTTTACATATTTTTATGTATTGTTTATCTATTTAATTGAGAATTGTTATCATTTGTGGTATGCTACGTAATAATAGCATCATTAATGGCGAGGAGAATATACTATGAAAATATACTGGACTAAAATAAATAAGATTATTGATGAAACCTCCGAGGTTAAAACGTATCTGCTCGATCGTCCGGAAGGATTCACATGGGACGAAGGCGCTCATACCCATTTTGCGCTGGAAGGGTTTAATGCAGGGGAAAAACCTAATCGCAGTCTGATTCGGCATATGTCTATTTCCACTTTACCGAGTGAGGATTCTATCGGTATTACAACACGAATCAGAGAGCAGTGTTCGGAGTTTAAGTCAATTTTAAGAAATATGGAAGTCGGCCATGAAGTGGCTATATTTAAAACCCACTCAAATGTGCCTCTAAAAAGAGAAGACAGAAATGTTTATCTGTTGTCGTCCGGTGTCGGTCTGGCAACGTTTAGGCCACTTGTGCTTGATTATTTGGAGCACGCGGATAACGTCAATCAAATCCACTCTCTGAATATCGATTCATCCAGAGATTTCTTATTTACGCCGATTTTTGAATCTGCTCCAGATAAGAAGTTTACCTCCCGTTTTGTTGATAATCGGGAAGACTATTATGAAGAAGTGAAACAACTTGCGGCAGACAAAGAGGGATTCTTCTACATTGTAGGCAGCGATGAATTTCTCACACAGAACATTGACGTATTACGTGAGCAGGGCATCAAGCCGGAACAGATTATGCTCGACAAGCATGAACAGCAATTGCCTGCATTTTTATCATTCAACTTGTCAAGTTAAGCGAAACGAAAACCATAGTCTTAGTACTATGGTTTTTTAAATGCGTTTAAGCCGGTTTGTGCTTTTTCGATTTTACTAACAAATATAATTTCCAATATATTATAATTTATATCGGGAGTTTCTTGACATTCCGGCTGGTGAGAATTAATATTAATAGTGTATAATTTTATAATTTACTTTATGAAATTACCTTTATTTGATGCATTTGAAAATGTGATATGCCGACAAATACGCAATTTACAATTTTATAGGCAATAGGAGGTGAAGTTATGAATACTGTGGTTATTATCATCTCCATTTTGCTTGCTTTAGTCGTCGTATTTGTTGTTGGTTATCTGGTACGTAAATCTATTGCAGAAGCTAAAATTTCTAGTGCGGAAACGTTAGCAAAACAAATTGTAGACGAAGCACATAGAAATGCAGATACTGCTAAGAAAGAGGCGCTTCTGGAAGCAAAAGATGAGAATCATAAGCTTCGGACCCAAGCCGAAGAAGAGATTCGCGAGCGTCGTGCGGAAGCTCAAAAACAAGAAAATCGTCTGATGCAAAAAGAAGAAAATCTGGACAGAAAAGGTGAAACATTAGACAAACGTGAAGTTCTGCTCGAACAAAAGGAACAAGCAACAGTGGAACAACAACAACAAATTGAAGAAATGAAAAGCAAAGTGGAAGCTATGAAAGACGAGCAGCAAGCTGAGCTTGAGCGCATTTCAGGATATACAACCGAACAGGCGAGACAAGTTATTTTAGAGCGCATTGAAAAAGAAGTTCAGCATGAGTCAGCGGTTATGATTAAAGAAGCTGAAAACCGTGCGAACGAAGAAGCGGATAAGAAAGCTAAAGATATCTTATCGCTCGCACTACAAAGATGCGCAGCTGACCACGTTGCTGAAACAACGGTCTCTGTTGTGAATTTGCCAAATGATGAGATGAAAGGCCGTATTATTGGCAGAGAAGGACGGAATATCCGCACATTAGAAACGTTAACGGGAATTGATTTAATTATTGATGATACACCGGAAGCGGTTATACTGTCCGGTTTTGATCCAATACGGCGTGAAATCGCACGAATGGCATTAGAAAAACTTGTACAGGATGGCAGAATTCACCCTGCACGTATTGAAGAGATGGTTGAAAAATCCAGACGTGATGTTGACGAGTATATACGTGAAGTGGGTGAGGAAACAACATTTGAAGTTGGAGTCCACGGGTTACATCCGGATCTAGTGAAGATTCTGGGTCGTTTGAAATATCGTACAAGCTACGGTCAAAATGTCTTGAAGCACTCAACCGAAGTTGCTTACTTGTCAGGACTGCTGGCAGCAGAATTAGGCGAAGATATTCACTTGGCCAGAAGAGCCGGCCTCCTTCATGATATCGGAAAAGCGATTGACCATGAAGTAGAAGGCAGTCACGTTGAAATTGGAAAAGAATTAGCAATGAAATACAAAGAACATGAAGTTGTTATTAATGCGATTGCTTCCCACCATGGAGATGAAGAGGCAACCTCTGTCATATCTGTGTTAGTTGCAGCTGCAGATGCACTTTCTGCCGCCAGACCAGGAGCTCGCAGTGAAACCCTTGAAAATTACATCAAGCGTTTAGAAAAGCTGGAAGAGATATCTGAGTCATTTGAAGGCGTAGAGAAGTCATTTGCTATCCAAGCCGGTCGTGAAATCCGTATCATGGTTCGTCCTGATGATATTGATGACATGGAATCGTCAAGAATTGCACGTAATATCAGAAAACGTATTGAAGGGGAACTCGATTACCCTGGGCATATTAAAATTACGGTTATTCGGGAAACAAGAGCAGTTGAATACGCGAAATAAAGCAAGGGCGGCATATGTCGCCTTTGCTTTTTAAATTGGAAATAAAGTTGAACGAACTGGGCCGCTGCTGGCTTCCCTATCTCCCGCTTCGAAATAACTGATTTCTTGAAGCGGGAGTCTTATGGTCAGTTACAAAATAATAAATACAGGCTTTTGGATGTTAAACGGAAAGGTTGGAAGAAATGAAAATTTTATTTATTGGTGATGTTGTAGGTTCTCCGGGAAGAGATATGATTTCGGATTACCTGCCGAAATTAAAAGAAAAATATAAGCCGAATCTAACAATTATAAACGGAGAAAATGCTGCTTCGGGAAAAGGAATCACAGAAAAGATTTATAAGCAGTTTTTACAAGCGGGGGCACAGGTTATTACGATGGGGAATCATACCTGGGACAAGAAAGAAATATTTGAATTCATTGACCAGGCTCCGGCAATGATTCGTCCGGCAAATTTCCCGGAGAATAATCCCGGCCAGGGGATGACGTATACCAATATTAACGGAAAAGAAGCAGCCGTCATTAATTTACAAGGAAGAACGTTCCTTCCGCCGATTGATGATCCGTTTGAGAAAGCAGATCAATTAATTGAAGAAGCGAAGAAAAGAACCAATACGATTTTTGTGGATTTTCATGGCGAGGCGACAAGTGAGAAACAAGCTCTCGGCTGGTATTTAGATGGAAGGGTAACAGCAGTTGTCGGCACACATACACACACCCAAACGGCAGATGAAAGAATATTGCCCGAAGGCACTGCATATATATCAGATGTGGGGATGACAGGACCGTATGATGCAATATTAGGTGTGGAGAAGGAGTCCGTTATTAAAAGATTCCAAACTGCTCTTCCAGTACGTTTTGAAATTGAAAAAAAGGGAAGAACACAATTAAATGGAGTATTCATTAGTACGGACGATTCGACTGGAAAAGCAGTTGTCATTGAAAGGATTCTTATTAATGATGACCACCCCTTCTTTGTGTAATATCTGCTATTATACAGTCGGACACGGTATACATCTCCAGGTGAAGTAGTAGCAATAAAAGTATAAATAGCACATGAGGAGGTACTAGTGATGGAAGTTTTAAAAGTTTCAGCAAAATCTAATCCAAACTCAGTGGCAGGAGCTTTGGCAAATGTACTTAGGGAGCGGGGTACGGCTGAAATTCAGGCAATCGGTGCAGGAGCACTGAATCAATCCGTCAAAGCAGTTGCTATCGCTCGCGGTTTTGTAGCACCAAGCGGGGTCGACTTAATCTGTATACCGGCATTTACAGATATTTTAATTGATGATGAGGAACGTACAGCAATTAAGTTAATTATTGAGCCCAGATAAGGGCATGTTAAATGCGTTTTGTTCAGAAGAAAGAAAAGAACATGAACGACCAAAACATGGATGATGAAATGGAAAAATCTCTTTTTTCAATATTGAAAAAAGAGATTTTTTAATGTTTCAAGCTTTGGATATTGTACAATTGATATATAAGCTTTATACTATAGGATAGTGCATAAATACATATGAATCGATGAAAGAAAGGGGACCAACCTGATGAATGAAGAACAGCGAAAACAACAGGCCCAGATTCGTAACGAAGAAGAAAATATAGAACGCATTAAAAATACATCCAGTGATGACTTTATCGCTAAATATTTTCAAATGGAGTATGAACCGCAATCTCCTGATATAAAGCAAGCGAGAAAACGCCGGAAGGAAGATATTCAGTTTCATTATGACTTCTCTATTCCAGAAGATATGCAACGGATCGGAGAAGGCAAAAAATATTTAATTCGTACATACGGCTGTCAAATGAACGAGCATGATACGGAAGTGATGGCCGGTATTTTAACAGAAATGGGTTATGAATCCACGAATGTAACAGAAGAAGCCGATATCATTCTGTTAAATACATGTGCCATACGTGAAAATGCGGAGAATAAAGTATTTGGTGAAATCGGCCATTTAAAACCGTTAAAATTAGAAAATCCGGATCTTATTATTGGTGTATGCGGTTGTATGTCCCAGGAAGAATCCGTTGTTAACCGCATTTTGGAAAAGCATCAGCATATTGACCTGATTTTTGGAACGCATAATATCCATCGTCTTCCACATCTTGTCAAAGAAGCAGTATTTGGCAAAGAAATGGTTATGGAAGTATGGTCCAAAGAAGGCGACATTATTGAGAATCTGCCTAAAGCACGTAAAGGCAAGACAAAAGCATGGGTAAACATTATGTACGGCTGTGATAAATTCTGTACATATTGTATTGTACCGATGACGCGCGGTAAGGAACGCAGTCGCCATCCGCGGGATATTATCCAGGAAGTGCGTCATCTTGTCGCACAAGGGTATAAAGAAGTCACATTCCTTGGTCAAAATGTAAATGCCTACGGAAAAGACTTTGAGGATATCGAATATGGATTAGGAGATTTAATGGATGATGTTCATAAAATTGATATTCCGCGTGTCCGTTTTACAACATCTCATCCGCGTGACTTCGACGATCGTCTGATCGAAGTACTGGCACAGGGCGGAAATCTTCTTGACCATATTCATCTGCCGGTACAGTCCGGAAGCAGTGAAATATTGAAGAAAATGAACCGTAAATATACCCGGGAAGAATATCTGGAATTAGTTAGAAAAATTCGTCAGGCTATGCCAAACGCAACATTGACAACAGATATTATTGTCGGTTTCCCGAACGAAACAGAAGAGCAATTTGAAGAAACAATGACATTGGTTGAAGAAGTCGGTTTTGAAGCCGCTTATACCTTTATTTATTCGCCGCGGGAAGGGACTCCGGCTGCAAGAAAGCAGGATGACGTTCCTGAAGAAGTGAAAAAACAACGCTTATATCGTTTAAATGAGCTTGTTAATAAGCAATCAGCAGCATCGATGCAAACGTATCAAGGTGAAGTTGTAGAAGTTCTGGTAGAAGGGGAAAGCAAGAAAGACCCGGATGTCCTTGCCGGCTATACAGAAAGAAATAAATTGGTAAACTTTAAAGGACCTAAATCCGCAGTTGGCCACATTGTGAAAGTAGAAATTACAGAAACAAAAACATGGTCACTGAACGGGGTCATGGTTGAGAATAAAGTTGAGGTGAAATAGATGGCGATGTATGAGCGAAAAGAAGTACTTGATGAAGCCAGGAAGTTAGCGGCAATGCTTGGAAGTACGGAAGAAATCGAACGTTTTAAAGAAGTAGAGGCCAAATTAAACGCCAATCAAAAGGTGCAAAGTCTGATTCAAAAAATAAAAACCTTGCAAAAACAGGCAGTTAACTTTCAAGCCTATGATAAGAAAGAAGCTTTGCAGCGTATTGAACAGGAAATTGACAGACTGCAAGGTGAAATCGATGAAATTCCAGTTGTACAGGAATTTAAAGAATCGCAAATTGTTGTGAATGATGTACTGCAGCTGGTTTCCAAAACCATATCCCGTACGGTTACCAATGATATTATTGAATCTACAGGCGGCGATGTGCTGAAAGGGGAAACTGGTTCGCAGTCACAAAACAGTTCCAGCTGTGCGAACTAAACCTGTATTTGTGTCATAAAGTAGATAGATGAAAAGCCGGATAGTAAGCTGTCCGGCTTTTCATTATCCTGGGAAATAAACTTTTATATTCTTCCTCCTTTTACAGTGTGGAAATGTCCGCTGTCAGCCCATTTTTTGAAATTAAAACCCTTTCTGCTATTCTTCAAAAGGTGTCTTTTCTTTTTTCTTGGCAATAGTTATGCACTTTAGGTATTTGCCGTGCATAAAATGACTATGAAAAAAGAGGAGGTAAAGTATATCATGACTTTTCTTGATAAAGAATATAGAGAAATCATTACGAAAGCAGTATGCGGTAAAGGCAGAAAATTTACAAAAGATACCCATACCATAACTCCAGGCCATCGTCCGACAAGTATTCTTGGGTGCTGGGTGATTAACCATTTATACCACGCAAAGAAGAAGTCTGAGGATACTGTCATTATCAGTGGCAGTTATGATATTAATGTATGGTATTCTTACAACGATAATACGAAGACAGAGGTTATTACAGAAAGGGTGGAATATACTGATGTCGTCCCTTTATCTGTAAAAGACGATAATTGCATTAATGACGAATATGATATTATCGCCAAAGTACTGCAGCAGCCGAATTGCTTAGAGTGTATGATTGCAGATAAGGGCAAAAGTATTTCCGTTGATATTGAGCGTGAATTCGTGGTTCAAATCATCGGAGAAACAAAAATTTGTGTAAAAGTGAAACCGAATTGGCACAGCGACGATGAGGAAGATGATTTTATCTGGGACTATGAAATGACAGACGATGAGGCAGAAGATATCAAACCGGACTTTATCCATCACAATCACAAAGATTAACAGGAGGCGAGGGTAGTTAATACTCTCGTTTTCTTTTACACTTCAAGAAATGATAAAACGAAACATTCCCGCCTGTTCGCGAATGTTTCGTTTTTTTGCGAACAGGATAGGACAAGGATACTTCAGAATATGCTATAATGGAATTCCATTTATATGAGATGCTATTTAAAAAGTACGTGAACAGATAAATCGATTATTTTAGCAAGCTGGAGGAAATGATTCATGAGTAAATTAACACCAATGATGCAGCAATACATAGAGATAAAATCGCAATACAAGGATGCTTTTTTATTTTACAGACTCGGAGATTTTTATGAGCTGTTTTATGATGATGCCACAAAAGCGGCCGGAGAATTGGAAATTACTTTAACCAAACGTGCCGGCGGGGATGATCCTATCCCGATGTGTGGCGTACCTTATCATTCTGCAGAAAATTATATCAAAGTATTAATCGATAAAGGATACAAGGTCGCGATTTGTGAACAAGTGGAAGATCCGAAGACAGCCAAAGGCGTGGTTAAACGGGAAGTTGTTCAAATGATTACGCCGGGAACCGTAATGGAAAGTAATATGCTTGTCGAAGGAGAAAATAATTATATCGGCAGCTTATCCCATTTTGAGGATGGCTCGTTTGTGATTGTATACAATGATTTGTCCACCGGAGAGAACCGGCTCGCTTTAATGGAAGATGGCTGGGACAGTGTGATTCATGAATTTTATCATCAGCCGGTAAAGGAAATCGTCATTTCACCCAGTCTTCCCGAAGACATGCAAACACAGCTTCAGGAGCGATTGCAGGTTACGGTGTCCTATCAGGATGAAGTCAATTTTAATGCAGAATTTCGTGATCTGAGCGATAACTTAAATGATGAACGTCTGATGGAAGCCTTCAGCAGGTTATTAAATTATATTCAGCGTACACAAAAACGCTCCCTGGATCACCTGCAGCCGGCAGAAGTAATTGAATTAAAACAATATATGACTTTGGATATGTATTCCAAACGTAATTTAGAACTGACAGAGACAATTATGAAAAAATCCAAGCACGGCAGTCTGCTGTGGGTGCTTGATAAGACGGTAACAGCGATGGGAGCAAGAATGCTGAAAAAATGGCTGGAGCGCCCGTTATTGAATCAAGTTACCATTAATCGCCGTCTTGAGGTTGTCGGGACTTTTCTGGATGCTTTTATGGAGCGCGAAAATATCCGGGAAAATTTAAAATCTGTCTATGATTTAGAGCGTTTATCCGGAAGAATTGCTTTTGGGAATGTGAACGCGAGAGACCTTATCCAATTAAAACGTTCCCTGCAGAAAATCCCTGAAATCAAAGAAGCACTTGGGGAACTGCGCACGCCTGAAGTTGACAATTTGGCAGATGCTTTAATTTATCCGGAAGATACGGTGAATCTTCTGGAACAAAGCTTGGTAGAAGACCCTCCGCTTTCTGTCAAAGAAGGCGCCTTAATCAAAGAAGGTTATCACGAAGAATTGGATAAGTACCGTGATGCTTCTAAGAACGGCAAACAATGGATTGCTTCGTTAGAGCAGAAAGAGCGGGAACAAACCGGAATTAAATCCCTTAAAATAGGGTATAACCGTGTATTTGGTTATTATATTGAGGTGACAAGGCCGAACCTGCATTTATTACATGATGATCGTTATGAACGCAAACAAACCCTTACCAATGCCGAACGTTTTATTACGCCGGAGCTGAAAGAAAAAGAAACGCTTATTTTAGAAGCGGATGAAAAAAGTGTAGAATTGGAATACGATTTATTTATTGAAATCAGAGAGCAGATCAAGCAGGATATTCCAGTCATTCAGCAACTTGCACAAGTTATCAGTGAAATCGATGTGCTGCAGGGATTTGCAACAGTCAGTGAAGAGAATAATTATAAACGTCCGACGTTTGAAAAAGGTGTTTTCGCTGTGGAAAACGGCCGGCATCCGGTGGTTGAACAGGTGATGAAAAGCGGCACTTTTGTACCCAATGATGTCCAACTGAATAATCAAAATCAGATGCTGCTGATTACAGGTCCGAATATGTCCGGTAAGAGTACGTATATGCGTCAAGTAGCGCTGATTGCGATTATGGGGCAGACAGGCTGCTTTATTCCGGCAGAATCAGGGGTGCTTCCTGTTTTCGATCAGATTTTTACAAGAATCGGCGCAGCGGATGATTTGGTATCTGGACAGAGTACCTTTATGGTAGAGATGCTGGAAGCAAGACATGCCCTCCGGAATGCAACAGCGGACAGTCTGATTTTATTGGATGAAATTGGACGTGGAACCAGTACGTATGACGGGATGGCTTTAGCTCAGGCAATTGTTGAGTATATTCATCATCATATTCATGCTAAGACGCTATTTTCTACGCATTATCATGAACTGACAGCGTTGGAAAGTACCTTAGAGCATTTACAAAATATTCATGTCCGTGCAGAAGAACATGAAGGAAATGTTGTTTTCCTTCACCAGATTAAAGAAGGAGCTGCAGATCAGAGTTACGGTATTCATGTAGCTAAATTAGCAGATTTACCTGATGAATTAATCAGCCGTGCTTCTGTTATTCTCGAAGGCTTTGAAAACAACGGAATAAAAGAGGGACCGGAAGAAGAGGAACAGAAAGAAACAGCAGCAGAAACGACGGAACCGGAAGAAGCACAATCCGATCAATTATCCTTTTTTGTGGAAGAGAACAATACACCGAGTAAACCAGCGAAGTTAAATAACAAAGAGAACAAAGCATTAGAAGAGCTCCAAAACTTAAATATACTGGAAATGAACCCGTTAGAGGCTATGAATGAATTATATCGCCTGCAGAAGAAATTAAAGTAACACGGAAGAGGAAGGTGATAGCATGCCAATTGAGCAAATGCCGGACAGCCTGGCAAATAAAATTGCAGCCGGGGAAGTTGTGGAACGCCCGGCTTCGGTTGTCAAAGAAATCATGGAAAACAGTATTGATGCGGGCGCCACTTGGATACGAATCGATGTACATGAAGCCGGATTATCTGAAATGCGCATTGTTGATAACGGATCTGGTATTGCGGCAGAAGAGGTGGAAAAGGCCTTTTTGCCACATGCAACCAGTAAAATTAGTACCGAGACGGATCTTTTCCATGTAAAAACACTCGGATTCCGTGGGGAGGCTTTGGCAAGTATCGCATCGGTAAGCAAGCTTTCTGTTCAAACATCACAAGGAGACTCGGCAGGAGCGGCATTGGAATTGGAAGGCGGGGAAATTGTCAAAAGAGGTAAAAGTGATGCCCGTCAAGGGACGGAAATTGTTGTTCGTGATCTATTTTATAATACGCCTGCACGGCTAAAATATATGAAAAGCCTGCATACGGAACTTGGGCATATATCTGATGTGTTAAACCGGATGGCACTAGCTCATCCGGAAATTCGGATCGAAGCAACGCATAATGGGAAAGGGCTGTTAAAAACCTCTGGAAATAACGATATGCTGCAAGTCATTTCACAAGTGTACGGGATGAGTGTTGCTAGACAAATGTCGCCCGTAGAGTACAAAACGGTGGACTTTACCATTACTGGATATGTAGCAAAACCGGAAGTAACAAGGGCTTCCAGAAACTATATGTCAACGATTATTAATGGCAGGTTCATTCGTAATGTTGTATTAAATAAAGCGATTATCGAAGGCTATCATACTTTGCTGCCAATTGGCCGGTCTCCTATTGTTATTCTTTCTATTGAGATGGATTCCATTCTTGTTGATGTGAATGTGCATCCTGCTAAACTGGAGGCTCGTTTCAGCAAAGAGAAAGAATTGTATGAAGCAGTCAAAGATATGATTCAAAACCATTTCCGGAAGATGACACTGATTCCAGAGGTCACAAAAAAACCGGAACCAAAAGAAAAATCAGAACAGCATGCGTTTCAGTTTGAGACGAATCCAGCCCCTTCATTTCAGGAGAAAACAGAAGAAGTAAATCAAACAGAAACGGTTATCAAGGAAAATAACGCATCGCAAAATGAAATACCTGCCTTTCTTCGTGACGAGAGCAAGGCTGTAGAAGCTGACACAACGCAACAGGATATAACAGTCGAACAAGAAGAAAAAACCTCTGAGAAGCTTTTAAATGAATCTTCCTTTCCCCCTCGGGAGGAAGAATATCCGGAAAAGCAGTCCCGTGTGCCAATGATGTATCCGATTGGCCAGCTGCAGGGAACGTATATTATGGCGCAAAACGAGAATGGCTTGTATATGATCGATCAGCATGCGGCGCAAGAACGGGTTAAATATGAATTTTTTAAACAAAAACTCGGCAAACCAATCAATGAATCACAAGAACTTTTAATCCCGATGACTTTTGACTTCTCCAAAAAAGAGGCCATCTTTATTGAAGAAGCAAAAGAAACATTAGAAAAAGCAGGTTTATTCTTTGAACCATTTGGTAATCAGACTTATGTGATACGTTCTCATCCTACTTGGTTTCCTGCCGGTCTGGAAGAAGAGATTATCCGGGAAATGGTCGATCAGTTTATCCGGGAGTCTACGGTGAATGTGGAAAAGATACGGGAAGAAGCAGCGACATTAATGTCCTGTAAACGGTCGATCAAAGCTAATCATTATTTAACGAACGAGGAAATGTTCCAGCTGCTGGAAGATTTACGCAATACCACAGATCCTTTTACTTGTCCGCACGGAAGACCGATTATTGTGCATTTCTCCACCTATGAACTGGAGAAGATGTTTAAGCGTATTATGTAAGATGAAAATCGTTTCTTCATCAAAATTTATGAGTGACTTTACTTTCGCACTTTAAAAGTAACTACCCTCCCATAGGAACAGGGGCGAATTGTTTCTTCCGTATATCTGTTGAGAGAGGTGAGAAGGTAGAGTGTCATGCGACCGCTGCGGCGTACTGTTTTGCTTTCCTAGGGTGCTGGTCCCTCGTCCAGCTACAAGCGTCAAAAACTAGACAACTTCCCGAGAGCGCCCTACGATAAAGAAGACTTAGCGATTGGCAAGCCGGCAGGCGCAGACAGAGCTAAAGTCGCACTTATGCCCCGCGGGTGAAAAGAAGACTTAGCGATTGGCAAGCCGGCAGGCGCAGACAGAGCTAAAGTCGCACTTATGCCCCGCGGGTGAAAAGAAGACTTAGCGATTGGCAAGCCAATAGGCGTAGACAGAGCTAAAGTCGCACTTTCATCGACTAAGAACGGTCACGTCCTGTGACCAACGTCGATACTAGGACGTCGTGTCCGTCGTGCCCCGCGGGTGAAAGTCATCATCCGTTCGTAAACTCACGGTGATTCCTTTATCTCATAAGTGATGGAAGTTCGACCAAGGTCGAACCACCCCCAAAGATCGGGGGCGCAGTTGTTACGTTTTTAAACGACGCTTTCCGCTTTCCTTTCAGGAGTCAAAACGGTCCGCCTCCGCTAGTGGGATGTTCTATACATGAAATAGTTGAACAACTAAAATCATTTAACTTCATTAGGATGTTATTTCTTCCAAGCGCTGTAGCATCCTATCAGAGCGCAGGCCAACCACGTAGACTCCTAAGGGAACAGGGCGAGCTGAAGATCCACTTGAAAAGCGGTTTTCTTTTCAAGTTAGCTGAAGCCGTCCCCTTGGAAAGCGGAGTGGTTGGCCGGAGCGGTGGCTATACAGCCTATCCTGTTCAAAAATAAAAGAATGATTGAAATCATGTTCATCCTGGTACAGCAAGGTTTTTATGTTTATGCTCAGGTGCGAAAGTCGAGTGAGTGACAAATGGCTATATTTTTATTAGTAGCAACTGCTGCGGAAAAACACTACGCTTTTCCATAGGAGTCTCCGTGTTTTTTCTCCGCTAACTAGATTCATTAGCTTGTTTATAGAACAATACTAACTATGGATGTTGATATTGAATCTGAAAAAAATAAGGAAAAAGTTGAGGAACAAGTGCATGAAGAAAAAAGTTATTTCTATTGTAGGGCCGACAGCTGTCGGAAAGACGTCGTTAGGAATTGCTGCTGCTAAACAGTTTCAAGGAGAAATTATCAGCGGTGATTCCACCCAAGTATATGTTGGAATGGATATTGGAACAGCAAAGGTAACGGAAGAAGAAACAAAAGGTATCCCGCATCATATGATTGATATCATGGAGCCGGATCAACCATTCTCGGCAGCTGATTTTCAAGCGCATGTAAAATATCATATTGAAGCTATTCACGGACGGGGCAATCTCCCCATTATCGTCGGCGGGAGCGGATTGTATATACAATCTGTACTGTTCGATTATCATTTTTCCGACCAGCGCCGTGATGAAGAAGTTACGAAAAGATTATTTCAAGAGATAGAAGAAGAAGGTCCGGGAAAATTATATGAACGTTTGAAAAAAGTTGACCCGGAACAAGCCGAAAAAGTTCATCCCCACAATCACAGACGTCTGGTACGTGCATTGGAAGTTTATGAACTGACCGGCATGACAATGACAGCGTATCAGCAAGCGCAGCAGAAAGAATCTCCATATGACCCGTTTATTATCGGATTGGATATGGAACGTTCTATATTGTATAATCGAATTAACCAGCGTGTGGATCAGATGATAGAAGCTGGTTTGATCGAAGAAGTGGCATCTCTAATCGAAAAAGGTTATAAAAATTGCCAAGCTATGCACGCCATTGGTTATAAAGAGATAGCAGCCTATCTCGACCATCGCTTATCTCTGGAAGATGCAGTTCATGCTGTGAAGCAAAATTCACGCAAATATGCGAAAAGACAGCTGACATGGTTCCGGAATAAATTGGATGTGCATTGGTACCAGCTTACAAGAGAAGAAAGTTCGCAGCAAATGGAATTAATTTTAAAAGATTTAGCAGGATTTTTACAGAACAAATAGAATAAAAGAAGTATAGATAGAAAAGAGGAGGAAATTATTTATGGCCCAATCCGTTAATATTCAAGATCAATACTTAAATCAATTGCGAAAAAATCATGTTTTTGTCACGGTGTTTTTAACCAATGGTTTTCAGTTGCGCGGAGTATTAAAAGCGTTTGATAATTTTACCGTATTATTGGAAACAGACGGGAAACAGCAACTTATCTTCAAACACGCTATTTCTACATTTTCGCCATCTAAAAATGTGGAGATTGAAAAAGAATAAAGAGGGCACGAGAGAGAAGCGTCGATTAGCTTCTCTCTTTTTTCGTATATGTATCTTTGTACAAAAAATGCTTCAAGTGACTGTTAACCACTTGAAGCATTTTGAAATGTACGAACAGGTTAATGGGATGGATGCTCATTTCGGTAATACTCATGAAACACCTTCATCAAGGCGCGTTTTTCAATACGTGATACATAACTTCTGGAGATATTCAGCTTTTTCGCAATTTCCCGCTGCGTCATTTCCTCTTGATCGTTTAATCCATAACGGTACACAATTACTTCCCGTTCCCGGCTGTCTAGGATGGAAAAATACTGTTCAATCTTGGAAATTTCCATATTTAATTGGATATATTCAATGACATTTTCATTTTCCGCTTCTAAGATATCGATTAAGCTGATTTCATTACCCTCTTTATCTTGCCCGATCGGATCATGCAGAGAAACATCTTTCTTGACTTTCTTGAGAGCTCTTAAGTGCATCAGTATTTCATTCTCAACACAGCGCGCTGCATAGGTGGCCAGTTTTGTTCCTTTGCCGGTAGAAAAACTTTCTACCCCTTTGATTAAACCAATCGTCCCGATAGAAATTAAATCTTCCATATCTTCCCCAGTATTTTCAAATTTCTTCACCAGATGAGCTACAAGCCGGAGATTATGTTCAATCAGTTTGTTTCTGGCATCTTCATCTCCTTCCTGCATCAATTGGATGTATTTTGCTTCTTCTTTAGGGGATAGTGGCTGGGGGAAAGATTGGTTCTTGACATAAGAGACAAAAAATAAAGCTTCTTTAATAAAGAGTCCAAGTGCAGATAAAACAATGGACAAATCCCGTCACCTCCAAGAGTAAGCAACTTAAAACTTTCTAGGTAATTGCCTATAGCTTCATCTTATGTGCGAAAGGTTAAAAACGTGTCTGTCCAAGGAAAATACAACTGCGGAGAATCATCATCCGAAACTTCATCCCAAATAAAAAACGCAAGTTTCCCTTTCGGATGGAAACCTGCGTTTTTGTGTCTGTTATTTCGATTGATTATCTCTTTCACGAGTTTGGTACATGTCTTTCAGGTCATTGGTTACTGTGCTTTTATCGAATTTCACGCCGTTGCGGTAGGCTGACCTTGTAATCATTAAACTGGCTACTGGAGCTGTCAGGAATAAAAACAGGATAGCCAGCAATACTTTTGCATTGATAACACCTTGTGATAAAAAGTGAATAAATACAGCGACCATAATAAAAATAACACCTAAGGTAGCACTCTTACCCGAAGCGTGCGCACGACTGTATACATCTTTTAACCTGACAATACCAATCGCACTTACTACTGCGAAAAACACGCCGATAATAACGAAGATAGTTACAAGTACATCAATCATCACGTTCAATGACAACACCTCTTTCCAGGAACTTGGAGAGAGCCAATGTCCCGACAAAACCTAATATAGACAGTACGAGAACAATGTCAGAGAATACAGAGGTGTCTTGCAGAATCATCAAGACGCCGATAAAACCGACAAGCAAAACACCAATCGCATCCAATGCCAGTATTCTGTCCTGTGTAGAAGGGCCGATAATAACTCGGATAAATAATAGAATCAGAGCGAGGGAGAGTGCAGTTAATGCTACAATCAAAATCGTATCAAACATTATTTCGTCACCTCCATAATCGCTTTTTCAAAAGAGTCGTGGATCCCCTTAACCATTGCCTCTTTATCCGGAACATCCAAAGAATGCACGTAGATGGTCCTGCTGTCGTCTGAAAAATCCATGGATATGGTTCCGGGAGTTAATGTAATTAACGCTGCCAGAATCGAAATCTCAAGATCCGAATCCAGACGAGTTTCTACAGCAATGATTCCGGGCTGATGATCTTGTTTTGGTTTCAACACAACTTTTACAACTTCAATGTTGGCTTTAATTAATTCAACTATAAATAAATTAATTAATTTTATAAGTGCCCAGATTCTTTTTAAATAAAAATCAAACTTAAGGAACCGGCGTATAATGACTAAAATCAAAATTCCGATCACATAACCGTAAATAAAATTGATTAATGTATACTCATTTTGTAAAAACATCCAGAGTATCGCGAGCAAAACATTAATTAATATTTGAAAAGGCATAGCAACTACTCCTTCAGTACAGATTCAATATAATTTGCAGGATCCATTATATCTTCTGCCACTTCCATCGAATATGTGAAAATCGGTTCTGCTGCAAAACCTAAAATAATAGTAAGTGCAACGAGCGGCAAGATTGGCAGTAATAATTTTCCTGCTGGGATTTTTGCTTGTTCTTCTGTATGCTTCTGCTTGCCCCAGAAGGCATAGCTGAATATTTTCATCATCGAAAATAGCGTCAGTAACCCTACTAACAGAGCTACACCGGAAATAACATACTGCTGTTCCTCGAAACCGGATAAAATGATAGGAAATTTACTGAAGAATCCGCTCAATGGAGGGATTCCCGCTAAAGAAATAGCCGTGATAAAGAACAGCCATGCCACCCATGGATGTGTTCCGATTAAACCGCCCATTTTCTTTAAATCGGTTGTTCCAGTAATTTTTTGTGTGACACCAGCAAATAAGAATAGGGCTGTTTTGACAATCATATGGTGCGCAATATAATAAATAGCGCCAGCAACGGCCAGTGGTGTAAAAATCCCCAGTCCCATCACCATATAGCCGACCTGGCTGATAATGTGATAAGAGAGTATCCGTTTGAAATCAAATTGCGATACAGCTCCGAGTACGCCCAAGAGCATCGTAAAACCGGCAATGGTAGTGATAAGCCCTTTATGCGTAAAAGTGACATCATGGTTAAAAATAACCGTGAAGGTGCGGATAATCGCATAAATACCTACTTTTGTCAACAAACCGCCGAAAAGAGCTGCTATAACAGCAGGCGGGCCGTAATACGATCTTGGAAGCCAAAAGTACAACGGGAATAGAGCCCCTTTTGATGCAAATACAATAAATAGCATCACAGCTACAATATTGAGTGCCCCTGTCTGGTCTAATTCAGCAACACGCTCGCCGATATGCGCCATATTCATTGTTCCGGTAATGGAATAAATCCATGCGATTCCGACAATAAAGAGGGCGGATGCAAAAATATTGATAATCACATATTTAAAAGACTCTCTTAATTGATAGCCTGTACCGCCATGAACAATTAATCCATAAGAGGCGATTAACATGACCTCAAAAAATACGAACAGGTTAAATAAATCACCTGTTAAAAAGGAACCATTTACCCCAATCATTAAAAACAGGTACAGGGGATAGAAAAATTGTTTTTCACGGTCCCTGGCTATCGTTTGGAATCCAAAGAATAAACATGCAGTTCCGACTAAGGTAGACAGAAGCAGCATTAATGTGGATAGTAAATCAGCCACAAAAACAATTCCAAATGGAGCTTCCCAGTCACCAAGTTCTAAAACAAGCGTTCCATGCTGGTATACATATATGGCTAAGTAAACAGAAAGTGCCAGTAACCCGAGCATTGTGATTCCGCTTATGACACGCTGCACCCCGTGTCGTTTGTATAATAGTATAAGTATAGCGCCGATTATAAAAGGTATAATAATCGGCAGAATAATTACATTACTCATCAGCAGAACCCCTTAATTCTTCTAAATCATCTGTTTTATGCACTTTATAAGTGCGATAAGACATTACTAACAGCAAAGCAGTTACTGCAAAGCTGATAACAATTGCCGTGAGTACCAGTGCCTGTGGCAGCGGGTCAGCATATGCTTCTGCATCGAAACTTAAAATAGGAGCAGCGCCGCGCTGCAGTCCAGACATAGTTAATAGTAAAAGATGCACGGCATGAGACAGCAATAGTGTTGCAACAACAACGCGGAGCAAGTTTTTAGACATAAATAAATAGATCGTAACACTAAAAACAATCCCTATAACAATTGACATTAAAAGTTCCATTATTTATCATCCTCCGCAATCGTTAAAATAATTGCCAGCGCACTGGCCAATACAACAAGGTAAATACCTACGTCAAAAGGAAGTGCCGTGGTCAATTCCACTTCTCCCAAAATAGGGAATGTAAAATAATCGAAGAATTGCTTGAGGTATGGAAAACCAAAAACCATCGAAACAACACCTGTTAAGCTGGCCAAAAGCAATCCAATCCCGATTATTTTAATATAGTCAAATCGAATGACCTTCTTAATTGATTTTAAATCAAAGGAAAGGTACAAAATTAGAATGGCGGTTGCCGTCATCAAACCGCCGATAAAGCCTCCGCCAGGGCTGTTATGCCCTGCCAGCAGCAAATAAATGGAGAAGGAGAGGACAATCATAATAATTAACCTGGCAAACGTCTGCAGCATTACATCATTAGGTTTTTTCATCATACATCCTCATCTCCTTTAAAACGTAATCGGATCAAACTGATCACAGTTAGTACAGCAAGAGCGACAACAAGCACTTCCAGCATCGTATCTAAGCCACGGAAGTCTACTAGGATAACATTGACAATATTGTAACCGCCCGCTTCGTCCTTAGCATTTTCTGTAAAGTAATCGGAAATAGATGAATAGTTTGCTTCCTGACCCAACGAAAATGCGGATAAGGAACCAAGTGTAATCATCAATCCGAATCCGATAGAAATAATTAATTTAACAGCTTTCCATTTTGGAGGTGTTTTCACCTTTTTCAGTTTCGGCAAGTGATAAAACACAAGCATAAACAGAATAACGGATACCGATTCAATCAATAGCTGGGTCAATGCTAAATCTGGAGCTCTGAATAGAACAAATAGTAAAGCTACGATAAAGCCGCTGACACCAGTCGCTACAATCACTCCTACCCGATTATTAATGAACGGGATAACAATGACTGAGCAGACAAATACCACAACCACACACCATACATAAACTGGAACAGGTGATAAATCAAGTGATTGAATAGCCGGTAAGCTATAACGGTACATGGTATAAGCCATGATGAAAATAATAAATGCACCCATATAAATAAAGTAGTCTCTTAATCGGCCGGTCATTTGCATACGAGTTAATATTTGTGAGCCTTTAATTAATCCATTATACCCGTTGTCATAAGCAGCGTTGACCAAATCTTTTTCGCCGCGGTAGAACGCAGTATTTTCCCATTTTTTGAAGGTCATAAACAAGATGACACCTAAAATAACAATGCCGATAGTCATCCAAAGTTCCGGCGCCAAAAAGCCGTGCCAATGGGTAATATGCACATCGAAAACTTCTCCTGGAGAAATAATTCCCGGAGCAATGGCTGCCATAGCCGGTTCGATAATGGAGTAGGCCAGCAGATTAGGGAAAAGTCCAAATACGATAACCAATACAGCCAATATAATTGGGCTGATCAGCATACCAGCAGGTGCTTCATGTACATGATCGACTTTCAGCTTGCTGCCGTCGAATTTCCCCATAAATGTTTTGGAAAACATAAGAATACAGTAAAGAAAAGTAAATACACTGGCAATCCAAGCAATAATCGGAATGATAAATCCGATTGTTTCCAAGTTGAAAATGCCGTATTCCGTTACATTCAGCATACCAGTAAGGAACATTTCCTTACTTAAGAATCCGTTAAGCGGAGGCAAACCTGCCATGGATGCAAGGCCAATCAGTGAAATCGTTGCTGTCACAGGCATAATTGTCATTAATCCGCCTAAGTTACGAATATCCCTTGTACCTGTTTCATGATCCACAATTCCAGCCGCCATAAAGAGGCTTCCTTTAAAAGTAGCATGGTTAATTAAATGGAATACCGCAGCAAGAATAGCGGTCATGTATAATGCATTATCTCCATCCTGGAAATAAAATGCAGCAGAACCTGCTCCGAGTAAACTCATAATTAAGCCAAGCTGACTGATGGTAGAATATGCCAGAATGCCTTTTAGATCCTTTTGGCGTACCGCAAAGATAGACCCCCAGGTTAAGGTGATTAATCCTGCTCCGGTGATAATCCAAAACCACTCCGGAGTGCCGCCGAAAACACCTGTTAATCTAGCAACCAGATAAATCCCCGCTTTAACCATGGTTGCAGAGTGAAGGTAAGCACTGACTGGAGTCGGTGCTTCCATCGCATCCGGCAACCAGATATGAAATGGAAATTGGGCGGATTTGGTAAAAGCCCCTAACAAGACCAGAATCATTGCCGGAATAAATAAGCCGCTGGTCATAATCATATCTGCATTTGCAATAAGCTCCCTGATACTGAATGTGTCCGCAATAATGTAAAGTAAAGAAAAACCGGCAAGCATGGATAATCCGCCAAAAACGGTGATATACATTGATTTTTGAGCACCATAAATCGATTTTTCTCTTGTATACCAATAACTGATCAATAAAGAAGAAGCGATACTTGTTACTTCCCAGAAAACATAGATAACAATCAAGTTGTCGGAAAGAACGACTCCTAACATAGCACCCATAAACATTAAAAGATAAACATAAAAATTATTCAGTTTCTCTTTACGTTTTGACAAATAATAAATGGAATACAGAACAACGAGTGCTCCGATTCCTGTAATCAATAAGGCGAAGATAAGACTCAGTCCGTCTACATATACATCAAAATTGATGCCGAGTGAAGGCACCCAGTGTAATGTATTTAAAATGGCTTCGCCAGATGATGTACTGGGTATAAAGGATAAGAAATAAATGAATAGAATCAAAGGCAGAATGAAAACAAACCAGCCAGTATGTATTCTTTTGAAATACTTATACAAGAATGGAATAAGTATGGCTGCGATAAATGGCGATAATACAGCCCAATGTAATAATGTCAACAGTAATTTCCTCCTTTTATGGTAATTACGAATTCCTTTTTTAGTAACTTATATTAGAAATAAGGATGAGATTTAGCTTTTACAGAATGCTTAAAGGTTATTCGGTGCTTAATAAAGGGGGAATACCATGCTTTTCTTTATTTCTTCTCCATCTCTTTACGATTTTTACACAAAATCAGAGCGCTATAAATGATTATAACCTATTCGGAAGTTGGTTGCATACTAAAATAACGAAGCCTGCAGCAGTTAAAAGTTTATATTTTAAATAGGAAGAAACGAGGGGAAAAGCACAAAAAAAACTTCAATGTTTCCATTGAAGTTTTATCGGTAGGACAAAATTATACAGATTCTTTGATTTTATGAGTCAGAGATCTTTTATGGATTTCTTCCTCAAACAAAGAAAGAAAATCAGGACTTAAATTTAAGGCTATTGCCGTATAATATGATTCAAGTAATAGTTCGTCCGATAATGTTTCCACAATACAACCTCCTCAATCGTCAGCAATTCTTCTAAGTTAATAATAATTTAACACGTGTATCTTGTGTTCACAAGCTTCAACTTATCTACATATAGTTGTACATAAGTTGTGTATAAAAAGGTGGGTAACCTCGCTTGATATTGTTATTGGTACATTTTCATGTTGATAAAGTTATCCACAAAAACGAATAATATCGGAATTTGTCGAACGATTTTTATGGATTATAAGCATATTTAGAGAATAGCTGGTATCATTTCATGGATTAAAAGAATAGAGCGGAGTGCAATGTCAATTGGTTATACTCGTTTCTATAGAGATAATAATTCTTTGAAAAGCTAGTCAGCTGTAGCAGGATTAGGTATAATGTGTTGTAGCGTGGAGTTACCATACCTAATCGACGTGAAATGAAGGAAGGAACTTTACATAAAAAGAATACTATTAATTAATTGGAAATCTTGAGGTGTATGTATGTTTTCTAAATTTTGGCCGGATGAGCAAATTGATCAAATTTTTGACTTAAAACCTGAAAAATTAAAAGAACAGGGAATAAAAGGTATTATTACGGACTTGGATAATACGCTGGTTGCATGGGATGTAAAAGATGCAACACCTGATGTAATTGCATGGTTTAAAATAATGGAAGAAAATGATATAAAAGTGACCATCATATCAAATAATAATCAAGAACGTGTTACTGTTTTTTCAGAACCACTCGGAACACCGTTTGTATTCAGTGCCAAGAAACCTTTAAGCAGAGCTTTTAAAACAGTAGCAAAAGAGATGGATTTGAATAAAGAAGAGATTTTAGTTGTCGGTGATCAGCTGCTGACAGATGTGCTAGGCGGTAATATAGCCGGTTTTTACACTGTTCTGGTTGTTCCAGTAGTGCAGACAGACGATAAAAAAACAAAATTTAATCGTCTGGTTGAGCGAAAAATTTTAAAAAGAATGCCGGTCAAAGATAACCGTCGTAAGGAGGAATAAGGTTGGAGCAATATATTTGCCAAGGATGTGGAGCTGTTATTCAAACAGAGCATCCCAATGAACCAGGATATGCACCTAAAAGTGCATTAGAAAAAGAGGTTATTTTATGTAAAAGATGTTTCCGTTTGAAGCATTATAATGAAATTCAAGATGTATCCCTGACGGATGGAGACTTTTTAAAAATGGTCAGTTCCATTCGTGACAGAGATGGTTTAATTGTACATCTTATTGATGTTTTTGATGTGGAAGGAACTTTATTAAGTAATTTGCCGCGAATTACAGGGGATAATCCAATTATTTTAATAGGAAATAAACTGGATTTATTGCCAAAATCAACAAATGAGAATAAATTGAAACAATGGCTGCGTCATGAAGCAAGTCAGCTGGGCATTAAAATCAAAGATGTCATTTTAATTTCTTCAGTGAAAGGAAAAGGGATGGACGAGCTGAAGCAGAAAATAGAATTACATCGGGCCAATAAGGATGTCTTTATTGTCGGTGTAACCAATGTTGGTAAATCAACGTTTATCAATCACTTAATTCAAGAGACGACTGGAGAAGAAAATGCTATAACAACATCCTATTTTCCAGGAACAACGTTAGGTTTTATCGAAATACCGTTGGATGAGGAGTCAGCTTTGGTAGATACACCCGGTATTATGAATAAACAACAGATGGCTCACTATGTTTCGGAAAAGGAATTAAAAATGATTACACCGAAAAAAGAAGTAAAGGCTCGGGTGTATCAATTAAATGAACAGCAAACATTGTTTATTGGCGGATTGGTGCGCCTTGATTTTATTAAAGGAGAGAAACAGTCCTTTATCTGCTATTTCTCAAATGATTTGACTATCCACCGGACAAAATTGGAGAATGCGGACGCATTGTATGAGAAACACGCCGGAGAGCTGCTGTCTCCACCATATGAAGACCAGGTGGATCAATTTCCGCCGTTGGTGGCGCACAGCTTTAAAGTAGAGGAAGGTAAAGTGGATATTGTCTTTCCTGGACTGGGATGGATCAGTGTGCAAGGAGATGGTGCTACAGTGGCTGCCCATAGTCCAAAAGGAGTTGCGGTAACAACAAGAAAATCTATTTTATCAGGCCATTAAGAAGGCTGCTATTTTAGACAAGTACGTATTTACTATGGAGAGACGGGAGGCATTTTGTTGCATTTAACATTGAAATTAATCGGTTATCCAATCAAACATTCTTTATCACCTTGGATTCACCATACTTTTATAGAGCGCTCTGGTATAGAAGGGTCCTATTCGCTGCATGAGATACCAAGTGAGGAAGTCTTTGAAGAAGAGATCAACAAGCTGAGAGAGGCAAAAGTTAACGGTTTTAATATTACAGTTCCTTATAAACAGACCATTATACCTTATCTGGACAGAATGGATGTTACTGCAGAGCGGGTCGGAGCAGTGAATACCGTGTCTCTGGAAGGAGATAAATGGGTTGGGTATAACACAGATGGCATCGGTTATGTACAGGCCTTACGTGACAAGTTTCCTGATATGGATCGCAATATCGACGTTTCTATTTTAATACTCGGTGCAGGCGGTGCTGCACGAGGTATTTTTCATGGTCTCATTCAGGCAGGCTATAATGATTTGACGCTTGCTAATCGCACGAAAACAAAATGCGAAGATATTGTCAAAGGATATCAAGCTTCTGTTATTACCCTGGAAGAAGCGGAGGAAAATTTGGCGGCATATGATGTCATTATTCAAACAACTTCGGTGGGGATGAATGAGGCAAAACAAATTGTAGACCTCGCGAATTTACGGAAAGACACTATTGTAAGTGATATTGTTTATCAGCCGCTGGATACACCATTTTTAAATCAGGCAAAAGAAAAAGGCGGGCGCACACATTACGGGCATTTGATGCTGCTTTATCAAGCGCAGAAAGCCTTTGAAATTTGGACAGGTCAACCTATAGATGTTACGGGAATGGACGAAGAAATGATAGCAAGAATTAAAGGAGATAAATAAAATGTTAACAAATAAACAAAAGCAATTTTTACGCAGTGAATCTCATCAAATTAAGCCGATATTTCAGGTTGGCAAGGACGGCGTAAATGAAAATATGGTAACACAAATTAGTGAAGCATTAGAAAAAAGGGAATTAATCAAGGTAAGTATTTTGCAAAATTGTTTGGAAGATAAACATGTTGTAGCTGAGCAAATATCTTCTGGAACCGATGCGGAAGTGGTTCAGGTTATCGGCAGCACAATTATTTTATACCGCGAATCAGAAGATCATAAAGAAATCAAACTACCACAATAAAGAGCATTCCAAAGGTTTCCATGTTTTCGACGAAGTGCGGACGAGAGATTTTGTATAATTCCCCCGCCAAAAACATCGGAAGCTTTTGTACATGTATTTATTATTGCAGAAGGTGAGTATTTGAAAAAGATTGGAATTCTGGGGGGGACATTTAATCCTCCCCATATAGGTCATTTATGGATTGCCGAAGAAGTTAGAATCAGAAAGCAATTAGATGAGATTTGGTTTATTCCCACAAGCACACCACCTCATAAAGAGACAGAAGTTCTTGATGCAGCACATCGGCTGGAAATGCTGCGTTTAGCCATTCAGGATAATCCGCATTTTCAAGTCAATGCTTTAGAACTGGAAAGAGAAGGGAAATCGTACACCTACGATACCGTAAAGGAATTAACAATGAACTACGCTGAAGTTGATTTCAGTTTTATTATCGGCGGTGATATGGTAGCGTATTTGCCCAAATGGAACCGGATAGATGAATTAATGAATATGATTCATTTTATCGGCGTGTCGAGACCGGGATACCGATTAGAAACGCCGTATTCTGTTGAATGTTTGGAAATACACCCGCTGGACATTTCCTCTACCTTTATAAGAACGCGGCTGGAAGAAGGGGAGAAAGTCCGCTATTTGCTTCCTGATGATGTGATGAATTATATTAAGGAGAATCGGATTTATGGATATAGAGAATCTCAAAGTTGATTTGAAAGAAAGGCTGACTGGGGGAAGGTATGAACATACATTGCGAGTGACAGATACAGCAATAAAGCTTGCTGAAAACTTTGGTGAATCAGTGGAAAATGCAAAAATAGCTGCTTTACTTCATGATTACTGTAAATGTGATCCTTTAGAAGATATGAAGCAAACCATTGAGTCAGACAGCAATTTGCCAGATTCACTGCTTTCCTTTCATCACGAATTATGGCATGGTCCAGTTGCGTCGGTTCGGATTGAAGAAAAATATGGCGTTACCAATCAAGCCGTCAAAGATGCTATTTTCTTTCATACAACGGGAAGAGCAAATATGACAAAGCTGGATAAAATTATCTTTCTTGCTGATTATACAGAGCCGGGCAGAAACTTTCCTGGAGTAGATGAAGTAAGGGCTACAGCTGAAACAGATTTAACAAAGGCATGCTATCAGGCGGCAAGAAATACAGTTCGTTTCTTAATGGAAAAGAATAACACCGTATACCCTGACAGCTTTCATGCTTATAATGATTTAAACCAACAAGTTTTTGGAGGAATAGAAAATGGATAATAAAGCATTAATTCAAGCAGTTGCAGAAGCCTGCGATGATAAAAGAGCAGAAAATATTGTGGCATTAGATATGCATGACGTATCGCTCGTTTCAGATTATTTTATCATTTGCCACGGAAGTAATGAACGGCAGGTGCAAGCAATTGCCCGTGCAATCAAAGAAACAGCTGAAGAAAATGGAAACGACGTAAAGAGACTGGAAGGCTTTGAAGAAGCACGCTGGGTTCTTGTTGATATTGGCGATATTGTTTGCCACGTTTTCCATATAGATGAAAGATACTATTACAATTTAGAAAAACTTTGGGGCGATGCCGATCGTGTTGCGCTGAATGTGGCGCAAGAAGGGTAATGAAAATGGCATACCATAAAATGGCTGACGTTTATGATGCGCTGATGGATCATGTTCCTTACGATGATTGGATGGTGATGATTCAGCACATCATAGCGCAGGCAGAAAAGCCGGTTCAATCGATTATAGATATAGGTTGCGGCACAGGTGTTATCACAAGGAAACTGGCAGCGGGCGGCTACACTATGACAGGAGCAGATCAGTCCGGGGACATGCTGAGACAAGCTCAAAAAGATGCAACTGCTGCTAATAGCATAAACTGGCTGGAAGCGGATATTACACAATCAGTTGATTGGGAACAGCACTATGATATGGCAATTAGCTGTTGTGATGTTATGAATTATATAACGGATGTTTCCGAAGTGGAAAAAGCGTTTGATAATATTTATCACGCTTTAAAAACAGATGGGATATTTTTCTTCGATGTGCATTCCATGCATACCGTGGAAGATATCTATATCGGCCAGACATTCGCTGATGTAATGGAAGAAGCGGCATATATTTGGGAATGCATCCCCGGGGATGAAACAGGAGAAATGTATCATCAGCTCACCTTTTTCCAGCAGGAACAAGGAAACCATTTTACCCGTTTTCAAGAAACACATCATCAACGTACATTCCCTGCAGCGACATATCAATCTATTTTAAAAAAAATTGGATTCAAAAAAATCCATATTTACGCTGATTTTTCATTAGAAAAAGGTATTTGGGATGAACAATCGGAAAGAATTTTCTTTTTAGCTGAAAAATAAACGTGTAAAAGTTCATTTTGAGCTGTTTTTTTGAAAAAAGGAGATTACCTTTCTTTGTCGAAATAATATTATGGAATACTATTTTGACAAAGAAGGAGGTAATATCGTTGTATTGGCTGAAGAGAAATAAATTTCTTTTGCTTGGCATGGTTGCTGTTATTGTATTTGTAATTTTTCTCAGTAAGGAAGACACCTCTGATCCGCTGTCTGCCTCATTAATATCTCCTGAACCGGACGAACCGGCAGAAACTCCGCTTGTTGAAGAAGCCGTGGAAGACCAGCCTCAACCTCAGCCGCAAACGCAAACTGCATTGGTCGATGTCAAAGGAGAAGTAACAGACCCGGGAGTATATGAAATGGAAGAAGGCGATCGTGTCCAGGACATGGTGGAACGGGCCGGCGGCTTTACCGGAGACGCGGACGTTGCGCAAGTAAACTTAGCTCAAGCCGTCCAGGATGAAATGGTTATCGTCGTACCTACTGCCGGGCAGGAAGAAGAGACCACAGATAATAATGCCGAAGAAGGGCAGACGGGAGACGGAAAGGTAAACATTAATACCGCTTCCAGTGAGGAAATGACCCAATTGCCCGGTATTGGTCCTGCTAAAGCGGAAGCAATTATTGCTCATCGTGAAGAGCATGGACAGTTTCAAAAGGCAGATGATTTACTAGAGATTTCCGGTATCGGTGAAAAAACGCTGGAGACGCTTATTGAGCACATCCAAGTGCCGTAGAAAAATAGAGAAGGAGGTAATGATTATGGAGAGAATTGCTTGGAATCAGTATTTTATGGCGCAGAGTCATCTTTTAGCTTTGCGAAGTACATGTACGCGCTTGATGGTCGGTGCGACAATTGTTCGTGATAAGCGTATTATTGCCGGCGGTTATAATGGCAGTGTTTCTGGTGATGTGCATTGTATTGATGAGGGCTGTTATGTCATTGATGGGCATTGTGTACGGACGGTACATGCTGAAGCAAATGCGTTGCTTCAGTGTGCCAAATTTGGCGTGCCGACGGAGGGTGCAGATATTTATGTTACACATTTTCCTTGTTTGCAATGCTCAAAACAACTCATACAAAGCGGCATAAAAAACTTATACTACGCAGAAGATTATAAGAATCATCCCTATGCCGTCCAATTATTTGAACAGGCCGGAGTCCGCACGCAAAAGGTGCCGTTGGTAGATGCTATGGTGGATACAAAGTTTGAGGAAAAGAATGCTTTTGTACAGGATCTGATGGAAAAGCTGGATACCGCAAATTTATCTCCTGATGAAAGGGAGAAAATAAAAGCAGATGCCTCGCGGCTATTTTTTAGTGAAGAGAACAAATCGTGAGGGGATACTGGCATTTTCCTGCCATTGCATCTGTATTAGCCATTTTATATCATTTATTGGATATGAAATGGCTGCTCCTGCTTTTTATCCTATGGCTCTTGTGGCTAAAGTTTCTTAAAAACATGAGCACCCTTGTCTGTCTGCTGACACTCCTCAGTTTTACCACTTTTAACTATATGATTCCCGAAGTTCCCCAGACGGCATTTGAAGAAGATGCCGTGCAAGCGGAGATGAACGGTAAGATTGAAGGGGAAGTAAAAATCAGCCCCGAACAAATCCAATTTACACTCGCTCCATCACATCATTCTTCCAAACTTTTGGTTACGTATTTTCCTGAAAAAGATGAAAATTATCGTGAAATTCCTCTCACACATTCCCTGTTTCACGGCTCCATATGTACCCTCCAGCAAAGTATTGAAATCCCGCCTTCCAATACAAATCCCGCCCAATTTGATTTCCGCCAATTTTTACTGAAAAAACAAATTACTCATCAGGCTGTGTTAGAAGACATGAATGAAATAGAATGTACCTCGGAAAAAGGCGTGTTTCCTTTTTTGTATAAATTGCGGACAAATTTATTGAGTCAGATGGAAGATGCATGGAGTGCGGATACATCTCCATGGATTCATGCTATTGTGCTTGGAGATACCTCATCGATGGAAGAATCCGTGACAGAGTTATTCCAGCGATTTGGTTTATCGCACATCATTGCTATCTCTGGCACGCATGTGACACTGGTTATTGCTTTTTTATATTTGATTTTAGTAAAAGGGAATATCATGACCAAAGAGAAAACACAGATCCTGCTTATTTTGTTTCTTCCGATTTATTCCATATTAGCTGGTGCTAATCCGCCTGTTCTCCGTGCTGCTTTGATGATGGCGGTTGTTTTTCTTCTTCAAAAACTGCAATGGAAACTTCCATATTCTGATTTGTTATGTATTATTTTTATGCTGTTTATTCTTTGGGACCCTTATATCATTTATCAAGTCGGCTTTCAATTTTCATTTGCTGTAACCTTTGCCATTCTCTTATCTCAAGAGTGGGTTAGTCGATCAACATCACCTGTATGGAAAGTTTTTCAAATAAGCTTCATTGCGCAAATGGCCATCCTCCCGCTGCAGATTTATTATTTTAATATTTTTCATCCGTTGTCTGTTTTTATAAACTTATTGATTATTCCTTATTTTACCTTCTTTGTTATTCCGCTTTTGTATGCTTTTACCATGCTGCATTTTTTGCCTGCCAGTATGTTAGCTATGTTGGATGACCTCTTTTTATTCATTCATACGAGAGCGTTGCTGTTGTTGGAATGGATTGATAAAACACTGCTTTCACCTGTCTACTTAGATCAGCTTCCCATGTTCGGTGTGATGATTTATTTTGTCTTTTTTTTCTTATTTATGAAATGTGTAGAGCATCGACAGGAGAAATTAGCATGGGCGGCAGGAATTATTTTTATACTCCCGATTTTAATAACTGCGAGCATGCCTTATTTTCAGAAAGAAGGTATTGTGACGATGTTTGATATGGGGCAAGGAGATGCGATTTTAGTGGAATCGGAAAAAAGAGAAGCGGTGGTAATGATTGATGCCGGATCTGCTTTTCATTTTGAAGAGATGGAACCGACACGGGGAGTGTATAAGAATATTATTCGTGCTTATTTTCATCAGCGCGGGATAAAGGAATTGGATGCCATTATTGTGACTCATGACGATATCGACCATTACGGAAGTATCCGCTATATTTTAGAAGAAGTTCATGTTAAAGAGTTAATCGTCAGCCCTTATTTTGATCGCGCTTTATTAGAAGAATTCCAACAGATACAGCCGGATTTAAAAAAGATATATGTGCAAGCAGGAGATGCCCTACAGTTTAATGACGCGCTTTCTTTTCAAGTATTAGCGCCTGACACCGATAAAGGAGATCCGAATGATAATTCGGTTGTCTTATACGCAAATCTGGGGCTGAAGTGGTTGTTTACAGGGGATATCAGCAAAGAGATTGAAGAACAGATTGTACGTAAATATCCGGGACTTCAAGTCGATATTTTAAAAGTTGCTCACCATGGCAGCAGCACATCCACAAGTGAAACATTAATTGATGCTGTCAAGCCGCGTGCGGGGCTGATATCAGTAGGGAGAAATAACCATTATAATCACCCTAATGCAGAAGTGCTGGAAGTGTTGGAAGCTGGTCAAGTCCAAGTGTACCGGACAGATGAGCAGGGATCCATTCAATTTTATTACACGGAAGAGGGAGGAACATTTTCAACCTTTTTACCATAACTTAGAATAAGAAAGTGATTTTTAACAACAAAAAAAGAAGAGATGCCATCCCTTCCTTTTTGACCTTTTCTCTCTTTTTTATTGGCCGATTACGCTGATGGCAACACCAACTCCAAAAATGATAAAGAAAAAGAGAAACGAAAAGGTAAATCCTTTAATGGAGTCTACAACATCGCTGCCTTTGTACTGCGGATCTTTTTCGAAATCGTTCAAGATATACCCCTCCTCTACTCACAACTATAGTATAAATCATCCAAAAGAAAAAATCTACACTCTTTATACGTTTCTTTCCTGATGAATACGACCAATTTTAGCAACAGTTGTCATCTATACTTTTTGCCGGAAAGTGCAAATTATATATAGGCAAATATCGTTCTTAAAATTTGTTTCTAGAGCTTATTTTAAGACGTTTATTATAGATGCTTCATTAGGGAAGAACGCAAAAGTATTGTGTTTCTTCCCTTATTGTTCTTGCGTTTATGTCTGCTTCCATATAGGATAAAAAGAGATGAAATTTTTGCGAGGATAGGAAGCGACATATTCATGATGGATCAAATTACAAAAATTAAAAGCAATCAACTTCAGTCAGTTTACTTTGCTTTCGGAACAGAATCTTTTTTTCTGGAACAATTAAAAAAGCGTCTGGTCAATACAGCGTTAGAAGGGGATAAGACCAATTTGTCCGTTTATGATCTGGAAGAGACACCGATTCAGGATGTTTTAGCGGATGCAGAGACATTTCCTTTTTTCGGCGACCGTAAATTAATATTTGCGATTAATGCTTCGTTTGTAAAAACGAAACCGGATAAAACGCCGTTTGAGCATGATATAGCTTATTTACAGGAATACCTGCAAAATCCGCCCGAATATTCCATTTTACTCATTACCGCCCCTTATGAAAAATTAGATGAACGGAAAAAAGTGACCAAACAATTGAAAAAGCAGACATATGCTGTGGATTGCCAGGCAGTGCAAGAAAAAGATGCAAGAACTTGGATTCAAAGCCTGACGAATTCCTATGGAATAGAAATCGATCGAGACGCAATGGAAATATTAGAAGCAGAAGTATCGAGTAATATTCAGCTCTTGCAAAGTGAAATCGGGAAGCTGGCTCTTTATGTCGGTGAAAACGGTGTTGTTACAAAAGAAGTTGCCCGGCAGCTGGTATCACACACCCCGACCACTACATCCATCGCACTTGTGGATGCTGTTATGAAAGGCAGTATTCAAGAAGCCATTCACATCTATAAAGATTTGGAGAAAATGAATGAAGATCCTATTGCAATGATTGGGTTGCTTGCTTATCAATTTCGGATGATTTTAAGAGTGAAGCAGCTGAAAAAGAAGGGGTATTCGCAATTTCAAATCCAAAAGAATATTGGCGCGCACCCATATGTGATTAAAGTAGCAATGGCAAGGGAAGCAAAATTATCTGAAGAACGTCTGGCTTATATCATTAGCCAGCTTGCAGAAACAGATGCCAAAATGAAGCAAGGGCTAATGGAGAAAGGACTAGCTTTTGAACTCTTGTTAATGGATTTGGTGTAGAATGCGTTACATATTTACTCCATTTACGCATTTTAAAAAATAACTTCCATTCCATAGGAAAAGTGTTTGGTCGTTTCTTTCATCCATCAGTTGATAAATATGGTAAGGGTAAGCGTAAGGCGACCGCTGCGTCGGAAAGCGAAGGACTTGGCCGGAGCGAAAGCTATACACCATACCATGCTTCAAAAATCGAATGATAATTGAATGAAAAGCAATAAAAAAGGTGAAGTATTTACGGTTATTCTCCGTACTTACTTCACCTTTATTTATTCATACGCTTATGCGTTCAATTTTTTTGCTAAACGAGCCTTTTGGCGGTTAGCATTATTTTGGTGGATAACTCCGCTTTGAGCTGCTTTATCAATAAGTTTATTTGCTGATTGATAAGCAGTTTTTGCATTTTCAACCTCGTTTGCTGCTAAAAGTTTCTCCACGCGTTTAATTTCTGTACGCATAGCAGAGAGTTTTTTATGGTTGCTAACTCGTTTCTTTTCGTTAACTTCTACGCGTTTTGCTGCAGATTTAATATTTGCCATGTTCATTCACCTCCTAAAAAAGTGTACGATTCGAAAAAACATGTTTTATGATGGTTTCATCCGTGTCTGTTTTATCCGTACGACAAGATGTATTTTACCAAAGCTGTTCTATCTTTTCAATAGTATTATTACGTAACCGAAAAAATAGTATGAAAAAACGAAATGAGCACATGCTAAGTATGTTTAATAATTGAAGTTAAAATTTCTCTTGAAAGTTTTGTAGCCAGTGAAAAGTGATATGGAGAAAGAGGTGTGTTGGGATGGAAAATGCGGAGAATCAATTTCAGGTAAGAACAGATTTAGCAGTGGAAGCAAAAGACATGTATACGGAAAAACAGGAAAATCAAGAAAAACAAGACGTTTCAGGAGTTACATTTAAAGAAACTACAACTAAAGGAATAAAAATTGCTTATGTAACAATTGATGAAACAGGTGCTGAACAAATCGGAAAGAAGCCGGGAAACTACGTCACCATCCATACAGACAGTGTTAAAGCACAAGATACGGAAAAACAGCATCAGGCAGCAAAAATTTTAGCAAAAGAGTTGGAAGATTTAATAAGGAAGCAAGATTTACCGGATAATCCATCGTGTCTGATTGTTGGTTTAGGGAATTGGAATGTAACCCCAGACGCGTTAGGACCGATGACGGTGGAGAAGGTACTTGTAACCAGTCATCTATTTCGCCTGCAGCCAGAATCAGTCGCAGAAGGCTATGCTGAAGTAGCTGCGATGACACCAGGAGTAATGGGTGTTACAGGAATTGAAACCAGTGATTTTATTTTTGGTATTGTCGAAAAGTATCAGCCTGATATGGTTATTGCTGTTGACGCGCTTGCATCGAGATCCATCAGTAGAGTGAATGAAACCATCCAGTTATCTGATACGGGGATTCATCCAGGTTCCGGCGTAGGTAATAAGCGCAAAGAAATCAGTCAACAGACATTGAACATCCCTGTCATTGCTATTGGTGTGCCAACAGTGGTAGACGCTGTAACCATTACAAGCGACACCATCGATTATGTTTTTAAACATTTTGGGAAAGAATGGAAGGAAAAAGATGATCCGTCCAAGTCGTTAACGCCTGCCGGGATGGATTTTGGGTCGAAACAGCTGACAGAAGAAGATTTACCGGGAAAAGAGCAGCGTGAAAGATTATTTGGCATGATTGGAGGCTTATCAGAGGAAGAAAAGAGACAGCTGATTATGGAAGTATTGACGCCAATTGGTCATAATCTGATGGTTACCCCGAAAGAAGTCGATGGGTTTATGCTGGATATGGCTGAAGTGATAGCAAACGGTTTAAATGCAGCTTTACATGAAGCAGTAACAGTTGATAATTTTTCAAGTTATTCAAGATAAATGGATACCTCTATCAAGTCTATTTTTTTGATTGACGCGGTTCTATTTTCTCTACTTTACTCATAGGTTGAACTATAGAGTGATTAGAGAAAGGTGGGATCGTGTTTTTTTATGAAGCGAAATAACTGGAGCAAGATGGTACAAACCTTTTCTCGGCGAAGCGGCCTTTATATGATATTTTTTGTGGGGATATTTCTTTTAATTAGTATATTAACAGCAGTTCAGCCTGCTTATCGATTTTCATCTGATATGCTTAACGGCTGGACGAAAGAAATGGATAGTACGGTTTTTTATCATTTAATTACAATGGAAAATCGCGCATATCAACAGAGTTTTCCGGAAGGGGAAGCGGAAATACCGAAAATGTCCGATGTATTCTTTGAATTGACTTCAAATGTGAGACCGACTGATCCCGGAACACTCTTTGGAAATGAAATCCCAGGATTTTCGATATATGATAATCAATTATTAATGGCAAGTGATAATGATTTCACCCACTTTCCAATAGAATCCAATCCACCATTAGAAGAAGTGTTACGCGAAAGAGAAGCAGTGATGACAGAAGAAGATGAAACCGAAGAGACCGATGAAGCAGAAGAGCCGGAGGAAGAAAATGAAAATGAACAAACAACCGGGGATAGGGATGTTGTGTTTATCTACAATACCCACAATAGAGAGTCTTTTTTACCGCATTTACCAAATGAAACAGAACCTGACGGGGCCATGCATGGGGAAATTAATATTACCAAAGTTAGTGACCACTTGGCAGAAGAACTGGAAAGGCTGGGGATTGGGACACAAGTAGATGATACAGATTTTGGTGAACTTCTGAATGAAAGGGGAATGGATTATCATCAATCTTATGAAGTTTCCCGCGACATTGTCGCTGAGGCAGTAGCAGGTAACCAGGAGATTCAATATGTGTTTGACCTTCACAGAGATGCCCTTAGAAAGGATAAGACAACGCAAATCCTTGATGGAGAAGAGTATGCAAAAATTTTATTTGTGATCGGCACCGGGCATCCGGATTATGAAAAGAACTTGAAAGTTGCAACGGAATTGCATGGATTGCTGGAAGAAGCTTATCCCGGTTTGAGCAGGGGCGTTTTCCAAAAAGATGGATCCACTGGAAATGGCATATATAATCAGGATATGGCAAACAATGCATTGCTTATTGAGTTTGGCGGTGTCGATAATACGATGGAAGAACTGTACCGTTCTGCTGATGCATTGGCGGAAGTGTTCAGCGACTATTACTGGGATGCCGAGGCAGTACAGTCTGATGAATAGGGGGAGAAAGGATGCGAAATATTATAATCTTGTTATTGCTTGTTATCTTTTTTCTTAGCGGGCTTGTCTTCGGGATGCAGAAGAATGAGACAGCTGCACCGACTGCCTCTTCCAGCATACCTTCAAGTGAAGTCGTTGAAGAAGAACCGGTTGAAAAAAAAGAACAGGAAGAAATCATTGTTGCAGAAACGGATATACTGGAAGAAGGAAATTATTCCTTAACCAACCGGGCAGCTGCAGCAATGGGAGGAATTGTTAAGCAATTATTTGAGGTCATTGTCTCCATCATGTATGGAATAGGAAATTTGTTTTTTTAAACGGTTTGAGGCTCAACTAACGCACCTAAGAATAAGCATATAACCCTTGCTGTTCCAGGATAAACATGAACTCTATTATCATACTTGCTTTTGGTTAGAGCCTCCTTCTATTTTTTGAACAGGATAGGCTGTACAGCTACCGCTCCGGTCAAGCCCTCCGCTTTCCATGGGGACGGCTTCAGCTCGCCCTGTTCCCAAAGGAGTCTACGTGGTTGGCCTGCGCTCTAATAGGATGCTACAGCGTTCGGAAGAAATAACATCTTGATGAAGTGAGATAAAATAATCGATGCTTAGCCTAAATAAACAATCGTTCTGGTGTTTTAAATGGTTGATTTAGCAGTTCAAATCATGACAACATAGATCTCATATCGAGAATCCTTTCATGCACAGAAAGGAAAGCTTGCTGAATATTTTTACCAAGCACCACGAAAAATGTGTTCTGTTTGATCTAATTTTATTTGTTCAGCTATTTCACCGGTATAGAATACCCCTCTAGCGGAGGCGGACCGTTTTGACTCCTGAGGGATCAGCACCCTCTGAAGATGCCCTTTTGCCAAGCGCACTTCTTGGCAAAAGTTAGCTGAAGAGCGTGCCCCTAGGCAGACTAAAGTCGCAACGTCCTGTTGCAACGTCTGCACTAGTACGTCCTGTACGTCGGAAAGCAAAACGGTCCGACGCAGCGGTAGCTTAACACCTTACCTTCTCTTCTTCAACTGTATGATAGAAACGATTAATCACTGTTCCTATGGAATGGAAGTTACTTTATTAAAGCGCAAAAGTTGAATTTGAAGTTAATAAACATCCCTTTACTAAGTTAATCATTGAATCTCAAGGCGTCAATTGCTATAATCAAAGCTAGTAATTGACGCCTTTTTTAGATGAAAGGAAATTTAGGTAGTGCAGGAAAAAATTAGGAGTGTGCGCGAAATGACGAATACAAACAGAAACGTCAGAAATTTTTCGATCATTGCTCATATTGACCATGGAAAGTCAACATTAGCAGATCGAATTCTTGAAAATACAGAGACTGTTACAAAACGTGAAATGAAAGACCAGCTGCTGGATGGGATGGATTTGGAGCGTGAACGCGGTATAACCATTAAATTAAATGCCGTACAGTTAAAATATACAAACAACACTGGAGAAGAATTTATCTTTCATTTAATTGATACACCGGGTCATGTTGACTTCACATATGAAGTGTCTCGAAGCTTGGCTGCTTGTGAAGGAGCTATTCTTGTTGTCGATGCAGCGCAAGGAATAGAAGCACAGACATTGGCAAATGTTTATTTAGCGCTGGAGAATGATTTAGAAATTATCCCGGTCATTAATAAAATTGATTTGCCGAGTGCGGATACAGAAAAAGTTAAAAAAGAATTAGAAGATGTATTAGGCATTGACGGGGACGATGCGATTTTAGCTTCTGCCAAATCGAATATAGGGATAGAGGAAATTCTGGAGCGCATTGCAGCAGATGTTCCAGGGCCTCCCGGAGAAGCTGATGACCCGTTAAGAGCATTAATTTTTGACTCGCTGTATGATACGTACCGCGGAGTTATCGCTTATGTCTGCGTGAAGGAAGGTTCAATTAAAGTCGGCGACAAAATTAAAATGATGGCTACAGGTAAAGAATTTGAGGTGAATGAAGTAGGAGTATTCACACCGAAACAGCTCGCCAAAAAAGAATTAACTGTCGGCGATGTTGGCTATTTAACGGCTTCAATCAAAAATGTCGGTGATTCTCGTGTCGGGGATACGATTACAATGGCTGACAACCCGGCAGCAGAAGCGCTCCCTGGTTACCGCCGGCTGAATCCAATGGTATTCTGCGGCCTCTTCCCGGTAGACTCCAATAATTATAATGATTTAAGAGAAGCATTGGAGCGCTTGGAACTAAACGATTCTTCTTTGCAGTATGAACCGGAAACTTCTCAGGCACTCGGGTTCGGTTACCGCTGCGGATTCTTGGGATTACTTCATATGGAGATTATTCAGGAACGGATTGAAAGAGAATTCGGGATTGGTTTAATCACAACTGCTCCAAGTGTTATTTTTGAAGTAGAACTGACAAACGGCGATGTTTTTTCTGTGGATAATCCATCAGCAATGCCTGATCCGCATACGATTGAAGAAGTGCGGGAACCTTTCGTGGAAGCTACGATTATGGTGCCGAGTGATTATATCGGTGCTGTTATGGAAATTGCCCAAGAGAAACGCGGTAATTTTGTAGATATGCAGTATTTAGATGAGATTCGTGTCAACGTAGTCTACCATATTCCGCTTTCGGAAATTGTTTATGATTTCTTTGACCAGTTAAAATCACAGACAAAAGGGTATGCATCATTTGACTATGAATTAATCGGCTATCAGCCTTCCCGTCTTGTTAAAATGGATATATTGCTTAACGGAGAATCGATTGACGCATTATCCTTGGTGGTTCACCGTGATTTTGCGTATGAACGCGGAAAGCAGATTGTAGAAAAGCTGAAAAATTTAATACCAAGACAGCAATTTGAAGTACCGGTGCAGGCAGCGATTGGTAACAAAATTGTAGCGCGGTCGAATATCAAAGCTATGCGTAAAGATGTTACAGCGAAACTTTATGGCGGGGATGTTTCCCGAAAAAGAAAACTTCTTGAGAAACAAAAAGAAGGAAAGAAACGGATGAAGATGGTAGGCTCCGTAGAAGTCCCTCAAGAAGCGTTTATGGCTGTATTGAGAATGGATGAGGATTAATTCGTATACATGACGGCAAAATAGATACTTGCGATACAATGCAAGTATCTATTTTGCCGTCATGATACCACCGTCATTGATCTGGAAATCTGTCTATTGGTATGTTTGATGATAAAGGAAGCTCATTCACCCTGTATAAAAAGGGATACGGGTTTTCAAAAGAGAAAGGAAGTTCAGGCAATGCAAGTTCAGTCAGTATATATTCATATTCCTTTTTGTAAGCAAATTTGCCATTACTGCGATTTTGTGAAGTACTTTTATATGGAGACGAAGGCAGATGCCTTTATAGATGCGTTAATAAAAGAAATAGACACAGCTATTCCTGGAAAAAGAAACGTTTTTCGAACCATTTATATGGGCGGCGGAACACCTACAGCACTGTCGATGGGACAATTGGAAAAGCTTTTTCAATTTTTACAGGCTAAATTTGACCTTGCTGCTTGCGAAGAGTTTACGATTGAAATTAATCCGGGGGATATTGACGCGGAAAAGGCGAGTTTGCTTTATAATTACGGCGTAAATCGAATTTCATTTGGTGTCCAGGTAATGGATGATGCGATGCTTGAAAAAATCGGGCGTATGCATCGTGTGAAAGATGTTTATACGACAGTGGATATTCTCACCCAGGCCGGGTTTAGCAATATTAGTCTGGATTTGATTTATGCTCTTCCGGATCAAAGTGTTGCTCACTTTGAAAATACATTAAAAGAAGCGCTCCAATTTGATCTTCCGCATTATTCCACATATGCATTGCAAATTGAACCCAAAACCGTATTTTATCATAAGCAAAGAAAGGGAATGCTTCATCAGCCGCCGGAGGATGATGAAGTGGAGATGTACCGGCTGCTTCAGGAGTATATGAAAATGCAGGGAGTGCATCAATATGAGATTAGTAATTTTGCCAGACCGGGATATGAGAGCAAGCACAATTTAACCTATTGGAATAATAATTATTATTTTGGTTTTGGCGCTGGAGCGCATGGTTATCTGCCAGGAAAGCGTATGGCCAATTACAAGCCGTTAGGAACCTATATGAGGGAAATCGATCGTACGGGATCGGCAGTTGAACATCTGGAAGAGATAACACTGCAGGATCAGATTGAAGAAGAATTATTTCTGCAGCTTAGAAAAGCAGAAGGGATTAATGTCCAGGCATTTAGGGAAAGATATCAATTGTCGCTGGAAAAATTATTCCGGGAAGAATTGCGTCGGCTGGTGCAAGATAAATTATTAGTGTATCATGATGGAAACTATGTATTGACAAACCAAGGCATGCTCCTGGGAGACAGGGTGTTTCAGCAATTTTTATTACTGGAGAATTTTTCGGAAAAACTGGAAATTGCCCGTGTTTAAGCGCAGTTTCCGTCCCCCACCTTTTTTCATACAAAAGAAAGCATGGCAAAAAGGGAAGACCAAACCGTTTGACAAAAGAAAATGAATTTGATAATTTTATAATAGATTTAGCACTCATAATAAGAGAGTGCTAACAGAGGTGATCATCATGTTAACAGATAGGCAACTTATGATATTGCAGGTCATTATTGATGATTTTATAGAATCTGCTAAACCGGTGGGGTCAAGGGCATTATCCAAAAAAGATACACTGCCTTTTAGCGCCGCAACAATCCGGAATGAGATGGCGGATTTAGAAGAATTCGGTTTTTTGGAAAAAACGCATACTTCTTCTGGACGTGTCCCTTCTGAAAAAGGATACCGTTATTATGTTGATCATTTAATTGGTCCGGATATTCATCAGAATGGACTGGGTATTATTGAAAAATTAACGAATAACGGAATATATGAATTTGAACAGATTGTACAAACGACAGCAGAGGCTCTTTCCGAATTAACCAATTATACGTCTATTATTCTCGGACCGGAAATGTTTGAAACGACAGTGAAAAATATTCAGGTTCTGACGCTGTCTGACCAATCAGCAGTAGCTATTTTAGTTACAAACACCGGACATGTAGAGCACCGTTCTTTCACCTTGCCAACAGGTATTTCATCATCGGATATAGAAAAGCTGGTGAATATTTTAAATGATCGTCTGCAGGGAGTACCGCTTTATCGGCTGCCTGAGGTGATTCAAAATGAAGTAACTTCTTTAATGATGAAATATATGAACGATGTCGGTTCATCCCTTCATTGGATTCGCGCGCTATTTACACAAGAGCAGGCAGTGAAACTTTATTTTGGCGGCAAAGCGAATATATTAATGCAGCCGGAATTTAATGATGTTGATCGTATCCGCTCATTTTATTCCTTGATGGAACGCGAAGATGAAATTGTAAATCTCTTGAAAAACTCCAATCAAGGTATTAAAGTATCTATTGGACATGAAAATGAAGTGGAAGAGATTAAAGACTTAAGTTTGATCACTGCTTCTTATCATATCGGCGGCGGTCAGATGGGCACCATTGCATTGATTGGTCCTACGAGAATGGAGTACAAAAAGGTACTGTCCTTAATGGAAAGCATCTCTAGGGAAATGACTGGTGCAATGGGGAAATGGTATAGTGATAAATCCTGATATGGAGAGAACATTTTTCTCAGAATAAGGATTTTGGTTTTGTATCTATATCTTCTTATGGTATAGTTTTTAATTGGAATTTAGAAAAGAGGTGCTTGAGTAGATGGCAGAGAATGAGAAAAAAGAAGAAGAAGCGCTGCAAGAAGAACAGGAAATTATTGATTCGACAGCTGACGAAACCAATACAGACACTGAAACTGCAGATGAAAATAATGATGCAGAAACACAGGAAGAAACATTGCAAAATGAAAAAGAAGAGCTTGAAAATCGTGTGCTTCGCTTACAGGCAGAGTTTGATAACTACAAACGGCGCACATCTAAAGAGCGCGAAGCAGAACGTAAATACAAAGCGCAGGATATGGTTCAGGAACTGCTTCCTGTGATGGATAACTTCGAACGCGCATTGCAAGTAGACGTATCCGAAGAAAACAAAGGTATCCTGGAAGGCATTGATATGGTATATCGCCAATTACAAGATGTATTTACATCGCAGGGCGTGTCTGTTATTGAAACAGAGGGCGCTGATTTTGACCCGAATGTACACCATGCTGTGATGCAGATTGAAGATGACTCTGTAGAATCTAATAAAGTTGTTGAGGAGCTTCAAAAAGGATATCTTCTAAAAGATAGAGTTATCCGCCCAGCAATGGTAAAAGTTAATAAATAATGAAACAGTGTACAGAAGTTATGAAGGAGGAAATGAAGAATGGGTAAAATTATCGGAATAGACTTAGGAACAACAAACTCATGTGTATCAGTAATGGAAGGCGGCGAGGCAGTCGTTATCCCAAACCCGGAAGGAAATCGTACAACTCCTTCTGTTGTATCTTTTAAAAATGGGGAAAGACAAGTCGGAGAGGTTGCTAAACGTCAGGCAATCACAAACCCGAATACCGTTCAATCCATTAAACGTCATATGGGTACAGACTACAAAGTAACAATTGAAGATAAAGAATATACACCACAAGAAATTTCAGCAATTATTCTGCAACACATCAAATCCTATGCAGAAGATTATACAGGAGAAACAGTAGACAAAGCCGTTATTACTGTTCCTGCTTACTTTAATGACGCAGAGCGCCAAGCTACAAAAGATGCTGGTAAAATTGCCGGCCTGGAAGTTGAACGTATTATTAACGAACCAACAGCAGCAGCGCTTGCATATGGTATTGATAAAGAAGATCAGGATCAGACCATTCTTGTATATGACCTCGGCGGCGGTACATTTGACGTATCTATCTTGGACATCGGCGACGGTACGTTTGAAGTTGTTGCAACAGCCGGAGATAACCGTCTTGGCGGCGATGACTTTGACGAAGTAATTATCAAGCATATGGTAGAAGAATTCAGAAAAGAAAATGGCATTGACCTTTCTAAAGATAAAATGGCAGGACAACGTTTGAAAGATGCTGCTGAGAAAGCGAAGAAAGACTTGTCCGGCGTAGGACAGACACAAATTTCTCTTCCATTTATCACAGCAGGTGATGCAGGTCCATTACACTTGGAAATGACATTAACTCGTGCTAAATTTGATGAGTTATCAACTGAATTGGTTGAGCGTACGATGAAACCGACACGCCGTGCACTTTCTGATGCCGGTCTATCTAAAAACGATATTCATAAAGTTATTTTAGTCGGCGGTTCAACTCGTATTCCATCCGTACAAGAAGCAATCAAGAAAGAATTAGGTCAAGATCCTTCTAAAGGAGTTAACCCAGACGAAGTTGTAGCACTTGGCGCAGCTATTCAAGGCGGCGTACTGCAAGGCGATGTAAAAGACGTATTACTTCTGGACGTTACACCACTTTCTCTTGGAATTGAGACAATGGGTTCTGTATTTACAAAATTAATTGAACGTAATACAACGATTCCTACAAGTGAGTCACAGGTGTTCTCTACAGCAGCAGACAACCAAACTGCGGTAGATATTCATGTCCTTCAAGGGGAACGCGAAATGGCAGCAGATAACAAAACGCTGGGCCGTTTCCAATTAACAGACATTCCACCTGCACCACGCGGAATGCCGCAAATCGAAGTATCTTTTGATATTGACGCAAATGGTATCGTAAATGTGCGTGCAAAAGACTTAGGAACAAATAAAGAACAATCCATTACAATCAAATCTTCTTCTGGTTTATCTGATGATGAAGTAGAACAAATGGTACAAGAAGCAGAAGAAAATGCAGAAGCGGACAAAGCGCGCCGAGAAGAAGTAGAGCTTCGCAACCAAGCTGATCAGCTTGTATTTACAACAGATAAAACATTAAAAGATTTAGGCGATAAAGTTTCTGATGAGGAAAAACAACAAGCAGAAGCTGCAAGAGATGAATTGAAAGAAGCTTTAGAGTCTAATGACCAAGAGCAAATCCAAGCGAAAAAAGATGCGCTGGAAGAAAAAGTTCAACAGCTTTCTGCTAAGCTTTATGAGCAAGTACAACAAGAAGCTCAGGCAAATCAAGGCGGAGAAAATGCTGAAGGACAACAAGGCGATGACGTTGTTGACGCTGATTATACAGAAGCGGATGATGACAACGACAATAAAGAAAACAAATAAATAAATAGACAATTTGTTTAAAGTTACTGAATAAAAGTCAAAGTCAGGATTCTCTTGGCTTTGACTTTTTTACAGAGGACGGCAAGACAGGAATGAGAAAGGTTTGCAGTTGATTTGATTTACAACTGATATTCATTGTTGCCATAGACAAATGAATAATGATATGATTAAACCTATGCAATCAGAGTGTCGGGAGTGAGTAATGTGGCAAAACAAGATTATTATGACGTTTTAGGCGTTGAGAAGGGCGCCTCGAAAGATGAAATAAAGAAGAATTACCGGAAGCTGGCCCGTAAATACCATCCAGACGTGAATAATGAAGAGGGCGCAGCGGAGAAGTTTAAGGAAGTAAAGGAAGCTTATGAAGTTTTAAGTGACGATCAAAAACGGGCACAATATGACCAATTCGGCCATGCTGGTGCACAAAGCCAAGGATTTGGAGGTTTTGGCGGCGGTGGAGCTCAAGACTTCGGCGGATTCAGCGATATTTTCGATATGTTCTTTGGCGGCGGCGGTCGTTCACGTGACCCGAATGCGCCGCAACAAGGGGACGATTTACAATATACGCTGATTCTTGATTTTGAAGAAGCCATTTTCGGAAAAGAAACGGATATTGAAGTACCGCAAGAAGAAGAATGTGATACCTGTCATGGTTCAGGAGCGAAACCGGGCACAAAACCGGAAACCTGCTCGCATTGTCATGGATCAGGCCAGTTAAATGAAGAGCAGAATACGCCGTTTGGCCGTGTCGTAAATCGTCGTGTTTGTCATTATTGTAATGGCTCAGGTAAAATTATTCCTGATAAATGTGAAACATGCGGCGGTGCTGGCACAGTGAATACCAAGAAAAATATCCACATTTCTATTCCGGCAGGGATTGATGAAGGTCAGCAAATCCGCGTTGCCGGCAAAGGAGATGCAGGGAAAAATGGCGGCCCGGCAGGCGATTTATTCGTAGTCATTCGTGTCCGCAGACATGATTTCTATGTGCGGGAAGGCGACCATATTTTCTGTGAATTGCCGCTCACCTTTGCGCAAGCTGCTTTAGGTGATGAAATTGAAGTTCCGACTGTACACGGCAAAGTTAAATTAAAAATTCCAGCTGGTACACAAGCAGGAAAAACGTTCCGCTTGAAAGGAAAAGGTTCACCAAACGTTCATGGAAGAGGACATGGCGATCAGTATATTAAAGTAAAAGTAATGACGCCAACCAATTTATCAGATAAACAAAAAGACTTGTTACGTCAATTTAATGAATTAGGTGGAAATGAATCCACAGATGAACAAGAGGATAGTATTTTCCAACGTTTCCGTAAAGCGTTCAAAGGTGACTAATCAGAGACCCCTCCAGCTTGTAGTTTTGATGATGTTTTCAGATAAGCAAGCTGGAGGCATCTCTGTTTACATAGATAAAATATAAAATTTTTGGATGAAATTATGTTTATTCAGAAATAGCCACATCCAGCTCCAAGCGCCAAACTTTAGAGATTTCACGTCGCGCCCTACGATAAAGAAGACTTAGCGATTGGCAAGCCGACAGGCGCGGTCAGAGCCGTAGTCGCACTTTCATCGACTAAGAACGGTCACGTCCTGTGACCAACGTCGATACTAGGACGTCGTGTCCGTCGTGCTCTGCGGGTATAAGTCAACATCGGTTCGTTACCTCACCGTGTTTCCTTTATCTCAGGAAGTGAAGGAAGTTCGACCAAGGTCGAACCACCCCCAAAGACCGGGGGCGCAATCTCTACGTTTTTAAACGGGCGCTTTGCGCTTTTAGCTTATAGATATATCAAAAAAACGGCGGTGTTCTATATGAAATGGTCAGAGATTACCATTCTTACAACAAACGAAGCAGTTGAGCCTATTTCGAATATTTTGCATGAAACAGGTGCAAGTGGATTAGTGATTGAAGATCCACTGGATCTGGAGCATTTTGAAGGGGAAGGTTTTGGAGAAGTAGTGGAACTGGATCCTGATGATTACCCGGAAGAAGGGGTTCGTATCAAGGCATATTTGCCGATGAACAGCTTTTTAGGCGAAACGGTGGAGGAGATTAAACAGGCAATCAATCAGTTATTGCTGTATGACATTGATTTAGGGAAAAACCAGGTAAGCCTGAGTGAGGTGCATGAAGAGGAATGGGCAAGTGCGTGGAAAAAATACTATAAACCCGTTAAAATATCCAATCGTGTTACCATCACGCCGACTTGGGAAGATTACAAACCGGTATCGACGGATGAATTAATTATTGAGCTGGATCCGGGCATGGCTTTTGGAACAGGCACCCATCCGACAACGGTATTGAGTGTGCAAGGGTTGGAAGCTTATGTGCAGCCGGGCGATAAAGTCATTGATGTGGGCTGTGGATCAGGCGTCTTAAGTATTGCCTCGGTAAAACTAGGCGCAGCATCCGTACAGGCTTTTGATTTAGATGATATAGCTGTGAAAAGCACAAATGTAAATGTGAAATTAAATCAACTTCAAAGCCAAGTGACGGCGAAACAGAATAATTTGCTTGATGGTGTAGAAGAACAGGCAGATGTCATTGTATCCAATATTCTTGCTGAGATTATTGTCCGTTTTGTAGAGGATGCATATAAAAATCTTCGCCCCGGCGGCTACTTTATTACTGCCGGAATTATTCAGAAGAAAAAAGAATTTGTCCGTGACAGTTTAGCAGAGGCAGGATTTGACATTATTTCTGTCAGTGAATTGGAAGATTGGATTTCTATTATTGCCGGAAAACCGGAATAAAAGCAGGTGATGGAAGCATGCAGCGTTATTTTATTTCGAAAGAACAAGTGACAGATCAGACTGTCAAAATTACAGGTGAGGATGTACATCATATAACAAAGGTGATGCGTAATAAACCAGGTGATGAAGTCATTTGTAATACGGATGATGGATATGCGGCACGTTGTAAAATTATCGAAGTACATGATATAGAAGTACAGGCAGAAATTGAAAACTGGCTGAATGAAACTGCTGAACTACCAGTGGAAGTAACGGTTGCTCAAGGGATTCCTAAAGGAGATAAATTTGAATGGATTCTGCAAAAAGGAACAGAACTGGGTGCAGCAACATTTATTCCGTTTGCTGCGGATCGGTCTGTTGCCAAATGGGATGACCAGAAGTTTTCCAAAAAGGCAAAGCGTTTCCGTAAAATTTTGAAAGAAGCCAGTGAGCAGAGCCATCGCAACCGGATTCCTGAACTGTCTCCTGTCATGCAGTTGAAAGCATTAATAGAAGAAAGTGCGTCTTATACCGTAAAGCTGTTTGCATATGAAGAAGAGGCAAAAGGAGATATTGAAGAACGTTCAACTTTTGCCGCTGCATTGAATAACTTATCTGACGGTGACCGTGTCTTGCTGGTTATTGGTCCAGAAGGCGGTATTTCTGAACAAGAAGCAAAGTTGCTGAAAGAAGCAGGTTTCCAGGCAATCCGGCTTGGAAAGCGGATTTTGCGCACAGAAACAGCAGCGCTATATGCGTTGGCTGGTATTTCTTATCAAATGGAAGAGTTGAGATTGAAAGTGTAGAAGGTAAAAACAGCCGCAATGAGGTTGTTTTACCTTTTTTTAGCGAACAGAGAACAAACTTATTTACGAGCAGGGGAACCAGTTGATTTACATAGAACCTGATGTAAATCAAGATTCTCACTATATAAAGAGATTGAGTGACATACTCTGACGCTGTCAGGAGGGATATGGATTGAAATCTGAAAGTGAAACAACGATACAACATAACCCGACAGGAGCAACTCGGGTGGGACTGGCTCTACTTCTCGGGCTGCTTGCTTTTTTAGGTCCGCTTAATATAGATATGTATTTGCCCAGTTTTCCCGAGATTACACAAGATTTAGATACTAGTGCCACGCTTGTGCAGGCGAGTTTAACAGCGTGCTTGCTGGGGCTTGCAATCGGGCAATTATTTGCCGGTCCTATCAGTGATGCACAGGGCAGAAGAAAGCCGTTATTGATTGCTACCTTTTTGTTTGCATTGGCTTCTCTCCTCTGTGCTATAGCTCCGAATATTATCATGTTGATTGCGATGCGGTTTTTACAGGGATTAACGGCTTCAGCCGGCGTGGTGCTTTCCCGTGCAGTGGTGCGGGATGTTTTCAGCGGGCAGGCGCTGACAAAGTTTTTTTCATTGTTAATGGTAATTAATGCCGTTGCGCCGATGATCGCACCGATGATTGGCGGTTTTATTCTGGCATTTGAATCAACGAGCTGGAAGAGTATCTTTTACTTCTTGAGCATTGTCGGTTTGCTGATTGTTATCATTGTAGCGATGAAGTTGAAAGAAACCCTGCCGCCCCATAAGCGGATTCCGAGTTCAGCAGGAGCTTCGGTAAAAACGATGGGCAGCTTGATGAAAGATCGTTCCTTTATTGGCTATGCTTTGGTTGTCGGTTTTATCCACGGCGGCAGCTTTGCTTATGTGTCCGGAACTCCGTTTGTTTATCAAGATATCTATGGTGTATCCCCACAGGTATTCAGTGTGTTATTTGGTATCAATGGGCTGGCGATTATAACAGGCAGTTTTATTATCGGGCGCTTCAGCGGCATCTTTCCAGAAAAATCGATGCTGCAAACAGCTGTTATTACAGCACTCAGCGCTACGTTTTTATTACTTATCATGACAATCATCGAAGGGCCTTTGGCTGCGATTGTTATACTTATTTTCATTTATATGACGACGATGGGCATGGTATTAACGAGTACGTTCACATTGGGAATGGCTAAACAGGATAACCGTGCGGGAAGTGCGAGTGCTATCTTAGGCATGCTTCCATTATTACTCGGTTCTATCTTTTCACCGCTTGCAGGTATTAATGAGGCTTCAGCCGTTCCGATGGGGATGATTTTATTTGTAACAACACTCATTGGTTTTATCTTTTTCTTTACACTTGTGAAAAAAGACGAAGTAAAAGCATGATAAAGGTTCGTTTGAATTATTTTTGAGTCAACACCAAAATCAATGGTTGAAATAAGGGATTGAATATGGTATTAACATCTAGATAGCGGAGGAAGAACACGGAGACCCCTATGGGAACAGGGCGAGCTGAAGATCCACTTGAAAAGCGGGCTTCTTTTCAAGTTAGCTGAAGCCGTCCCCATGGAAAGCGTAGTGTTCTTCCGCAGCGGTCGTTACTCTTAAAATTTAATTTGTCAACCATAGATTTTGATGAAGAGCCTTATTTTTAAGCTTATTTTTAAGCTATTTTTAAAAATAAAGTTAAAAAGAAGAAGTGCGCATTCTGTCTCATCAGGTGCGCACTTCTTCTTTTTGTTTCAGGCAGTTCTCCCATTTGAATCGCTTTTGCTGGTATATGTGTGAACTACTGCCGTAATCCGGCTGATACACGCTCGCCAAGTTCCTGGGAAGCAAGGGAAAAGTAGTGAAGGCTCTGCCGCTGCAAATTCCGATCTACACCTGTTAATGCACCAACAAGATTCGAAACAAGGTGCGATTTTCCGGTCTGTGATAAGGATTGATAAAACTCTCCCGCCTGCGAAAAATCATCTTGCTTGGTGATATCTGTACGAACGAGTTGCCCTTCTACATAAGTGCCTTCCCCACTTGTCTGTAAATCATTCGGCTGCCAATGTTTTTGCGCGTTTACCGGCACATCGCGGAATCGCGGACCAATACGATAACGCTGTGAATCCCAATAGATATTCGAGCGTCCCTGCAAGATTCTGTCATTGGACAATTCTGCGCCATCTAATAGGTTCGATGGGGAGAATGCAATCTTCTCTACCTGCTCCATGTAGTTATCCGGATTGCGATTCAAGACCATTTTTCCGACCGGATGAGGCGGGAACATCCTTTCATCCCACACTTTTGTATCGTCAAGCGGATCATATGGAAGTTGCTCTGCTTCCCTCGGATCCATCATTTGTACGTATAATCCGTATTCAACGGTTTCTCCGCTTGCGATCGTTTGAAAAAGGTCTTCGCCGGAATAATCCGGATTGATGGCAGCAAGTTTTTCTGCCTCCTCATTTGTAATGTATTCCACGCCATCAAATGGAATCCAAAGATATTTAATGTAGCGGCGTCTGCCTTCTGCATTTCGCCAAACGTACGTACTGACACTGTGGCCTGGGATGTGACGAAAGCTTTTAACTGTGCCGTGATCGGAAAACAGCCGAACAAAAAAGTGCGTAGATTCCGGCGTGCTGGCGACAAATCGCCAAAGTCGGTTCGGATCCATCAAATTATTTTTCGGTGATGGTGCCATAGCTTCCACACTTTCTGCAAAACGTCTCGGATCCCGCAAAGAAAAGATAGGAAGATGATTACAGATCAAATCAAAGATGCCATCATCTGTATAGAACTTCGTTGAAAACCCGCGCACGTTTCGCAGCGTATCTGGCGTACCTTTATTGCTCGCTCCGAGGGAAAAACGGACAGCGACCGGAACAGTTTGACCAGCTTGCTGAAGAAAGGGGAGTTTGGTGTATGCGCTCATGCTGTTGAATGTTTCAAAATAACCGAAAGCACCATACCCTTTCACGTGCAAAGGCCGTTCCACTATTTTTTCGTGAACAAGGTTCTCCAGTGATTCATGCAAGATACTGTCTTGCTCCAATATCGGGCCATTTTTGCCAACTGTCTGTGAATAAAGTGCCTCTGGGTTATTCATCTGTTGAGGCTGACGATTGGCATGTTTGGTTGCTGCCTCTGTTTTACGAACAGGAATGCGCCTTCCTTGTTGTGGATGTTGGTTGTTATCGCTCATTATTTCCTCCTTATGAAAAATGTTCTACCTTATATGGTTATGAAGGAGGTTTGTATCAATATGCATTATTCATAAAGAAGATTTAGGTGTATGAAAGGTGCTTTTAGTAAAAATATCAATTAAAAATGGATTTCTTTATCAATGTGTTGATGGAAATCATTTTTTTATTCATTCTCTTGAAGGTGACGTAACGTAATATGGTTTAATAATGAATAGGAGGTGCTATCGTGAAAAATGAAAATAAATTTTCCATCGGAGAAATCTCCAAGCTTACTGGGGTCACCGTCCGGACATTACAATATTACGATAATATTCAATTAGTGCCATTACAAAAAAGCGAAACAAGCAAACGGAGATATTATACAGAATCCGACTTAACCCGGCTGCAGCAAGTTCTGTTCTACAAATCTTTAGGGTTAAAAATTAAAGATATCGCAACATTATTAGAAGAGACTTCCAACGCGGAGCAGCTTCGGAATGTATTAGAAAAGCAGCGAGACATCTTTTACTATAAACTGCATGATATCAAAAGCAACATTGCTATGATCGAAACGAGTTTGGCCGGAATGGAAGAAAATGATGCACTTCCTTTGGGAAATCTGGTGCAATTAATGATTTCTTTAAATAAGGATACGGTTTATCAATATAAAGATGTTCCCTTTGATAAAAAAGCAGAAGATACTTTTATAGAGCATTATCAGAACCAAGAAGCAGTTATAGAAGTTTATTGGGACTGGAAAGCACTTATCCTGGAAGCTGTTGCGCATATACTCCATGATATCGAGCCGGAGAGTGAACAGGGACAGGACTTTGCGAAAAGGTGGATTGAGATGGTAGTAAGTATTACAGACGGGAGCAAGGAGTTACTCAATGTATATAAAGATTCTTATAAAAATCGGGAGCAATGGCCAATGGAGGACCAGCAGCTGATTGATTTCACGAATACGTTTATCGATAAGGCGGTAGACCACTATTTATCTGCAGGCAAGGCAGACGTTTGGAGGAATCACAATGATTGAAATGAATCATTTAACGAAAATCTTTAAGGGTACCATTTCTGTGAATCAATTGTCGCTGACTATTCAACCAGGTGTTGTGACTGGATTTTTGGGACCGAATGGGGCAGGGAAATCAACGACGATGAAAATGATTTTGGGATGCATGCATCCGAGCGAAGGAAGTGTAACGATTGATGGGCAGAACTATAAAAATTTGAAGCGTCCAGTTTCTAAAGTAGGAGCCTTCATACATGCAGATGCAGTCAATCCCAAATTAACAGCAAAACAGCATTTAGAAATCATCGCTGCAGCAAGCGGTATTTCCGGGAAGCAAATACAGACAATGCTTGCGGAAACGGGATTGGAAAATGTAACAGATAAGCCAATTGGCACATTCTCATTAGGAATGAAACAACGTTTAGGAATTGCCACAGCTCTATTAGGTGATCCGGAAACAGTTATTTTAGATGAGCCATTTAATGGATTGGATGTAGACGGTATTCATTGGCTGCGTGCGCTAACGAAAAGACTGGCACGGGAAGGAAAGGCAGTACTTGTCTCCAGTCACCTCATGAGCGAAATGCAAATGATAGCCGACCGGATGATTATTCTGGCACAAGGAAATTTAATTGCGGATATGGCTATCGATGAATTAGCACAAAACAGTCTCGGTTCCTTTGTCAAAGTATCATGCGAAGATAATGACAAATTACAAGTCTTTCTAACGAAAAAAGGGGCAGAGGTGAAACAGGCGGAAAACGGCGAACTGCATGTTTACCAATTAGGCAAGGAACAAATTGGAATGACAGCAAAGGAAGCGCAGTTGGCTTTATATGAATTAACGAAAGTACAGCCTTCCTTAGAAGATTTATTTGTAGAATTAACAGAAGGCAAGGCAGATTATGTGTCAACAGATAACCTTCTGACAAAAGGTAGGGAAACACCATGAGAAACATTATTCAAGCGGAATATAAAAAGATTTTCTTTATTCGTTTTTCGAAAATGTATTTGCTTTTCACCATTGGAATCAGCTTAGCCCTCGGATTTATTTTTGCTGTGACTACCAATGTGACGCAGGGAACAGCGATCACAGATTTATCCGTCATGGAGGTCGTATCAGCAAATATGTTAGGTGTGGATCTCGCCAGTATCCTATTGATCGTTTTTACAGCGTTAACGATATCCAAGGAGTTCACTGCAGAAACGATTTACACTACGTTAGCAGTTGTTCCGAATCGGAAACAGTTATTTTTAGGGAAATATATTATCTTTTTCCTGTTATCCATAACCGTGAGTATCCTGATGGCAGCTCTCACATATCTGAGTAGTCAACTCATTCTAATGGCCAATAACATGCCGCTCGCCAGTTTAGCAGATACAGACATCCAGCAATTTGTTTTGGGTGTTCTGCTGATGCCGATATTTTACTGCCTGCTTACTGTTGCGGCAACGTTTCTTTTCAAAAGCAGCGGCGGAGGGATTGCTTTTTCTATTATTATACTGGCCATTCCCGCACTGATTAGTATGTTTCCGGGGGCAATTCAGCAAGTGTTGCTACCAGTCATGCCTCAGTCGGCAATACACAGCTTGTCTGGCACAACCGGGGCGGAATCGTTTGAAACAACGGCTGCATTTACTAGTGTCAGCATACTGATTCTCTGGCTGGTAATCACTTCTATCATAGCTGTTTTATCCTTTCAAAAAAAGGATTTTTAATCGATCTTGCGAATGTTCATTTAGCAAGAGAACATTTTTAATACGTGTTGTCATGCGTGAAGAACGATGATAGTAAAAACTTATTTCATATGGAGAGAACAATGAATATTAAAAAGATGTATTTATTTTTAGTGAATATACTGCTTCTATTCTTTCTGATTTTTTTGCTTTCCGTACAGCAATTAAACATATATGCAGTCATCTACGCTGTTTCGGCAGCACTTCTGATTTGCCATCTTTGGCTATCGCAGAATAAAAAAACAACAAAAATTATTTTCACAATCATTTATTTACTGATCATGTCTGCGCAGCAGGTATTTAATACGTTATTTGTATTTTCCGGTACAGATGCTGGTATCGTATTTCTCATGAAGAAAATAACTGCTGTGATCTTTATGCTGGTTCCTTTTTGTGTGTTGTATGTTATGTATCTGTATACAATACAAAACGTCTTTTCCCAATCTGTAAAAGATGCTGCAACCATCAGTTTTAACACGATGAAAGAAATGCAAAAAAGTGCTGTCAGTTTGGGGGACAAATTGAAAAAAGGCAGAAGCTCATTATCCAGGGAAAATTTAAATGAAATCATGGAAGATATTCCAAGACACAGCTATACGAAGTATGTAAATAAAAATTCCTTAACCGATGCTTTCTTTGAGGAGTGTCAGCGAAGTTTAGCGGATGAGCATTTGTATATCGTTATTTCAAGTACCGGAAGTCCTGCAAGCGAGCTAATCGCTGTTTTTACGCAAAAAGTATATAATCATGTTTCCATCAGTTTTGACAGAGACTTAAAAACCATTGTGAGTTATAACGGTGGAGAAAAAATTTCCCCGCCCGGTTTGAATCAAGAGCAGGTAGCAAAATTTCACAAAAAGGATGACGCTGAAATAATCGTTTACAGTCTGAAGGTTTCCAAGGAACAAAAGCAAATGATTATAGATAAGGTGAAAGAAATTAACGACACGGGCAGTGCCTATAATTTTGTGGGACTGGTTACAAAATTCTCCGTCCGTCCCAATATTATGTTTTGTTCCCAGTTCGTATATAATATGTTGAAGGTGGCCGGATTGGAATATTTCCAGAGCCCCGCTACTAAAATAAAACCGACGGACTTCGTGGAGAAAGATTATTATAGAAAATTGGCGTTTTGTTATCGTATCAAATTTAATGCGCTGTAATACTTCATGCAAATTACATGACATTTCACAAGTTGGTTAATTTATTTTCATTTCAATAGTATGATTCTGAATCATTTGTTATAATCTGTGTGAAATATATTTATTATTTGGAGGTAATCGTCATGGGAATGACATCTATTGCTGTTGTAGATAACCGTCTCTACTTCTAGAAAATATGTAATAACTTAATAGGAGGGACGAGATGGGAATTTGTAGTATTGCTGTTGTTAGAACGTTCATTATAAACCAAGAAAAATACAGATGGTTATAATGAACGGTGGGTAAAGTTTGTTATAACCAATAGGATAGAGGGTTATAATGAGCAGAAATAACAGAATAAATCCCAAAGTTAGTCAAAATTTTATTACGTCACAAAAATATGTTCGTGAAATAATATCTCAAACGAATATTGATAAAAAAGATATTGTCATCGAAATTGGTTCGGGGAAAGGGCATTTCACAAGAGAGCTTGCTGAAAATTGTTATTTTCTTACAGCTGTAGAAATAGATTCTAAACTTGTATCTATGACGCGAAAGTCAATCAATAGCTTTGAAAACGTTCAAGTTATCCATGCAGATATATTAAATTATAGGTTCCCTAAAGGAGCTCATTCGTATAAAATTTACGGAAACATTCCTTATAATCGAAGTACGGATATTGTAAAAAAGATTGTATTTGAAAGTGCCGCTGCATATTGCTTTCTAATTGTTGAAGAAGGTTTTGCAAAGCGGCTGACAGATTATAAAAGGTTCCTGGGGTTATCCATATTTCCTGAGGTTGAAATGAGGATTATAAGAAGAATTCCTAGAAATTATTTTCATCCAAAACCGAAAGTTGATTCTGTTCTCATTCGACTTGGAAGAAAAGAATCTGGAATGCCTCCTCTTGATAGAGATTTGTATCAGTATTTTGTATATAAAATGGTAAATAAAGAATATAAAAAACTATTTACCAAAAATCAATTTAGAAAGGCGTTAAAGCATGCTCGTGTAACAGATATAGATTGTTTAACTGGTGAGCAGGTATTATCCATGTTTTATAGTTACAAGTTATTTCTAAATTGAAAATGAAATAAAACAATTCCAATATTTTTTGAAGGAAAAACCGATTTAAAAATCACTGCTTTATATCAGCTAAAATCGATATAAAGCAGTGATTTTAATTAATAAAAGAAGTATTCGTTTGAAACGGAGCCCGTACTTTGGAATATATTTATCGCGGTGTGACTGGCTGGGACTTGCGCTTACTCGCCCCATTGAAAACGTTGTCTCAGGCGTCTGTACTAGTACATTCATGTACGTTACCCCCACTGAAGGAAGTTTCGCTTTATAAAACTTCTTCCTAATATTTTGTCAACAGATGCATAACCTCTTTTTTACTCCCATTAGCAGTATTTAAAAAAGATGCATTGAAATTCATGACATTTGTAACTATTTCCATCAAAATTCTCCTGTAATAATAAAATTATAAGAAATAAAAGGGAGGTTATTGCATGCCCATTGTATATATGAACGACATTGTAAAAAGGTACGGTTCTTTCCGGGCGCTGGATCATGTTGATCTGGAAATAGAAAAAGGAACCATTATGGGGTTACTTGGGCCGAATGGAGCTGGTAAGACAACGCTGATCCATGCACTGGCAGGATTAATAAAGATAGATTCCGGGGACATTTATTTGTTTGGAAAGAAATTGAATGAAAATATGATGGAAATGAAGCGGCAACTAGGGCTGGTGACACAGGAAGTAACCGTATTTGAAGACTTAACAGCTCGTGAGAACCTGGAGTTCTTCGGGGGTATTTACGGACTGAGGGGTGAGGAGTTAAAACAGCGTGTAAATGAAACGCTTGCCTTTGTCGGGTTAACGGATAAAGCGAAAAGTCTGCCCACTAAATTTTCCGGCGGGATGAAGCGCCGCTTAAATATTGCTTGTGCGCTTGTCCATAGTCCCAAACTGTTGATTATGGATGAACCGACTGTAGGAATCGACCCGCAATCGAGAAAGTATATTTTAGATTCGGTCCGTAAGCTGCAGCAGCAGGGAACGACCATTTTATATACGACGCATTATATGGAAGAAGTGCAATCGATTGCTTCTAAAATAGCGATCATGGATAAGGGGCATGTTATTGCTAAAGGGACATTGGATGAACTGATTGAAAATATACAGCATGAGGAAAGAATAGATGTAGAAGTAGTTAACGAACCGACCAGTGCGCTTTTGGAGGAATTGAAAAATCTGGATAGAGTCAAACATGTCATGCAGGATAAAAAGAACATTCAGGTAGTATCCAGCAGTGGTGCAGAAAACGTTGATAATGTACTTGCGATTATTAAAAATGCAGGAGGAGTCCGTTCGGTGACAGCGAAGAAACCAACCTTGGAAGATGTGTTTCTTACGTTGACAGGAAAAAACCTGCGCGATGGAGAGGAGGAATAGCATGCTGCCCAGGTCTACTTATTTTATTTTGCGAAGGATGCTACGGGGTTACATTGGCTTTGTTATTTTAATTCTGCTTCCTATAGCCATCATAACGGTGAATGGTTTTGCGGTAGGTGATGACTTCGTTGATGAAAATGGATTGTCCGGGATGGAGATGATTTCCGTCGGGATCATTATAGGTTTTCAGCTTGTTGGCGGATTTTATACGATGGAAATGATAAAAGAGGATTTATTTTCGGAAAGAAGATGGCGTATGCTTTCCCTGCCTTATCCGATATATATACATGCCTTTTCCATCTTGATCAGCAGTGTGCTGTTTAGTGTTCTGAATGGAAGTGTTATGGTGTTGTTTACCTATTTGGTATTTGATGTGAATTGGGGAAATATCGGCTGGGTTATCTTTGTCTTAATGCTCGTTTCCCTTGTTTCTCAGCTTGTATTCTTAATGGCTGTTACATTAATAAAGCGATATAAAGTGGCGGAATTTATTGGCTATGCGTATGTGTTTCTTTTTATGATTCTGTCAGGATACTTATTTATTCCAATTCCAGACATGGCAATTTTTGATTGGATTAATCAATATATCAATCCGCTGGCGCTTGGGGAGACAGCGATTATTTATCAAATGCAAGGACAGGAAATGAGTGAGGTATATCTCAGTACAGGAATGCTGCTCACTATTTCAGTTTTACTAACGATATGCATCGTGCTTTTCGGAAGGAGGAGATTAACGTGACTGTTTTCTTTTTTGCGATCAAGCGATGCTTCCGGAATATGATGAATATTCTATTCCTATGTGTTCTGCCGGTACTAGTTATTTTGATGCCTGATGAAGAGTGGCTGCCATTACCTTTAGGTTATCAAATTTATGGTGTTCTCTTGCTTTTCGCAGCCGGGAGAATTGTAAGTATTATGATGGATGATCGGGCTAAAGGAATTTTAACAAGAGTCGGGATTTCTCCGATTACACATTTGCAGTATCTATGGCAAAATCTCCTGGCTTATTCGCTTATTCTTATCGTACAAGTCGGATTAGTCGTTGTCGCTGGTATGTTATACGGACATGATTTAATGCAGCCATTTTTACTGTTTGTGGTGTATTCGGTTTTTGCCATCACAGCAATTGGTTTTTCCCTCGCCTGGTTTTCGCTGTTCAGGCATAAAGAGACGGCATTTACGGTTCTGATTGGGTTAATTTTTCTGATGACAATGGCAGGTGGAATGCTTTGGCCGGTAGATATCATGCCGGAACTCATGCAGCGATTTGCGATGCTGCTCCCGACTTACTGGCTGGCAGAATCGATTACGATTGTTGCCAATCAGGAAGCTATATCGGAGCTGATTATACCGTTTGCAATGATGATGCTGTTCACGGTAGCTTTTCTTATCATTGGAAGCAGAAGGCGTATCACGTAGTTTCATGCAAACAGATATCATATTCGCCTGTGCCTGTATGCATTGTTATTCTGGTTATCCGCAAAGTGGAAGTATGCTATTCAATGAATAATAAAAGCATGAGGTTTTCTCTGGTGGTTTGACATGGTAAACTTAAACGGAATAAAACAGTCGAAACGAATATAATAGCGATGAATAGAGCAGAAAGGAGATCAGCCAATGACGTCAAATAAATATGAAGTGTTGACGCCAACAGTATGCACGTTCATATGGCGGTCTCTTGCTGTCTTTTTCCTCGGTTTTTATTGGATGATCAGTGATGGCGAAGAAGCAGGAATTCTCTCTTTATTATTTCTGATAATTATGGCTTTAGCGAGATGGAGGATAGAAATGCCTGCTTGGACAACATTGTTCGATCAGGCTATTTGTATGGTTGCTGTTACATTCTGGCCCGGTGCCTGGTTTGCTTTAGCAATTCCTGTCTTTGAAGCCGCGCTGAAAGGGAGGCCGTGGTTTGTTATTCCTTCCGTTATTTTTTTGGTTATGGAAGCACAATCGTTGCTGATATTGATAATGATTCTTCTTTTGGCAGCATTTGCAGGGATTGCTTTCTATAGCTGGTCAAAGAGTATCGATTTATATAAAAAGGAAGCAGATATGGAGCGGCGGTATCGGTATGAATTAGAAAGTTTCAAGCGTGAATTGCTGCTGGCGAGTACGCAGACAGCGAAAATGGCGAAATTGGAAGAGAGAAATCGTATTTCTAAATCATTGCACGATCATGTAGGTCATGAATTAACAGGTGCTATTTTGGCGCTGACAGCTTTTGAACAACTTTGGAAGGAAGGCGAACCACAAGCAGAGAAATTATTTCTTCAAGCAAAAGAGAGATTTACGGAGAGCTCCCGTCATTTACGGGAAACGGTGCATAATATGAAACCGGTAAGTGCGATTGGAATCGAAAGTTTTAAAGAAATTACAGAGCAATTTACCATGTGCCCCTTACTATTAAATATTTTTGGTGATACATCAAAGGTTTCTTCTTATCTATGGGGGATATTAGAACCAGCATTAAAAGAATCGCTAACCAATGTTACCCGCCATTCGGAAGCAACCCAGGTAAAGGTTTCTTTGGATGTCAGTGAGAGCATTGTCCGGCTGTCTATTTTCAATGATGGTGCTTTAAAAGACTCTGGTGGTCATGGTATTGGGATCCGAAATCTTCGCCAGCGTGCGCAATCCGTCGGAGGAAGTTTGTCAGCTTCTTCTGTAAAGGAAGGGTTCCAGTTAGTCTGTGTTCTGCCACTTGAAAAAGACGAACAGGAATAAAAATAATAGAAAGAGGTCTTTATAGTGAAAATAATTATTGCAGATGATGATTCCATGGTGTATGAAAGTCTTCAATTGTTGTTTTCCCGCGAAGAGGATATTCAAGTTGTTGGAACTGCTGCTAATGGGAGAGAAGCGGTGAAAGCTTGTGAAGAAACTCGGCCGGATGCTGTTCTGATGGATATACAAATGCCAGAAATGGATGGTATTCAAGCAACACGTGAAATTAAAAAGCGCTGGCCCGAAGTTCGGGTGATGATGCTGACAACTTTTGAAGATGAACAAAATATCAGGCTGGCACTATTAGCTGGAGCTGAAGGATATTTGCTTAAATCCGCACCAGTTGAGGATATGGCACAACAGTTACGTGCGTTGGTTTCTGGAAGTTCTGTGTTGAACGCAGATGTTTTAATGCGGTTGACACAACCAGAAAAGAGAGGGTTAGAAAGTTTAACAGCACGTGAAAAGGATATTTTAGAACTTGTTGCACAAGGATGCTCCAATAAAGAAATTGCCGGCCAGCTTTTTGTCAGCGAAGGAACGGTGCGCAATGTGATTACCATTATATTGGATAAGCTGGAGGTTCGTGATAGAACGCAGCTGGCGTTATATTATTGGGGGAGAACTTGAAAAATTTGATTGCTTTTTAGAATATGGTGGAAGGTAGTACATCTAAATGGCAAGCTTGTAAGTATTTTATTTATTGGAATAGAAGGTATGACATGAATAGAATAGTAAAGCATTTGAAACCAAAACGCAATCTCTTTACGAATTAAAAACGTACAAGGAAGTAAAGACAATAAAGGCAGGTTTTGATTATGGATTATGAAACTATCGTATCGAAAGAACTGATGGATTGGCGTAATAAAATGTTGAAAAAACCCAGTTTGTTTAATCAGTTATCGAAAAAAACACAAAAGAAGATGAACAGTATGATTCCGGAAAAGGCACATCAGGTGATTACAGACAGTATAAAAAACATGGTGAAAGCGACGCTCGTCGGCTCTAATATAACTACGAAGAAACCCAAACCATCAGAACTTTCCTTGTTTGAAAGGGATGAAATGGCCAAGGAAAAGTTAATCTCCTATCGTAAAACCGCTGTCGTTGAAGGAGCGGGAACAGGCGCAGGAGGGATTTTCTTTGGACTTGCAGATTTTCCATTGCTATTGTCCATCAAGATGAAATTTTTGTTTGAACTGGCAGCTGTTTATGGGTATGATGCAAGTGAATATGAGGAGCGGCTATTTATTCTCCATGTTTTCCAGCTTGCTTTTTCCAGTGATGAAAAACGGAAGGACACGTTTTATATACTCGAAAATTGGGAGCAGGAGAAGGGGAAGCTCGCTGATATGGATTGGCGTGTTTTCCAGCAGGAGTATCGAGATTATATTGATCTGGTCAAAATGTTGCAGCTTGTTCCGGGCATTGGTGCCATCGTTGGTGCATATGCCAATCATAATCTGATGGATACCCTGGGCGAAACGGCAATGAATGCGTACAGAATGCGTCAATTTGAACGAAATGAGTTGAAGGATTAATGAAGAAGCAACTACTATTATGGGTAGTGAATTTCCCCCTGGAATACCTGGATATGCATGCTTATTCTTAAAGAGAGGACAAATGGCGCTGCTAATTAACCAAAAGACGCAGTAAGTCGAATAATACTCAGCAAAATAAGGGCCGCTCCAAAGATACGCACGAATAATGGTGCGATTTTATCAAATTTTTGCACCCAGCCTTCCCGTTCTTTTCCCAAAAGAAATTTCGCTCCAAACAGATTGGTTGCTCCAACAAATAGGAAAATGAAAGCTAATCCTGCTCCCTCGTATCCTTCAACATGTTGCAGGGTTGAGGTCATTTCAAAGCCAGCAAGAAAAAAGTTATGAATCGTTATCAATAATCCAATAAAGAAAAGGTGAAAAACAAAAAAATTCAGCAGCCGGCTCCGTGGCCATGACATATACACTCCTGTCGAGCCGTCATCCCATCCTTTGCCGTCACTTTGCATAAATCTCCAGGTCGCAAACATCACGAACAAGCAAAACAGGAGCATACCTATTAATTTTATAAACTCCCATAACACATCCATGTTTTGCCTCCTTTAGGCAAGTAGGGCTTATTGATAATATGTATTTCCCTCAATATGTGTATTCAAAACTCAAAATCAAAATGTTGTGACAGACGTCATTGCTCTAACTCCGATTGATTTTATTTCAATCTTTTTTGCAGGTGTTAAAAACGATTTCGCTTAAAGTGTTATATTAACTGATGAAACCATTTTCCATTATTAAAAGTACAGCGTGTTCATAAATGTTTGATGTGGAAGCCGGATTGTATTTGTTTTACTTTATCACAAATTGGGAAGTAGTGTCATAAAAGGATTTTTGCAATACGAAGCTTACAATAATTGGAGAAATGAGGAGGGTGTGAGCAAATAAACGGATCCATTTACCTTTTGTTGTGGGCAGCGCCAGTACAATCATTGAATCTATCTTACGCGAGGAGTTGGAATGATGAAAAAAATGTATTTTCTGTTGGGCAGTGCATTCTTTATGACTGCGTGTTCCATGTCTGAAGAGGATGTTGTGGAAGAAACTGTTGCAGCAAGTGAGGAAGTCAATAATTACACACTCGATATTACAACCTCCCATCCTAATGAGTCAGAAAATAATGAATATGCGTTAAACATTGATTTAGAGAACACACAAGGATATATCACTAGTGATTACAGCAGCGAATATGAGGTATCTTCAGCGGAATTTTATTATAACAGCGATACCGTATATGAAAAGGAACAGGATAGTGACTGGATAGAAAGCTCACTGCAAGTAGAAGAAATGCATGAATTATATTTTGTAGACTATACACAAATTGCTCAAGTACTGGAATACATCGAACCTTTGGAAGAAACATCGTTTGAAGCATTAGATGAGTCATATGCATTTTCATATCAAGCAGGCAATCAAGTTGATGCAATAGATTTGTTAGAGGAATGGGGGTTTAACCTTGGGGATGAACCAGTGATGGACGCTTCAGTTGTCTTTCACATCAATAATGATAACTATTATATAGAGAATATTGCGTTAGAATATACGATGCTGGCAGGAAATGACATGGAGGTAAAACTAACACAACAGCTTGATTATCAGAACATCAATCGTGCAGAGGAAATAGAAAGACCTGAAGATTTATAAAACAACACCAAAATCTATGGTTGCTATTATCAAAATATAGCCAATTATGCCCTCCATACATGTTGGTGAAGCGCCCTTTTTTCATAGTGGAAGAGAGAAAAGTTATTTGTATTCTATTTCTAATAATTTATGATATCATATGTTTATGTTGACTTTAATATAAAAACTGCTAATGAAAGGATGAAAAATATATGGCTGAAAAATTGCCAAAAACGGTGAGCTTCCATACATTAGGTTGTAAAGTAAATCACTACGAAACAGAAGGCATTTGGAGAATGTTTCAAGAACAGGGCTATGAACGTGTAGATTTTGATCATGATGCGGATGTTTATGTTATCAATACATGTACTGTAACGAATACTGGCGATAAAAAAAGCAGACAAACAATTAGACGTGCCATCCGAAAGAACCCTGATGCAGTCGTTTGTGTAACAGGCTGTTATGCACAGACTTCCCCGGGGGAGATTATGGAGATTCCGGGCGTGGATGTTGTTGTCGGCACACAGGAGCGTAAAAATATCTTCAGTTATATTGAAGAGCATGAAAAAACAAAAGAGCCGGTGAATGGTGTCTCCAACATTATGAAAAACCGTGTGTTTGAAGAAATGGATGTGCCTGCATTTACCGATCGTACAAGGGCGTCTCTTAAAATTCAGGAAGGCTGTAATAATTTCTGCACCTTTTGTATTATTCCGTGGTCAAGAGGATTATTACGTTCCAGAGATCCGGAAAATGTGATAGAGCAAGCCAATAAATTAGTTGAAGCAGGATATAAAGAGCTTGTCCTGACAGGAATACATACGGCTGGGTACGGAGAAGATTTAAAAGACTATAATTTTGCGATGCTGCTGGAAGAGCTGGAGCAAGTGGAAGGATTAGAGCGTATTCGTATCAGTTCCATTGAAGCCAGTCAAATTACGGATGAAGTTATCCGGGTACTGGACAATAGCAAAAAGATAGTCCGTCACTTGCATATCCCATTGCAAGCTGGTTCGGATTCTGTATTAACCAGAATGCGCCGGAAGTATTCTACGGATTTCTATCGTCAAAAAGTGAAAAAAATACAAAAAGCATTGCCGGGTCTTGCTATTACATCAGATGTCATTGTCGGATTCCCTGGGGAGACAGAGGAAGAATTTCAGGAGACGTACGATTTCATTAAAGAAATTGGTTATTCCGAACTCCATGTGTTTCCATTCTCTAAAAGAACTGGAACGCCGGCAGCTAGAATGGATAACCAGGTGGATGACGATGTCAAAGATAGACGCGTGCATGAATTAATTACCTTATCCGATCAGCTAGCTAAAGAATATGCTTCTGCTTATCAGGATGAAGTATTGGAAGTAATTCCGGAAGAACATGCAAATGAACTGGAAGATAATCATCTCATCGGATATACTGATAATTATATGAAAGTACAATTTGAAGGTTCAGCCGATTTAATTGGCAAGATTGTCAAAGTGAAGATAACCGAATCCGGCTATCCGATGAATAAAGGTGTGTTTGTTCGGGTCATGGACCACGCGACACATGTTGCAGAAAAACACGCATAAAAGAGGAGAGGACGAACATGAATTTAGCATCTTATATCGACCACACATTATTAAAACCAGATTCTACCAAGCAACAAATTGCAAAAATTGTCGAAGAGGCAAAAGAAAATAACTTTGCATCTGTTTGTATCAATCCGCACTGGGTTGTTTACTGTGCGAGCGAATTAAAAGATTCCCCCGTAAAAGTTTGTACCGTCATTGGTTTTCCTTTAGGGGCTACAACAACACAGACAAAGGTTTATGAAGCGAGAGAAGCTATCGAAAATGGAGCAACAGAAGTTGACATGGTTATCAACATCGGTGAATTAAAGTCTGGAAATGAAGCATTGGTGAAAGCAGATATAAAAGCTGTCGTAGATGCTGCGAATGGAAAAGCATTAACGAAAGTGATTATAGAGACTGCTTTATTAACAGGTGCGGAGAAAGTGCTTGCTTGTCAATTGGCAAAAGAAGCCGGTGCGGATTTTGTCAAAACATCAACTGGATTTTCTGGCGGCGGTGCAACGGTGGAAGATGTAAAATTGATGCGGGAAACAGTCGGACCAGAGATGGGAGTAAAAGCCTCTGGAGGCGTACGTGATTTAGAAACAACCGAAGCGATGATTGCAGCAGGTGCAACCCGAATCGGTGCCAGTGCCGGCGTGGAAATTGTTTCAGGGAAAGAAGGAACTTCAGATTATTAATAAATAACCATTGACCGCTCCCCCGGTTTATATTATAATTTAAAGAGCATGAAAGTCTATTCATGCTCGCATTAAAAATGGTTTTGTGCTTCGGAGGGAGGGAAATTAGCATGTCAAATAATACAACTCGCGTTCGTAAAAACGAGTCTCTTGAGGATGCTCTTCGTCGCTTTAAGCGTAGTGTATCAAAAAGTGGTACATTACAAGAATATCGTAAACGTGAACACTATGAAAAACCTAGCGTACGCCGTAAGAAGAAATCAGAGGCTGCCAGAAAACGTAAATTCTAAAGAAGGTGTGACGTATGACGCTACTTGATCGATTGAATCAAGATATGAAGCAGGCGATGAAGAACAAAGATAAAGAAACCCTGAGCGTTATTCGCATGGTAAAAGCTTCTGTACAGAATGAATCGATTAAGCTTGGAAAAGATACTCTAACTGAAGACGAAGAATTAACTATTCTTTCGAGAGAAGTGAAGCAGAGAAAAGATTCCCTCCAAGAATTTAAAGATGCTGGAAGAGAAGATTTGGTTGACAAAACCGAAAAAGAATTGGAAATACTGGAAAAGTATTTACCAAAACAACTTTCAGATGAAGAATTAAGATCGATTATTCAGGAAGCAATAAAAGAAGTGAATGCTGCCTCGATGAAAGATATGGGGAAAGTAATGGGTTCCGTGATGCCGAAAGTCAAAGGACAGGCTGACGGTTCTAAAATTAAACAAATAGTAGAGCAGGAATTACGATAAAGAAAACCAACCCGGTTCAGGGTTGGTTTTTTTAATATCTCCGGCGGAAACCGGAGATAGAATGAAAGAAACTTTAAACGTGTTAAATTTAGATGACGCTTTCTAATTTCTCGAAACATATGGTACTATCAAGATATACCCATCTACGAAAAATGAAACCTTTTATGAATTACTTTCGTATATAATAGGTAAGGTGCAGTATGAGGGGGTGATTCAAGTTGAAAAGGCATCGCAGACGGTTAGCTGTATACATATTGTTTGTATCCATGTTAACCTTCCTATCCCTATTTACGTTTACCGGAGCAGAGACGGAAGCTGAACAAGGTGAAGGAGAGACTGTTCATATTATCCCGATTGAACGAGAAGTGGAAAGAGGTCTGGAATCATTTATTGATCGGGCTGCTACAGAAGCAATGGAAAGCGGCGCTGATCATATTGTTTTCGAAATTGATACACCGGGCGGCCGTGTTGATTCTGCCGGACAAATTGGTTCACATATCCGGAGTTTGACAATACCAACAACTGCTTATGTTGTTAATGAAGCGTTATCTGCAGGGTCTTACATTGCTTTGTTCTCGGATAATATTTATTTTAATCCGCATGCAACGATGGGGGCAAGCGGTATTATTAATCAAGACGGGACAGCGGCTGATCAAAAAGCGCAATCAGCATGGCTGGCACAAATGAGAAGTGCAGCGGAAGCAAATGGCAGGGATCCGGTTTATGCTGCGGCAATGGCGGATAGCAGTATTGATTTGCCGGAGTATGGAGCACCGGAAGGACAGTTTTTAACATTAGGCCCGAGTGAAGCAGTTGAAGTAGGATATGCAGAAGGAATTGTTTCCGATCGTGCCGAACTGCTGGAGGAACTTAACCTGTCTGAAGCAAATGTTGTGGAAGCAGAACCTTCTATTGCAGAAGAAGCAGCGAGATTGCTAACACATCCTGTGGTGATTCCTATTTTATTATCTGTTGCCAGTATCGGTTTGATTGTAGAGCTGTACTCGCCAGGTTTCGGCGTACCAGGAATATTAGGATTGATCTCTTTAATATTATTCTTCTATGGGCATGTTGTAGCTGGATTAGCAGGGATGGAAGCATTGGTTCTTCTTTTGATTGGTATCGGTCTTATCGTGGCAGAGTTCTTTGTCACCGGCGGCATCTTAGGAGTGCTGGGAATAGGCGCAGTTGTCGGCTCCTTATTTATGTCGGGGTATGATATGGTGCATATGTCCATAAGTATAGGAATTGCCTTTTTAATCAGTGTGATTATTGCAATCATTTTGTTTAGAAGAATCGGAATGAATAAGGGCATTTTCCGTCACATTGTATTACGGGACAGTATCACAAACGAAGAAGGTTATGTATCCTCTGAGAACCGTTTGGAACTTGTCGGACTTGAAGGAAATGCATTAACTCCGCTGCGCCCTTCCGGAATGGCTGAACTGAACAATGAAATCATCGATGTTGTTACAGAAGGTTCTTTTATTGATAAAGGGAAGACAATAAAAGTAATTCGCGTAGAAGGTATTCGTGTCGTTGTCAGGGAAGTGAAATAATTTTAAATTTCGGGAGAAACACACGTGAGTAATGATTTAATCATCCCGCTTTTTATTATTGCGATTGTCAACATTTGAACGTGCAGCTGCGATGGACTTAGAAGGCCGTGACATTAGTGCGTCTGTTAAACAGAGGGTAAATGAAGTATAAGGTATTCGTATCGTTGTCAGGGAAGTAAAATCATTTCGAAATCAGGAGGAATCAGCATGGACCAAAATATGCTTATGCCGCTTATCATTATTGCGGTAGTTATTATTGCTTTAGCAATACTATTTACTTTTGTTCCGGTTACACTGTGGATCAGTGCCTTAGCTGCCGGAGTAAAAATTAGTATCTTTACACTTATCGGTATGCGTTTGCGCCGGGTAGTGCCGAACCGGGTTATTAATCCGCTTATCAAAGCACATAAAGCGGGTATGGACGTAAAAACCAACCAGCTGGAAAGTCACTATCTGGCAGGCGGTAATGTAGATAGAGTAGTAAATGCATTGATTGCAGCACAACGGGCAAATATTGATTTATTATTTGAACGTGCAGCTGCGATTGACTTAGCGGGCCGTGATGTATTGGAAGCAGTACAAATGAGTGTAAACCCGAAAGTAATTGAAACGCCATTTATTGCAGGTATTGCAATGGATGGTATTGAAGTCAAAGCACTGGCGAGAATTACGGTGCGTGCGAATATTGACCGTTTAGTCGGCGGTGCCGGCGAAGAAACCATCATCGCCCGTGTCGGCGAAGGTGTTGTAAGTACAATCGGTAGTTCTGATGCACATACTCAGGTACTTGAAAATCCGGATTCCATTTCAGAAAATGTATTAAGTAAAGGCTTGGATTCTGGAACAGCGTTTGAAATCTTATCGATTGATATTGCCGATGTGGATATCGGTAAAAACATCGGTGCGATGCTTCAAACGGATCAGGCTGAAGCTGATAAGAATATTGCTCAAGCGAAGGCAGAAGAGCGCCGTGCAATGGCAGTAGCTCAAGAACAAGAAATGCAAGCCCGCGTTCAAGAAATGCGCGCGAAAGTGGTAGAAGCTGAAGCGGATGTACCACAAGCGTTGGCAGAAGCATTGCGTTCAGGTAAAATGGGCGTCATGGATTATATGAACTATCAAAATATTGATGCCGATACAGATATGCGTGATTCTATTGGCAAATTGTCCAATGAAAACAAAGATGAAGATCAAAACAAGTAAGTAAAATGATAATAAAGGAGGGGGCATATGGACTGGATATTTGATAATTTGTATCTTGTTATTATCATTCTTTTCGGGATTATTTCTTTTTTAAGCAGTTCCGGAAAGAAAGAAGAAGAACAAAAGAAAAAGCAGTCTACACCTCCGAATAATCCGACCCAGACCAGACAAAGACAACAACAGTCTTCATCGCAAGGGGCAGGAACACAGCAGCAATCACAAGTACAAAGGCAAAGGCAACGCGAACAGCCTCGTGCACAGCGCCAAGTCTATCAGGAAGGTGAACGTCCGGACATTTCTGCTGGAAGTATTGAAGAACAGCAGCAGAAACAGATGGAACGTATGGCCGATCGCTATCAAACCTCTTCTCAAGAAGATTTAGAAGACGCTGAGCAAAACTTTAAAGGCTTGAAGGTGGAGCGTAAAAGTGAAGAAAATGCTCCTGGCCGGGCTGAGATGAAAAGACGTGTCTCCGGGAACCTGGAGGGTAAAGGATTAGTTAACGGTATTATTATGGCGGAAGTATTGGGATCACCACGTGCTAAAAAGCCATATAGAAGTATCATACAAAAAAGAAAATAAGAAAGCATAAAAATGCCCTGTTCGGTGCAGTGATACCGTTCAGGGTATTTTTTTATGGGGTATATTATACGTCGGATAATGATATAGTGATCGGTTCTCCGGCGTTAAAAACTGGTTCTGTTCAACGTATTATTTACATATGTATCAATGAGGGGGGATCATCATTGAAAAAATGGCAACAAAGAATCCGTTCGCTTTTAATGGAGCAATTCTCTCTTCCATCCGATGTTGTTATGGAAATGCCACGCATAACAATTATTGGGCATTTGCATTTTTATATTGAAAATCATCAAGGATTGGCGCTCTATACGAATGAAGAGTTGAAACTAAAAGTAACAAATGGATTTGTCAGCATTAAAGGCCATTCATTTGTGCTGAAAATGATGCTTCCAAAAGAAATTATGTTAGAAGGAACTATCTCCGAGGTGCTGTTTTTAAATCATGAAAATGGTGAAAAAGACACATGATGTTCCTGTTTTCATCAAGCGTTTTGAAACTTCCTTTATAAAATAATGATGCAGCACAGGCAGTATGCTTCTATGCGAAATTTAAAATTGTAAATGGACAACAGGAGGTTGACATGAAAAAACAAAATCCGCCGTCTATACGTGCTTATGTTACTGTTCAAGTCAAAGGAACCAGGCCGGAATTATTCCTGCAAAAGTGTGCCAGCCGGGGTATCCCTGTCTGGGATGTGAAAAAAGTGGAGGAAGACTGTTGTCAGGCTACAATCATGCTTAAAGATGTAGGAACTTTAAGAAAGATAAGGAGAGATTCTTTATATAAAGTTTCCTTTACGGATTCTAAAGGCTTTCCTTTTTTTCTTTCAAGGCTTGGCAGAAAAAAATTTTTACTTGCCGGGGTTTTCGCGGGATTTTTATTTTTTTTCATTTTATCGAACTTACTATGGTCCGTGCATATAACTGGCGTGCCAAAAGAAATTGAAGAGAAAATAGAAGCAGAACTGGAGGCGTTCGGAATATATCCGGGTGTCTGGCTGTTTTCTCTTGCTACGCCTAAGGATATTCAACGGCAGCTCTTAAATGAGGTCCCTGAGCTGCTTTGGACAGGCGTCCATCTTCAGGGGACGTCACTGCATTTAGAAGCTGTTGAAAAAACGATTGTGGAAGAAATTCCGCCTGGAGAGCCGAGGAACTTAGTGGCTGCTAAAAAGGGGGTTATTTCTAACATGTATGTTTCCAGAGGACGAGCTATGGTGAGTGTCAATGATTATGTTGTTCCTGGAGAAATTTTAGTCTCCGGTCATTTAAATGAAGAAGAAGGGGAAGATAGTACCGAAACGGAAGAACAGCCTGATAAACCGATTGCTGCAGAAGCTGAGGTCATTGCGAATACATGGTATGAAGTTTCTGTTACGGTGCCGATTCAATATCAAGCAGAAGAAATAACTGGAAACCGAAAGAAAAAGCATTACTTGCGTTTTGGAGATGTGCAACTTCCTTTTTGGGGTTTTCAAGATCCTGATTTTATTCATTCTCAAGAAGAGAAGCAGGAACAGCCCATCCATTTTTTAAAATGGGAACTGCCGGTGTCGTATGTATCTAGAGAAATAAGGGAAACAGAGCAAATCGAAGAACAGAGAACAAAAGAAGAGGCAGTTGCAACAGGGGTAGAGCAAGCGAAAATACAGTTGCAGAATGAATTAGGACCAGAATCTGCCATCATATCAGAAAAAATTTTACATGAACATACAGACCATGGTAAAGTTGAATTAGTCTTATATCTTTCGGTAGAAGAAAATATTGTAAAAGAAGAACCTATTATTCAAGGAGACTGATTATGCCTGAAAACTTATTGGATATTGATTTACAATTAGAAGGCGCCAATGAAGCACTTGCTTTATTTGGTACAAATGATAAACATCTTAAACAATTGGAAACGTTGCTTGAAGTAGATATTATATCCAGAGGCGAATCCATTCGTGTTTCTGGTGACGAGCAGGCTGCGCAAATGGTACAGGAGATTCTCTTGACCATGTTAAGTGTCATCCGAAAAGGCCAAACCATTTCACAGCGGGATGTTGTCTATGCTGTAGAATTGGCTAAAAAAGGTAAAATAAAACAATTTGAGACCTTATTTGAAGATGTAATCACTAAAAATTATAAAGGTAACCCCATTCGCGTCAAAACGCTTGGGCAGAAGCAATATATTCAAGCTATCAAATCGAAAGATCTCGTTTTTGGCATTGGGCCGGCCGGGACCGGAAAAACGTATCTTGCAGTTGTGATGGCAGTTCATGCTATGAAAAATGGTCTAGTGAAAAAAATTATTTTAACAAGACCAGCTGTAGAAGCAGGTGAAAGCTTAGGATTTTTACCAGGGGATTTAAAAGAAAAAGTAGATCCTTACCTAAGGCCGCTGTACGATGCTCTGCACGATGTGTTAGGGGTAGAGCATACCGCACGCCTGATTGAAAGAGAAACGATTGAAATAGCGCCGTTAGCTTATATGCGCGGCAGAACGCTGGATGATGCTTTTGTCATATTGGATGAAGCTCAAAATACGACACCGGCACAAATGAAAATGTTCATAACCCGTCTTGGTTTTGATTCGAAAATGATTATAACGGGAGACATGACACAAGTGGATCTTCCAAAAGGAGTTACATCCGGATTGAAGGTTGCAGAACAGATGCTGTCTTCTGTGGACGGACTTTCTTTTGTACATCTGCAGCCAACGGATGTAGTGCGGCATCCGCTCGTTCAAAAAATAATAAATGCTTATGGCGGCGAAAGCGAGAATGAAGGGTGAGACAATAGAACGTCTCATCCTTGTTGTTCATGAGACGTAATTTTAACTTGCTGCGCTTGTATAATACATATATTAGAAAGTTAAATGAATAAGTTGTGTGTATCTTTTTGCTGGCTGCGATAAAAGGCAGACTCCGTAAAAAAATGTAGCTTGAATCAAATGCAGATGGCAGAAATACAGGATGAGGTGAAGGTGTTGAAAAAAAGATGGAGAAAAGTCCGTTCTTTTTTTAATGATAAACGTAAATATTTCGTCGCAGTTATTCCTGCGCTTATTATCGGTGTAATCGTCTTCATAACTTTGCTGGATAACGTTCGAACAGATACATATAATATTCAGCGTTTTGCTATTTCTGAAGAAACCATACGATCCCCGATAACGATTGAAAATGAACAGGAAACTGACCAGCGAATCAGAGAAGCTGTCAATGCTGTTCCCGACCGGTACAGTATTTCTGATGAAGTAACGGAAGAAAGATTAAATTACATTCATGAAATTTTTGATGCGATAATAACAATAAAAGAAGAGCATAATGAAGATACCATGGAGGACTCGTACCAGGAAGAGGTTTCGGAATTAAGATCACTGCTCTCAGAAGAAATCGATACAGAAATTTCAGAAGAAACATTTATTTTATTGCTCCAGCAATCCGAAGCAGATTTAGAAGAAGCGGATAGGCTGCTTTCCGAAAGTTTGGAGAATGTGCTAAACCAAGGTATTCGGACGGGGAACCTTCAATCAGGAATAACGAATGTTGAAAGCGATTTAAGAAATGAAGATTGGAATGCGGATATAGAGGAAGCTTTGCGGGAGCTAGCTGCGTTTGCTATAGTGGAAAATTCCTTTTTTGATTATGAGGCAACCGCCCAAGAGAAAAAGGATGCCGCAACGCTGGTCGATCCGGTCATTATCCGTGCCGGAGAAACGATCGTCCGTGAAGGGCAGACCATTACAAATGAAATCTATGAGCAACTTGAATTGGTAGGCGTGTTATCACAGGATGGTAACGTTTATCCGCTTCTTGCGCTGGGATTTCTGGCCGCTGTTATCGCATACTTTTTTGGAATGGAATGCGTACAAATTGCTAAAAATAAAAATTGGAATATACTGCCTATTACCGCTGTTTTACTATTGACCATACTGGCTATCTTCATTATGAAGATTCAGAGTTATTTCTTTGATCAGTCGAATGCCTTATACTTGGTGACTCCGATTGCAGCTATTGCTATTTTATTAAAAGTTTTAATAAGTGATCGTTCAGCTATACATCTTGGCATTTTATATGCTGTATTAGCAGCATTTATGTTTAATAACTATATTGCGGGGATGCTACATGTAGAAGCGGCTATTTATTTCTTGTTTTCCCAGCTGGCTGCAATTGTGCTGATGAAAAAATGGAGCGATCGACTTGTCATTTTAAAAACAGGAATTGGGTTATTTATCATCCATTCTGCTGTCATTATTCTATTTCTATTCCTGTCTTTTGAAAAATATACATGGATAGATGTATTTTTATACCTTGGTTTTGGTATGATAGCTGCATTTCTCTCTGCTGTTTTGGCAATCGGACTATTACCATTATTTGAAAGCTTTTTAGGGGTATTGACAGATATGAAACTGCTGCAGTTAGCCAATCCTAATCAGCCGTTGTTAAAAAGACTGCTGGTAGAAGCCCCCGGAACATATCATCATTCGGTGATGGTGGCGAATATCAGTGAGACAGCTTGCGAGGCTGTTGGAGCAAAAGGCTTATTAGCTCGGGTGGGATCCTATTATCATGATATCGGTAAAACCGTACGGCCGGAATTTTTTATTGAGAATCAAATGCCAAATAAAAACCCGCATGATAAATTACCGCCTAAAGAAAGTGCAGATATTATTATCCGGCATACAACAGACGGGGCAAATTTATTAAAAGCGCATAAAATGCCCGAAGAAATCGTTGATATCGCGAAGCAGCATCATTCCAATTCCTGTGTTCAATTCTTTTATATGAAGGCGAAAGAGATGGACCCGGCAACGGATGAGGCAGACTTTCGATATCCAGGGCCAAAACCAGAAACGAAGGAAACAGCAATTATCTGCATTTGTGATTCCATAGAGCCGGCAGTCCGGTCATTGCAGGAACCGACACCTGAGCAAATTGATTCTATTGTATCTTCAATTATAAACAGTAAAATTTCAGATGGACAATTAGATAATAGTCCTTTAACATTAAGGGAGTTAAAAATCATTCAACATACGGTCTGTGATTCTGTGAAGGGGATTTTCCATTCCAGAATTCAGTATCCGAAGAAGGAAGGCGATAAATAATGCTTATTGATTTTCAGGATGAAACGAATGCTGTATCTGAGCAACATAAAGAACTTGTCGAAAAACTGCTTACCTTTGCCGGGACCGAAGAGAATGTTACTTCGGAAGCAGAGATTTCCATCAGTTTTGTAGATAATGAACAGATTCAAGTGATTAACAGAGATTATCGTGATAAAGACCAACCGACAGATGTTATTTCGTTTGCCATGCAGGAAGTGGAAGACGATGAGATGGAAATTGTCGGAGAAGGTTTGCCGGTTGTGTTTGGAGATATTATTATTTCGATTGATAAAGTAAAAGAGCAGGCGCAAACATATAATCACAGCTTTGAGAGAGAGCTGGCCTTTTTAGCATTACATGGATTCTTACATCTGCTTGGGTACGATCATATGAACAAAGAAGAAGAGCAGAAAATGTTTCAAAGACAAGATGATATCCTAGGTGAATTTGGCATTGAAAGATAAAAAAAGTGTTGTTGGATTCCGCTTTGCTTGGGCAGGGCTGAAAGCAGTCATGAAAAAGGAATCAAATTTTCAACTGCATTTGACTGCAACTGCGATTGTAATTGCAGCTGGTTTCTTTTTCCACCTTTCTCTCATCGAATGGGCCGTTATTTTGTTAACAATAGGTCTCGTACTTATTACAGAAATGATAAATAGTGTCATTGAGCGGATAATGGATTTTACCCAGCCGGGTTATGATGAACGAATAAAGGAAATAAAGGACATTGCAGCAGGTGTCGTGCTTGTGACAGCGATAATCTCCGTTGTCGTCGGAGCGCTTATATTTGGCCCGAAAGTGATGCAATTGCTGTGAGGGTATCTATTTCTATATAAATTGAACTTCACTTTCTCAATTTTTAAAGTAACTGCCATTCCGTACAGCTGTTGAGAAAGATGAGAAGGTGAAGTGTAAGGCTACCGCTGCGGCGGAGGGCTTGGCCGGAGCGGAAGCTAGACACCATACCCTGTTCAAAAATAGAAGGACTCTCTAACGAAAAGCAAGTATGATAACAGAGTTTAGTTCATGTTCACCCTGGAACAACAAGGGTTGTATGCTTATGCTTAGGTGCGAAAGTTGAGTAATAGACAAAAAGGGAGGGTTTATAAAACCTCCCTTTTTGTCTTCCAATGTATCTTTATTAAAGGTTTTGTCGATATAATGAAACGAACTGAAAAATGTAGTATGATGGATAATAAGTAAACAATAGAAATTCGGAGGAAAACAGCATGACAAATCAATTCAAATCAGGATTTATTGCAATTGTTGGCAGGCCAAATGTTGGTAAATCAACCTTTATGAACCGGGTTATTGGACAAAAAATAGCAATAATGAGTGATAAAGCGCAAACGACAAGAAATAAAATCCAAGGTGTTTTGACAACAAATGAATATCAAATGATTTTCATTGATACACCGGGAATTCATAAGCCTAAACACAAACTGGGCGATTTTATGGTACAGACAGCAGAAGATACATTGAATGAAGTAGACAGTATTATATTTATGATTAACGCAGATGAAGGTTATGGCCGCGGAGATCAATACATTATTGATTTACTGCAGAAAGTAAACCAGCCGGTTTATCTGGTTATCAATAAAGTTGATAAAATACAGCCGGAAAAGCTGATGCAGATGATTGATCAATATAAAGATCTGTATACATTTGCGGAAATTATTCCAATATCTGCACTGGAAGGGAATAATGTGAATCATTTATTGGAGGTACTAGCCAATCAAATGTCGGAAGGCCCGCAATATTACCCGGAAGATCATATAACTGATCATCCGGAAAGGTTTATTATCTCTGAGCTAATCCGCGAAAAGGTATTACATCATACCAAGGAAGAAATACCGCATTCGATTGCTGTTGTTCTGGAAAGCATCGAAAGAAATGAAAATGATAAATTACATGTACAAGCAACCATTATTACGGAAAGAAGTTCGCAAAAAGGTATTTTGATCGGCAAGCAAGGAAGCATGCTGAAAAAAATTGGCCATCAGTCACGTCGTGATATCGAAGCACTGCTTGGATCGAAAGTGTATCTGGAACTGTGGGTAAAAGTGAAAAAAGATTGGAGAAATAGACAAAATCAATTACATGAATATGGTTTCCGGCTGGATGAGTATTAAAGCAGGAATGTCTTCCAAACAGAACAGGTCACTTGCGGTTTTTTGAACATCCTTGTAAAGATGGTAATTTTTTATACTAATGAAAACCACATAATCGAACCAACCTATAGAAGAAGCGGGATTTTTAATATGAAGCTGTACTTTTAGCAAGTGCTAATGTTTAGCAAGAAAATAAATTGGAAAGGCGGGGTTTCTTGTGTTAAATGCAACATGGAATTTATTTTATCAAACAGGAAACATTGAAACCTATTTATTACTAAAAGAACTGGAGCAGCAAGAAGAATTAAACCCGGAGCAGGAACAAAACAATCAAGCATCCTCTGATGCTTCTAAAGGTATAGACTTGCCATCTCTCTAAGCAAATGTTCAAAAACAAAAAATGTAAGTGGCGTTTTTTTAAGATGGACCAGCTTTTTGAACACGCACCTTCAACATTCCTATAGGAAGTATACATTTTCTGTTCAATATAAAGTAAGGCCGGGTGATGGACGATGTTGGAACAGATAGACGGTATGGTATTGAAAACAAAAGATTACGGTGAAACGCATAAATTAGTGACAATCTACAGCGGAAAAGTCGGAAAGTTTCAAGCGCTGGCAAAAGGTGCCAAAAAACCGAAAAGCCGAATGGCTGCTGTTACGCAGCCATTCGTATTCACTCGCTTTTTTGTTTATATGGGCAGCGGATTAAGCACCATACAGCAAGGGGAATTATTACATTCGCATCGGACTATCCGTGAAGATTTTGTAAAAACCGCTTATTGCTCTTATGTAGCAGAACTGACAGATAAGCTAGTGGAAAATAAAAATGCAGATCCCTATTTATTTAAGCAATTTCAACAGACAATAACTTGGATTGAAGAGAATGAACAAGCGGAAATTCCAATTATCATGTATGAATTAAAGCTCTATAAAATAGCTGGATTCGCGCCTGTGTTAAATCAGTGCCTGAACTGCGGAAGTACACAACAGCCTTTTGTATTTTCTGTTGTGGAAGGAGGTTTCTTGTGCCCTGCTTGCCGTCATATTGACCCGGAAGCAATCGAACTTTCCACGAAACTGGCGAGGCTATTATATCTTTTCTCAGAAGTGGAATTAGAACGTATTGGCTCTATCCGGATGAAGCCGGAGAATGTCACATTGATCCAGAAGTTATTAAAAGCGTATTATGACCGTTATGGTGGATATTACATTAAATCACGAAAATTTTTAGATCAGCTTGATTTATTTAAGGAATAATTGACAAGCAGCAGGGAAATAGAGTATGATTTGTACATATAGTGAAACTATTAATCCCTAGTGGATTCTCTGTGATAAGTACGGTTAATTAAAATATAACAGGACGATGAAATAAAACTGTGATGATGAAGAAAAGTACTGAAGCATTTCCGTAACAAGCGATTCCGGGATGGTGTGAGCCGGATTTACAGGGGCCTCAGGAAGGAGCTTTGGAGCAGCCGAAATGTAAAGCGGCTCTTAAGAACGAGAGCAAGTAGGGTGGAACCGCGGTAAAAGCCGTCCCTATGTCTGTTAGTCACTAACAGACATAGGGACGGCTTTTTGCTTCGTTATAACCCTGTCCATACTTACAGCAAATTTCTTTCTCATTTAAAGGAGTGGAGTAAATGAATATTCAGGAAATGATTTTAACCTTACAAAATCATTGGTCAGAGCAAAATTGTATCTTAATGCAAGCCTATGATACAGAAAAAGGGGCAGGAACGATGTCTCCTATGACATTACTGCGCAGTTTAGGGCCGGAGCCGTGGAATGTTGCTTATGTAGAACCATCCAGACGTCCGGCAGATGGCAGATATGGGAAAAACCCGAATCGTCTGTATCAGCACCATCAATTTCAAGTCATTATGAAACCTTCCCCGGAAAATATCCAAGAACTGTATTTAGAGTCCTTGAAAAAACTCGGGATTGATCCGCTTAAGCATGATATTCGCTTTGTAGAGGACAACTGGGAGAACCCGACACTTGGCGCTGCCGGCTTGGGCTGGGAAGTATGGCTAGATGGGATGGAAATCACGCAATTTACCTATTTCCAGCAAATTGGCGGTCTGGAAGCCAACCCGGTAACGGTTGAATTAACATACGGAATTGAACGGTTAGCTTCTTATATCCAGGATAAAGAAAATGTATTTGATTTAGAGTGGAATAATGGTGTAACCCTTCGTGATATTTTCTATCAGCCAGAATATGAACATTCTGTCTATACATTTGAAACATCCAATACGGATATGTTATTTGATTTATTTACGAAATATGAACAGGAAGCAAGAGCCGCCATGGAGCATGGATTGGTTTTCCCAGCATATGACTATGTTTTAAAATGTTCGCATACCTTTAATCTGTTAGACGCGAAAGGGGTTATTTCGGTAACAGAAAGAACAGGTTATATCAGCCGTATCCGTAACCTTGCCCGCAGTATCTCTAAGGTTTATGTACAAGAACGTGAAAAATTAGGTTTTCCAATGTTGAAAAAGGAGGCAAACTAGGGTGGCACAGGATGTATTGATTGAAATCGGACTAGAGGAGCTTCCGGCTCGCTTTATAGACGATGCAGAACAGCAATTGTTAGATAAAACCATAAGCTGGCTGAATGAACAGCGGATTTCTTATGATTCTGCCGTTTCTTTTTCAACCCCGCGCAGATTGGCAGTCCTTGTAGAGGCGATAGCGGAGACTCAGACCTCGATAGAAGAAGAAGTAAAAGGCCCTGCCGTTAAGATAGCAAAAGATGATCAGGGTAATTGGACCAAAGCGGCGGAAGGTTTTACCAAAGGCCAAGGAAAAACAACTGAGGATATTTATGTTAAAGAGATAAAAGGAACCTCCTATATCTATGTAAAAAAATATATTGAAGGAAAACCTGTGCAGTCCTTACTTCCGGAGTTCAAGGATATTATTGAATCCATTACATTTGGTAAAAATATGCGCTGGGCAAATGAAACATTGCGTTATGCGCGTCCTATTCGCTGGCTGGCAGCGTTATATGGCAGGGAAGTCATTCCGTTTGAAATTGCGCATGTCCATACAAGTAATATTACCTATGGTCATCGTTTCCTCAGCGGCAAACTTACCCTGGAGGAACCGAAGCAATATGCACAGCTGTTGAAAGATAACTATGTTATTGCGGATGCAGCAGAGCGGAAAGCGAAAATTGTTGAGCAGCTGCATGCCCTGCAGGAAAAGCATGCATTCCAAATTCCAGTGGATGAAGATCTCTTAAATGAGGTAAAAAATCTTGTGGAATATCCAACAGCCTTTGTCGGCAATTTTGCTCCATCCTTTTTAGAGTTGCCAAAAGAAGTTCTTATTACGTCCATGGCAGAGCATCAGCGTTATTTTCCAGTAGAACGGGATGGAGAACTGCTGCCTGAATTTGTCGGTGTAAGAAATGGGGACGACTTTGAACTGGAAACAGTGATCAAGGGGAACGAAAAGGTACTGCGAGCACGTCTTGCGGATGCGGAGTTTTTCTATGAAGAAGATAAAAAGCTTTCCATTGACTTCTTCCAGAAGAAACTATCCCGTGTTGTTTTCCAGGAGAAGCTGGGTACGTATACTGACAAAGTGAAACGCGTTCAAAAGATTGCCGGGCATTTGGCAGAAAATCTGCAATTAAAAGAAATAGAAGAAATTGCACGTGCTGCTGCTATCTGTAAGTTTGATTTAATGACAAATATGGTGAATGAATTTACAGAATTGCAAGGTGTTATGGGTGAAAAATATGCAACCTATTTTGGTGAAACGCAAGCAGTTTCTCAGGCTATTCGTGAACATTACTTGCCAAATCAGTCTCATGGCAGTCTTCCTGCGACGGTTGTCGGAGCGGTATTGAGTATTGCAGATAAAATGGATACAATTGCCGGCTGTATCGGTGTCGGGCTTATTCCTACTGGCTCACAGGATCCGTATGGTTTAAGAAGGCAGGCAATGGGAATTTTACGTATTTTGAAGGACCAGCATTGGAATGTATCCGTAGAATCATTGATGGAATTTACATTAGCGGTATTACAAGATGCCGGCTTAACCCTGCAGACTGCTGCAAAAGAGGAATTGCAGTCCTTTTTCGTATCCCGCGCTGAATACTTAATGCGTGAAGAAAATATTGATACAGATATTATTCACACAGTTGCGGGTAACCAATTAGGGATATTCCATTTCACAGTAGAAAAAGCACATGTCTTATCAGCAGAAAAAGCAGATGAACAGTTTAAAACATCGCAGGAAGCACTTGTGCGTGTGCTCAATTTGGAAGATAAGGTAGAGGATAAAAACCAAATGGTCAATCCATCCCTTTTCCAAACGGAATCGGAAAAAGAATTACATGACGCTGTACAGAAAATCAAAGGAACGTATACCGATCAGCTGGAGAAACAAAACAGCGAAGAGGCGCTGCAGCTGCTCGCAGATTTAAGTGCTGATATTCATGCATTTTTTGATCACAATATGGTTATGGACGATAATGAAGAGGTCAGAAAAAACCGTTTAGCTATTATTCACGAACTTTCCGTACTTATCCTGCAATATGCGGATTTACGAAAAATAGCATGGAAGCAGCATGCATAAATAATAAATATCTTTTTCATGAAAAAGGTATTTTAGGGAATAAAGTCGAATGATAATAACGTACGATGTTTTACATGAAGAAAGCATCGTACGTTATCCTTCATATATGCTTATTTTGATGTAATCAGCAATAGAAATCGTCATATTCGCTTGCAGATAATGCAGCAGTATAGGTGGTGAAAAAAGTGGACTTATCAAAGAGGCAACAGCGGATTATAGAGATAGTAAAAGCAGACGGCCCTATCACGGGGGAACAAATAGCTGACCAGCTTGCTTTAACCCGTGCTACATTGAGACCGGACTTAGCTATTCTGACAATGGCCGGCTTTTTAGATGCGCGTCCCCGTGTAGGTTACTTTTATACGGGCAAAACAGGTTCAGAATTGCTGACAGAAAAAATCAAACGATATAAAGTACATGAATTTCAACAGGTTCCTGTAGCTGTCAGTGAAAAAGTATCTGTATATGACGCGATATCAACCATGTTTTTGGAAGATGTCGGCACGCTTTTTGTGGTGAATGAAAATGCTTGTCTAGTAGGGGTTCTTTCCCGAAAAGATTTATTACGGGCAAGTATGGGCAGCCAGGATTTAAGTTCGGTGCCTGTTCCGATTATCATGACAAGAATGCCGAACATTACAGTCTGCCGCAAAAATGATTTGCTTATTGATGTAGCCCATCAGCTAATATCCAGACAAATCGATGGCGTTCCTGTTGTCAAAGATACGGAAAATGGTCTTGAAGTAATTGGCCGGATAACTAAAACAACAATGACAAAACTGCTGGTAGAAATAACAATGGAAGATACAATTTAATTTTGGTGTTAAGGGGAGGATATCAAGATGGCTGAACAGCAATTGATTTATGTGTTATCTGATTCTGTAGGGGAGACGGCTGAGCTGGTAATTAAAGCAGGTTTAAGCCAGTTTAAAAATGGAGACTATAAAATTCAGCGGGTTCCTTATGTGGAGGATAAAGGTACCATTGATGAATTTTTACAACAGGCAAAATCGCATTCGAGTCTGGTCGGGTTTACCTTGATTGACCCGGAACTGCGCGCTCATCTGAATAAACGGGCAGCAGAAATAGATATAGAGGCGATTGATATCATGGGTCCGACAATGGATGCCATGGAGCGGGTTTTTAGTGTGCAGCCTCGGCTGGAGGCAGGGCTTGTCCACAAACTGGATGAAGATTACTTTAAGAAAATTGAAGCGATTGAATTCGCTGTGAAATATGATGATGGAAGAGACCCAAGAGGCATCACCCGCGCAGATATTGTATTAGTAGGTGTTTCCAGAACGTCCAAAACGCCACTGTCTCAATTTTTAGCGCATAAACGTTTTAAAGTAGCCAATGTTCCGATTGTGCCTGAAGTAGATCCGCCGGAAGAACTGATGATGGTTGACCCTAAAAAATGTATCGGCCTTCGCATATCTTCCGAAAAACTAAACGGCATCCGGAAAGAACGTTTAAAAGCATTGGGTCTCGGTGATCAGGCAACCTATGCTAACGTAGGCCGAATAAACCAGGAACTGGATTTCTTTAATAATATTGTTGAAAAAATAGGCTGCCCTGTCATCGATGTTTCCCATAAAGCAGTGGAAGAAACAGCCAACCAGATTATTAGAATGTGGCAAAAAAGAAATCAATAATAACGAAGTGAAAAGCATTCTGTATGCCATAACCACGGAATGTTTTTCTTTTTTTAATAGATTTGTAAACAAATTAATAGAAATCTATTAAAAAATATATTATAATGGTAAATCGTATGAGCAGATTTAAATAAAAATACAATTTTAATCATAATTTGCTCTAAAAAAGAAGGATTTCAAGCATCCTTTGTAGAAATAGTGTTATGGCTATTTTTTTTGAGAATAAGAAAAAAATATGTCGAAAAATGAATGAAGAAGTCTATAAAGGAGGATTTTGCATAATCTCTCTAACAAAAAACAAAAAGAATAGTTGGTGGTAACCATGGCTAATCAAATACCTGAACCAATTATTGAAGAAGTAAAAAAATCCAATGATATTGTCGATGTTATTGGAGAATACATGCAACTCAAAAAACAGGGTAAAAACTACTTTGGCCTATGTCCTTTTCATGGTGAAAATACACCTTCTTTTTCAGTTACGCAGGAAAAGCAAATTTTTCATTGCTTTGGCTGTGGAAAAGGCGGTAATGTATTTTCATTTCTGATGGAAATGGAGAACTTCACATTTTATGAGGCGTTAAAATATTTAGCAGACCGGAGCGGAGTAGAATTACCGGAAGCATCCATAAAGAAAGAATCATCTTTGTCGGAGGAAACGGAGCAGATGCTCTCTGCATATGAATGGTTGACAAAATTATACCATCACCTCATAAAGTACCAGAAAGATGGGAAGGATGGATTAGAGTATCTGAAAAGTCGCGGGATTACGAAAGAGACAATGGAAGAATTCCAACTGGGATATGCACCGGATAAACGTGATTTCACGACAACGTTTCTGACGCAAAAAGGATATTCCAAGCCTATGCTTTTAAAAACAGGTATCGTGGCAGGAAATGACAATAATGAAGTCATCGACCGGTTTCGCGGCAGAGTTATCTTCCCGATACGAAATGCCTTGGGACGTACTGTCGGCTTCGGGGGCAGAGCTCTTCAGGAGGACAGCGGTCCGAAATATCTAAATAGCTCAGAAGGAGAACTTTTTCAAAAAAGCAAGCTTTTATATAATTTTGACTTGGCAAAGCGTCATATCCGAAAAGAAAATGAAGCTGTTTTAATGGAAGGGTACATGGATGTTATATCCGCTTATCAAGCTGGAGTGAAAAATGTGGTGGCGACCATGGGAACAGCTTTGACAGAAACCCAGGCAAAGCTTCTGAACCGTTACGCGGAGACAGTTGTCATTTGTTTTGACGGGGACAGCGCCGGAATTGAAGCGCGTTATAAAGCAGCTCTCCTGTTACGGTCGGTAGGTTGCGGCGTGCGTATTGCGAATTTAGATGCAGAAGAAGATCCGGATACCTATGTCCGGGAGCATGGCGGAGAAGCATTTAAAGAAAAAATCTTACGCACAAGCGACAGTTATATGAGTTTCTTTATGCGGTATCAGCGCAGACACTTTAACTTGCAGGTGGAAAGCGAGCGTATTGAATATATTGAACGTGTTTTAAAAGAACTTTCCCTGATTGAAAGTGCGCTGGAACGGGAATATTATATTCAAGAATTGCATAAAGAATTCGGCTTATCCCATGAAGCCTTGATGAGCCAGCTTGCCCAGCATCAAAAAAGACTTCCTCCCTCGAAGGATAATCAAAGTAATAAGAGTTATACTAATTCATATGTATCTGTAAATAATAATAAATTATATCCAGCATATGTTAATGCAGAAAAAAGGATATTATCGTATATGCTCCAAGATGGTTATATAGCGGAAAAAGTGCAGAATGAGCTTGGAGCAGGGTTTAATTTAAATGACCATAAAATTGTGGCAACGTATTTATATGCATTTTATGAAGAAGGGAATTCACCAGACATCAGTTTATTTATGGAAAGACTGTCTGATGAACATTTAAAAAAGCAGGTTATTGAGTTAGCAATGTCCAGTGATGTACAGCATAGTACAGAAGAAGAAATTGATGATTATTTACGGATGATTCACCGTGAAGCAAATCAAAGTCAAACGCAAAAGAACTTAAGAGAACAGCAAAAAAAGGCGGAACAGGAAAATGACCCTTTGGAAGCTGCACGTTTGGCAATGGAATTAATTGAACTGAAGAAGCAAATAAATGAAAAGTAATTCAACAATTTGGAAGGAGGGGGACTCATGGCTGAACAAAAGTCTTCGCATATGAAAGAACCCGAACTGACATTAGAACAAGCAAAAGAAAAATTAGTTGACATGGGTAAAAAACGCGGTTCACTTGCATATGAAGAAGTAGCTGACGGCTTATCCAACTTTGACATGGAACCGGAACAAATGGATGAATTTTATGAGTATCTGGAAGATCAAGGTGTCGATGTGATAGGCGAGTCTGAAGATGATCCCGAAATGCAAAAAATCGCAAAAGAAGAAGAAATTAATCTAAATGATCTCAGTGTACCTCTGGGAATTAAGATTAATGATCCAGTCCGTATGTATTTAAAAGAAATCGGCAGAGTAGATTTACTTTCAGCGGCAGAAGAAATTGAACTTGCTTCCCGTATTGAAGAAGGGGATATTGAAGCCAAGAGAAGATTATCTGAAGCCAACCTCCGTCTCGTTGTCAGTATCGCTAAACGGTATGTCGGCCGGGGTATGCTATTCCTGGATTTAATTCAAGAAGGAAACATGGGTCTGATTAAAGCTGTTGAGAAATTCGACTATCGTAAAGGGTTTAAATTCAGTACCTATGCAACGTGGTGGATAAGACAAGCCATTACACGTGCCATTGCTGACCAGGCACGTACGATCCGTATTCCGGTTCACATGGTAGAAACCATCAATAAATTAATTCGTGTGCAACGTTCCTTACTGCAAGATTTAGGTCGTGAACCGACACCGGAAGAAATCGGGGAAGAAATGGAATTAAGCCCTGATAAAGTACGGGATATTCTAAAAATTGCCCAAGAACCAGTCTCCTTGGAAACCCCAATCGGGGAAGAAGATGACTCCCATCTAGGTGATTTCATCGAAGATCAGGAAGCTGTCTCTCCATCAGATCATGCTGCCTATGAATTATTGAAAGAACAGCTGGAAGATGTATTGGACACATTGACAGACAGAGAAGAAAATGTGCTCCGTCTGCGCTTTGGATTAGATGACGGCAGAACAAGAACGCTGGAAGAAGTAGGAAAAGTATTTGGCGTAACCAGAGAACGGATCCGTCAAATTGAAGCAAAAGCGCTTCGGAAATTAAGACATCCAAGCCGGAGCAAGCGCTTGAAAGATTTTCTTGACTAAGGAATCATTTTATCTTCCGCTGGCTTTAACAAACTGGAATATGCAGGTTTTAAGGTAACAACTTGCATATTCCGGTTATTAATTCGTAAAGGATGGATAGCATATTTATAAATGGTATCCTTGTTGAATGTATATGTAGGAAGAAAACTTCCGGGGTGGATGTATGAAAGATCAAGAAAAGAATCAATTAATTATCCAAGAAATAGTAAAATGGAAAGAAAATCATTTGCTTCCGGAAGAACAATGTGATTTTTTATTGGCTCTGTATACTAAGGGCGGAGAAATAGAAGTGACAAAAGGAAAAAATGTATGGTTGGTAATATCAAGAAAACTTTATTTTGTCTTTATTTTAGCAACTTTAGTAAGCGTTATCTTTTTGGATTATTATTATGACTTGGTCTGGTATATCCTGGCGGGTATTTTAAGTACTATTTTCCTGATAAATATGGTAGTTTATTTCAATATAGACAGCAAGAATATGTCCTATCGATACCGCTGTTTATTTCTGTTTACACATTTCCTATATGTTTTGCAGCTGTCTATTTATATATCGAAAGCTGCAGGTCTGGATAACTATCTTTATCTGGTCATTATCTTAAATGTGACAGGCTGGATGGTTTTTGGATACGTAAGAAAGATGCGTTTCTTTTATTATGCAGGGTTTCTTTTGATGATAACATTAATAACATATGTCGTTTTTTTAAAATATGTCGGATAGACCTTTAAAAATATTTAGATTTCGAGTAAACTAATGGTAGTATTAATATATAATATTTGTAATTACATAAGGAGGAAGCGTAATGAAAAAGAATCCGGTTATACCATATGCTATTATTGCCGGACTGGGGTTAATTGCAGTCATTATCATTTCAGTAGTTGGTATTGATCAGAGAGAGGCTATTCAAAGCGGTGAAGAAAACGGAGAGGAACAGACAGAAGAAGGGGCAGAAGAAGGTGAAGGCGAAGAAGGCGGCGATACTGCTTCTGCTGATGCCGGTGAAGAAGTGTATCAAAATAATTGTGTAACTTGTCACGGAGATGACTTGGCAAGCGGTTCTGCACCTGACTTAACTCAAGTTGGAAGCACTTATTCACAGGAAGAAATTGCTGACATTGTTGAAAATGGAACAGATGGAGGCATGCCTGCTTTTCCTGAGCTGCAGGGCGAAGAGTTAGACGCACTGAGTGAGTGGCTAAGTGAGCATCAATAATATATAATGGAAGAAATGAAAGCTTTCTGATTCATGCAGAAAGCTTTTCTTATTGTGCAAGTAAAAGGAGAACAGCGAATGAACCAACATGTTTCACTTTCTAACCGTTTAAAAATAGTTGCCGGTTATTTACCGCAAGGAGCCCGTTTCGCAGATATTGGTTCCGATCATGCTTATCTGCCTGCCTATGTCTGCCAAAAAGATCTGGACGCAAAAGCAATTGCTGGAGAAGTCAATCAGGGTCCTTTAGACAGTGCCAAGAAAACGATTCGCTTACATCAATTGGAAGAACAGGTGGATGTCCGCTTAGGGAATGGTTTAGCTGTTTTGCGTGAAGGAGAGGCGGACCAAATTGTTATTGCCGGCATGGGCGGATCATTGATTACTTCTATTTTAAAAAATCAAGCACGGATTGCTAAATCTGCCAGCCGAATTATTGCGCAACCGAATGTAGATGCCAGAGAGGTCAGACGATGGTTCGAACAGAACGGTTTTATATTAATGGCAGAAGAAATGGTAGAAGAGCAGGGGCATATTTATGAAGTGCTGGTTGCTGACAAACAGGAAAACGCTTCTTCGCCATATAGCAATGACAACCAGAAAAAAGGGAAACAGTTTTTGTTAGGACCTTATTTAGTAAAAGAAAAGAATGCTGCTTTTATCGAAAAATGGACATTGGAAAAAGCGAATTTGGAGCGGATTATTTCACAAATGCAGCAGGCAAAACGAGTGAACTATGAAAGAATGTCTGCCTTTCAAACAGAATTAAACTGGATAAAGGAGGAACTTTATCATGAAGGAACAAGCGATGAAACATACTGATTTTTTTCAAATAATGGATAAGTGGGCGCCGAAAAGTTTTGCCTACCATTGGGATAATGTCGGTTTACAGACAGGGAGATTCCATGACACCACTTCGAATATACTAATTACGCTGGATGTAACAGAGGAAGTGGTTGACGAAGCAGTGGAGAAAGGGGCAAACTTGATTATTGCCCATCACCCTTTATTGTTTCAGCCGTTAAAACAAATCAATGTGGACCATCCTAAAGGAAGCATCGTACAAAAACTGATGAAAAATGATATCACGGTTTTTGCTGCGCATACGAATTTAGATGTGGCAGAGGGAGGCGTGAATGATTTATTAAGTGATGCGATTGGTTTGCAAGATAAAGAACCGCTGGAAGTCTTGGATCATGAGACGTTACTTAAAATCATAGTTTTTGTACCGGATTCGCACCTTGAAGAATTGCGTGACGCCTTGAATGAAGGCGGCGCAGGGCAAATTGGTGATTATAGCCACTGCACTTTTCAGAGCTCTGGACAGGGCACCTTCCGTCCGTTAGAAGAAGCGAATCCATACATTGGTGTGCAGAATGAATTGACCTATGTAAAGGAACAGAAGCTGGAGGCGGTGGTTCCGAAGAAAAATCTTGGTAAGGTAATGAAAGCCATTATTTCTGCCCATCCTTATGAAGAGCCGGCTTATGATATTTATCCATTGGAAAATAAGGGGGCTTCTATTGGAATTGGCCGTTTTGGCGTGCTGCATCACCCTGTATCCATGAAAGCATTTATCGAAATGGTTAAAACGAATTTAGACATGCCTCATGTTCGTGTTTCTGGTAATATAGAAAAGAATGTAAAAAAGGTTGCTGTTTTAGGCGGCAGCGGGGAAAAATATATCAGTCAAGCACAGCGGAAAAAAGCAGATGTGTATATTACAGGAGATATGACATTCCATGCTGCTCAAGATGCAGCGCAAATGGGACTGACTGTTATCGATGCCGGACATTATATCGAAAAGATCATGAAAGCAGCTACGCAGAACAGGTTGACGCAGGAAGTTCCTGCATTCCAATCAAAAGTTTTTGTATCACAAGTCAATACAGATCCGTTTGTATTTATGTAAGCTCATATACAGTAGATGTTTTTATCTACTGGTGACGAACAATGAAACGTGTATTTAAAGGAGGGAAAACAAATGGGAAAAACATTTACGGAACTATCTCTGAGTACAGATATGCAGCGTATTACGCAGGAACTGGAATTCAGAAATCCAACAGAGGTTCAAGAACAAGTCATTCCTGCTGTTTTGGATGGAAAAAGTGTAATCGGTCAATCGCGGACAGGGTCCGGTAAATCGCACGCTTTTCTGCTTCCATTGTTTCAAAAGCTTGATGAAAATCAAAAGAAAGTACAGTTTGTTATTACTGCTCCAACGAGGGAGCTGGCAACACAACTTTATAATGAAGTAAGGAAGATCATTACGATTGCTGACAAAACAGAAGACTGGACAGCAAAGCTGCTTGTCGGCGGCACCGATAAACAAAAAGCGGTAGAAAAATTAAAAACCCCGCCTATGATTGTTGTTGGTACGCCGGGGAGAATTTTAGATTTAGTTAAGGACGGTGCACTATCCGTTTACAGTGCAGAATCCTTTGTGATTGATGAAGCGGACTTAATGCTTGATTTAGGCTTTATAGAGGAAGTCGATCAATTACTGGTGCGCTCGAAGCAGGATATACAGCTGCTTGTTTTCTCCGCAACGATTCCGCAGCGTTTACAACATTTCTTTAAAAAATATCTGAAAAACCCGGAGTATATAAAAATGGAAGAACATTTTTCACCGGAGACAATGGAACATCGGCTTATCCGAAAAAAGCATCGGGACGCGGAACAGATTATTTGGGAAATCTCCCGGACAATTCACCCTTATTTGGCTTTGATTTTTACAAATGGGAAGCAGCTGGCCGATGAATTGGCAGAGAAGCTTGAAGCTGATGGATTAAATGTCGGGGTAATTCATGGCGGTTTAACGCCAAGAGAAAGAAAACGTGTATTAAAAGATATACAGCAGCTGCGTTACCAATATGTCGTTGCCACGGATTTAGCTTCCCGGGGAATCGATATAAAAGGAGTCAGCCATGTTATTAACGCCCAACTTCCAAAAGAAGAGCATTTTTATGTTCATCGTGTCGGAAGAACAGCCCGAGCCGGACTGGAAGGAACAGCTGTCAGCATTTATTCTGAAGAAGATGCTCCTCTTATCAAGAAATTAGAACAAAATGGATTAAACTTTTCTTTTGTGGAAGTCAAGCAGGGAGAATGGAAAGAAGATAAATCCTGGGATGAGAGACAGCGCCGTAAAACCGTAGATACAAGTACGGACCGGGAAGCGTGGAAACGGGTGAAAAAGGCAAAGAAAGTAAAGCCAGGCTATAAGAAAAAGCAAAAACAACAGCAGCAGCAAATTAAAAGACAGCTGACAAAAGATCAGCAAAAGAAAAAGCGTTAGGAGGAATAGTTATGGTGAAAATAGGTTCTCATGTTTCCATGAATGGTAAGAAAATGCTATTGGTCTCTAGTGAAGAGGCTGCTTCTTACGGGGCTAATACATTTATGATTTATACAGGTGCACCGCAAAACACGAGAAGAAAGCCAATCGAAGAATTAAATATTGACGCAGGGCTGGAACACATGAAATCGCATGGAATATCAGATATTGTCGTGCATGCACCATATATTATTAATATCGGTAATACAGTGAAGCCCGAAACCTTTGAATTGGGTGTAAATTTCCTGCAGAGTGAAATCGAGCGTACGGAGGCTCTAGGAGCCAAGCAAATTGTTCTTCATCCTGGAGCACATGTCGGTGAAGGTCCAGAAAAAGGCATTCCCAAAATTATCGAAGGTTTAAATGAAGTGCTTGAACAGAAAAATGATGTACAAATTGCTTTGGAAACGATGGCTGGAAAAGGTTCTGAAATGGGACGAACTTTTGAAGAACTTGCTGAGATTATTTCCGGAGTCACGCATAATGAACATCTTTCCATCTGTCTGGATACATGCCATATCCATGATGCAGGTTATGATGTGGTGAATGATTTTGACGGGGTATTGAATACATTTGATAAAATCATCGGATTAGACCGCCTGAAAGTTGTTCATGTCAATGACAGTAAAAATGACCGCGGAGCACATAAAGACCGTCACGAAAACATTGGATTTGGCTATATCGGCTTTGATGCGCTGCATAAGGTTGTTCACCATCCACAGCTTAGTGAATTGCCTAAGATTCTTGAAACGCCTTATGTAGGGATGGATAAGAAGAATAAAAAAGCACCTTATAAACATGAGATAGAGATGCTGCGTGAAGGTACATTTCAAGAGAATTTAAAAGAAATCATTATGGAAGGTTAATCCTTTATAAATAAAAAGATGAGTATCCTGATGTACGGGCATACTCATCTTTTTTTGTATCTTAAAATAAATGCTCCATCCCATATGATTTAATGACCTCATCCATTAACTGTTGTGCTGCTGCAGCTGTTTTTGGGTCTGTAATGTTTGCCAGTTCCCTCATAAATCGATCCCTGTCAGCCTGATTAAACGGATCAGGAGAAGAAGCTCTTAAATAGTTGACAATTTGCTCAGCCTGGGTGCGTGTAATGGAAAAGCCATATTCGCCGCTATAATGTAAAATTTCATCCGGGGTTAGTCTACGCAGTTTATTTTTAATCATTTCTTTTATAAAAAAAGACATATCATCACTCCTTTTGAATATCTTCTTATATTCATCAACCATGTAAATATATGCAGAAAACAAAATAAGTATACCATTCTTTACTAAAAATACCGCATGATGCCTGTATGAAAAGTTATTAATTCCGTAAGCTAATAACGAAATTCTGAAAAAAGAAGGAGGTTATCTTATGCAGGATCATGATAAAAACGATCAAGTTCAGGATGCGCCAAATCATGGACAAAGACCGAAGCATGAACATCCGGATAGTACATTAGACAGTAAAAGGATGGAGGAGTTTTCTGCCGAGCTTACGAATGCTGATTTACCGGATATTGAAGAAGAAAAAAGTTTTAACCCGGGAACGCTATATGGGTGGGGAAGTATTCTTTTAGCAATTATATCTTTTTTCACCTGGCCGGTTGTATTAGGTGCAGCCAGTATTGTATTTGGTTTTGTAGCACGGAGCAGAGGTACAAATATACTTGGCCTTATTGGTATTATAGCAGGAGCCCTTTCCTTAATATCCGCATTTTTCGTTATTCCATTTTTATCTTAGGCTGAATTTCAGCCTTTTTTTATTTGGTTCAGTATTTAAATATATAGTTTGCATGATGCCATAAACTCAGCTTATACACTTTAAAAAGTAACTTCCATTCCATAGGAACAGGGATTGATCGTTTCTTTCATACAGTTGAAGAGGTGAAGGTAAGGTGTAAGGATACTGCTGCGTCGGAAAAGGGAGGGTTTGACCGGAGCGGGTTGCCTTTATCAAAAATATAGCATTTATTACCTTACCCATAGATTTGGTGATGACCCTTGTATTATTCATCTTGAAATCGTGGAAAGTAGTAAATTTCATGTATAACAATTTCATTGGAAGAGGTAGTCGGATTTAATGATTCAAAAGTTGTTAAAATATGTTCAACCGATACAGAAGCAGCAGATATGGTTTGGATCTCCTCTGTAATACTGAGCACGGTGTCTCCTGGAGTGACTTTTACGGGAACAGCTTCAAAGGATGGTACTTCCAAGTTTTCGTTATCGGGGGATGGGATTGTTTCATCAAAATGAGATAAATCTTGAAAAATGCTAGCAACGACTAATATAATAAAGGTAATCAGGGAAATTCTACGCAAAAATTCCATAAAAATTCTCCTTTAACGAAACTTATTATTTACCTCATACGTACATATAAATAGAAGCAGGATATGAGAGGGTGTGACGTGTATGGACATTGTTGAATTACAATGGATTGGATTTCTTGCCTTATTTTTTGGAACATTATTTATATTAGGTGAAATATTTGTAAATATGCGCGGGATTTTTGGTGTGTTAGGTTTAGGATTTATCACTGTTTATTTTACCGTATATACAGAAACCGATTCTGTCTTACTCATGTTTATTATTTATTTCCTAGGAATATTACTGATTATTATTGATGGGAAAGTACTGAATGACGGTACACTGGCAACGATTGGACTTGTCATTATGATTGTTGCGGTTGCATTGCCGCAGCCGGATTTTGTTAATGGGCTGTATGCAGTAATCAGTATTTTCGTCGGTGCATTTTCCTCCCTGGCATTCTTAAAAGTGTTTAAGCGCAGACAGATGTGGACGAAAATCGCATTGAAGGATCAGTTAACAAATGAACAAGGTTACAGATCACTAAGCGAGGAATATGAAGCATTACTTGGGGAAGAAGGAGTGGCGCTGACGGATTTCAGACCTTCCGGCACGATTGAAGTGAACAATAAACATTACAGTGCTGTGTCCGGCGGTCGCTGGATTAAAAAAGGCACACCTATTAAAGTAGTCGCTGTCGATGGAACCAGTGTACGGGTAGAAGAGCGACGTGAAGAGTAATGGAATAAAACACAGGATTCGTTACATAATGAATCCTGTGTTTTTATTTTTCTGAAAAGACACATGTTATGACAAAAAATGCATATACTAAGCTTTCTTTCAGAGCGGACAACTTCAAATATTAAATCTTTGTAAATTTTTCTCTATATATGTTTACATTATCGCGGGAATCATCAATAATGAATGAGGCGCTAAGGCGCAAAATTCTACAAAAGTTAACATAAGAGGTAGAAGGGATGAAGTTTTCGTGGATATCGATGTTCAAAAGTTAATTATTGAATTTCTCGGGGGAATCGGTATATTCCTGATGGGGATTAAATTCATGGGGGATGGCCTGCAGAAATCAGCTGGTGACCGGCTGCGGGACATCTTAGACCGATTTACCAGCAATCCTTTTTTAGGGGTTCTGGCCGGAATTCTTGTTACGGTACTTATTCAAAGCAGTTCCGGGACCACAGTATTAACTGTCGGACTTGTAAATGCCGGTTTTATGACATTAAGACAAGCAATTGGTGTCATTATGGGGGCAAATATCGGAACGACTGTAACAGCTTTTATTATTGGAATAGATGTCGGACAGTATTCGTTGCTCTTTTTAGCGCTAGGCGCATTTACTATCTTTTTCTTTAAAAAGCAAAAAATAGTCGCTGTCGGACAAGCTTTATTTGGATTCGGTTCTTTATTCTATGGACTGGAATTAATGAGCGGAGGTATGGAGCCGCTTCGTTCCTTGCAGGCATTTCAGGACTTGACCGTTTCGATGAGTGAAATTCCTGTCCTTGGTGTTGTTATAGGGACGGTCTTTACCGTAATCGTGCAAAGCTCCTCAGCAACGATCGGTATTCTTCAAAATTTATTCGCGCAAGGAGCTATCGAATTAGATGCAGCTATTCCGGTGTTGTTTGGTGATAATATTGGAACAACGATAACATCTGTTCTCGCCAGTATCGGCGTATCTGTAGCTGCCAAACGCGCTGCCTACACACACGTTATCTTTAATTTACTCGGGGCATTGATTTTTATATTATTGCTAGTGCCGTTTACCAGCTTTGTCGGTTATTTACAATCAAGCTTAGGCTTGAACGAGGAGATGACCATTGCTTTTGCACACGGAAGTTTTAATATAGCGAATACGCTTATTCAATTTCCATTCATTGGTGCCTTGGCATGGATAGTGACGAAGCTTGTGCCTGGTGATGATGTTATTATCGAGTATAAACCGAAGCATTTGGATTCTATTTTCCTGCAGCAGTCTTCTTCATTAGCACTCGGGCAGGCGAAATTAGAAGTCGTCCGTATGGGTAAATATGCATACCAGGGATTAGAAGAAACACATAATTATGTTACAACACAAAGCCCGAAACATTCTGAGATGGCATTGCAAACGGAAGGAGCACTGAACAATCTGGACCGTAAAATCACAGAGTACCTGGTGAATATCGCTTCTACCAACTTATCAGAGATTGAAAGTGCAGAGCATACGGCCCTGATGAGCACAATACGTGATATTGAGCGGATTGGTGACCATTATGAAAATATTGTAGAATTAGTCGATTATAAAATGTCTAACAAAGTTTCTTTGACCGATCAAGCAATTGAAGATTTAAATAAAATGTTTGATTTAACGTATATGACAGTAAAACAAGCTGTGGAATCATTAGAGATGGATGACAGAGAAGCTGCATTGGAAGTCATTCAAAAAGAAGATCAAATAGACAAAATGGAACGTAAATTCCGTAAAAGCCATATCATCCGTATGAATGAAGGTGTTTGTGATGGATCAGCAGGAATTGTATTCGTTGATATATTAAGTAACTTAGAACGAATCGGCGATCATGCTGTAAACATTGCCCAGAACGTTTTGGGAGAACATTAATGGGAAAGGGCTCTGTCTGATAAAAAACACAGACAGAGCCCTTATTTTCCTTTTAAGAACATATAACATGCCATCAAGCGCAAGGGTTTTGGTTATAAAAGTTACTATTCACAGCCAACTTATTTGGCTTCATCAGAGCTCCTCATCAAAATCAACTAAATTTAGAGGATAATGACCGCTACGGAAAAACATTCCGCTTTCCATGGGGACGGCTTCAGCTAAC